>NZ_SRHQ01000001.1:0-439294 GCF_004683995.1 Methylorubrum sp. Q1 | reverse complement strand
AACCGCAAGCATCATCGACAGGGGACGTAAGAGGGGCGGGCCCTCGCGCCCGCTCCTCAACGTTTCCGCCGAGGTCAGGTCATGAACGGTCAGAACATCCGCATTCGCCTTAAGGCGTTCGATCATCGCATCCTCGATGCGTCCACCAAGGAAATCGTCTCGACCGCGCGCCGGACCGGCGCGCAGATCCGGGGCCCGATCCCGCTGCCGACCCATATCGAGAAGTTCACGGTGAACCGTTCGCCGCACATCGATAAGAAGTCGCGCGAGCAGTTCGAGATGCGCACGCACAAGCGGGTGCTCGATATCGTCGACCCGACGCCGCAGACCGTGGACGCGCTGATGAAGCTCGACCTCGCCGCTGGCGTGGACGTGGAGATCAAGCTCTAAGTCCGCGTCGGATTTAGAGCTTACCGTTTCATCGCGCGAGGGAGAGACCTATGCGCTCAGGCGTCATCGCACGGAAGGTCGGCATGACCCGCGTCTTTACAGACGCTGGCGAGCATGTGCCCGTCACTGTGCTCCAGATTGATCAGTGCCAAGTCGTGGCACACCGCACGACCGAGAAGGATGGCTACGTCGCCCTCCAGGTCGGCGTCGGCAAGGCCAAGGTAAAGAACGTGTCGCAGGCCGAGCGCGGCCGCTTCGCGGTCGCCAAGGTCGAGCCCAAGAAGAAGCTCGCCGAGTTCCGCGTGTCCGAGGACGCGCTGATCCCGGTCGGTGCCGAGATCACGGCCGACCACTTCATCCCGGGCCAGTTCGTCGACGTGACGGGCACCAGCACGGGTAAGGGTTTCGCCGGCGGCATGAAGCGCTGGAACTTCGGCGGTCTGCGCGCCACCCACGGCGTGTCGATCTCCCACCGCTCGATCGGTTCGACCGGTGGCCGTCAGGATCCGGGCAAGACCTTCAAGAACAAGAAGATGCCGGGTCACATGGGCGTCGAGCGCGTGACCACGCAGAACCTCAAGGTCGTCCGCACCGATCCGGAGCGCGGCCTGATCCTCGTCGAAGGCGCCGTCCCCGGTGTCGCCGGCGGCTGGATCCAGGTTCGCGACTCGGTCAAGCGCAAGCTGCCGGCCGATGTGCCGCTGCCGGGCAAGTTCCGTGAGAACGGCTCTGCCGGCGCGTCCCAGGTCGAGGCGGCCCCCGAGGCTCCGGCGTCCGAGGAGAACGCGTGATGAAACTCGATATCACCACGCTCGACGGCGGCTCCGCCGGCTCGGTCGAGCTCAACGAGGCGATCTACGGCCTCGAGCCGCGCGCCGACATCCTGCAGCGGATGGTGCGCTACCAGCTCGCCAAGCGGCGCGCCGGCACGCACGCCGTCAAGAACCGCTCCGACGTCGATCGCACCTCGAAGAAGCTGTACAAGCAGAAGGGCACCGGCAACGCCCGTCACGGCGCTGCCTCCGCTCCTCAGTTTCGCGGCGGCGGCCGGGCCTTCGGTCCGGTGGTGCGCGACCACAGCCACGACCTTCCCAAGAAGGTCCGCGCTCTGGCGCTCAAGCACGCCCTCTCGGCCAAGGCCAAGGCTTCGACCCTGATCGTCGTCGACGACATCAAGGTCGACAACCACAAGACCAAGGCCATGATCGAGCGTTTCGAGAAGCTCGGTCTGTCGAGCGCGCTGATCATCGGCGGCTCTGAAGTGGACGAGAACTTCGGCCGCGCCGCCCGCGCCATTCCGAAGATCGATGTGCTGCCCGTCCAGGGCATCAACGTCTACGACATCCTGCGCCGCGACACGCTCGTGCTGACGCGCGCCGCCGTCGATGCGCTGGAGGAGCGTTTCAAATGAGTGCCGATCCGCGCCACTACGATATCATCGTCTCCCCCGTGATCACGGAGAAGGCGACGAACCTCACCGAGCAGAACAAGGTCGTCTTCCGGGTTGCCCCGAAGGCCACCAAGCCGCAGATCAAGGAAGCGGTCGAGCGTCTGTTCGACGTCAAGGTCACGGGCGTGAACACGCTCACGACCAAGGGCAAGAAGAAGTTCTTCCGCGGGCAGCGCGGGCAGCGTTCGGACGTGAAGAAGGCGATCGTGACCCTCGCCGAGGGTGATACGATCGACGTCACGACCGGCCTCTGAGACTTGAAGCGTTAGGATCAAGCCGATGGCCTTGAAGACATTCAAACCGGTCACGCCGAGCCTGCGCCAGCTCGTGCTCGTCGATCGCCGTGAGCTCTACAAGGGCAAGCCGGTGAAGGCGCTGACCGAGGGCAAGAGCTCCTCGGGCGGCCGCAACAACCTGGGCCGCATCACCGTCCGCTTCCGCGGCGGTGGCCACAAGCGGGTCCTGCGCAACGTCGACTTCAAGCGTCGCGAGAACCTCAACGTTCCCGCGACGGTGGAGCGGATCGAGTACGATCCGAACCGGACGGCGTTCATCGCGCTCATCACCTTCCCCGATGGGAAGCAGAGCTACATCATCGCCCCCCAGCGCCTGTCGCCGGGTGACAAGGTGATCGCCGGTGAGAGCGTCGACGTGAAGCCGGGCAATGCGGCTCCGATCGGCTCCATGCCGGTGGGCACCATCGTCCACAACGTCGAGCTGAAGATCGGCAAGGGCGGCGCGATCGCCCGCTCCGCCGGCAACTACGCTCAGATCGTCGGACGCGACCAGGGCTACGTCACGCTGCGCCTGAACTCGGGCGAGCAGCGCCTGGTGCACGGTCAGTGCTTCGCGACCGTGGGTGCGGTCTCGAACCCGGACCACATGAACATCTCGCTGGGCAAGGCCGGCCGTAACCGCTGGCTCGGCAAGCGCCCGCACGTTCGCGGCGTTGCCATGAACCCGGTGGACCACCCGCACGGCGGCGGCGAGGGTCGTACCTCGGGCGGCCGGAACCCGGTCACGCCCTGGGGCGTGCCCACCAAGGGGAAGAAGACCCGGTCCAACAAGCGGACCGACACCTTCATCCTGTCCAGCCGCCATAACCGCAAGAAGTAACAGCCATGGCACGTTCCCTCTGGAAAGGGCCGTTCGTCGACGGCTACCTCCTCAAGAAGGCCGACGCCGCCCGCGGCGGCAGCCGCAACGAGGTCGTCAAGATCTGGAGCCGTCGCTCCACGATCCTTCCGCAGTTCGTGGGCATCACCTTCGGTGTGCACAACGGACACAAGCATATCCCGGTCTACGTCACCGAGGAGATGGTCGGTCACAAGTTCGGCGAGTTCTCGCCGACCCGCACCTTCCCCGGTCACGCGGCCGACAAGAAGGCAAAGAGGCGCTGAGATGGGCAAGCCTGCCACCCCCCGCGCGCTCCCCGAGAACGAGGCGAAGGCCGTCGCGCGGATGCTCCGCGTGTCGCCCCAGAAGCTCAACCTCGTGGCGGCGCTGATCCGCGGCAAGAAGGTCGATACGGCCCTTGCCGATCTCGAATTCTCCCGCAAGCGCATCGCCCGCGATGTGAAGAAGTGCCTGGAGAGCGCGATCGCCAACGCCGAGAACAACCACGATCTCGACGTGGACGATCTCGTCGTCTCCCAGGCCTTCGTTGGCAAGGCGCTGGTGCTCAAGCGCTTCCACGCCCGTGCCCGCGGTCGCGGCGCGCGCATCCTGAAGCCCTTTGCGAACCTCACGATCGTGGTTCGCGAAGTGCGCGCTGAAGCGGCCTGAGGAGTTTACCGATGGGTCAGAAGATCAATCCGATCGGCCTGCGTCTCGGCATCAACCGGACCTGGGATTCCCGCTGGTTCGCCGAGAAGGGCGAGTACGCCAAGCTGATGCATGAGGACGTGGCCATCCGCGCCGCCCTCATGAAGCAGCTCAAGCAGGCCGCCGTCTCGAAGATCGTCATCGAGCGCCCGCACCGGAAGTGCCGCGTCACCATCCACTCGGGCCGTCCGGGCGTGGTGATCGGCAAGAAGGGCGCGGACATCGAGAAGCTGCGCAAGCTCGTCGGCACGATGACCAAGGCCGACGTGACCATCAACATCGTCGAGGTGCGCAAGCCCGAGATCGACGCGACGCTCGTCGCCGAGTCGATCGCGCAGCAGCTCGAGCGCCGTGTCGCCTTCCGTCGCGCCATGAAGCGCGCCGTGCAGTCGGCCATGCGTCTCGGCGCCGAGGGCATCCGCATCAACTGCGCCGGCCGTCTCGGTGGCGCGGAGATCGCCCGCACGGAGTGGTACCGCGAGGGCCGCGTGCCCCTGCATACGCTTCGCGCGGATGTCGATTACGGCACCGCCACCGCCTTCACGACCTACGGGACGTGCGGCATCAAGGTTTGGGTGTTCAAGGGCGAGATCCTCGAGCACGACCCGATGGCGCAGGACAAGAAGGCCCAGGAAGAGGGTGGCCGTTCCGGCGGGCGCCGCGAGCGTGACGGTGACGACCGGGGTGGCCGCGGCCGCCGCGAGCCGTCGCACGCCTGACGCTCGATCAAGCAGAAATCTTGAGAGGCTGCCATGCTGCAACCCAAGAAGACCAAATTTCGTAAGCAGTTCAAGGGTCGCATCAGTGGCGCGGCCAAGGGCGGCTTCGAGCTGAACTTCGGCCAATTCGGCCTCAAGTGCCTGGAGCCCGAGCGCATCACCGCGCGGCAGATCGAGGCGGCCCGCCGCGCGATCACCCGCGAGATGAAGCGTCAGGGCCGGGTGTGGATCCGGGTGTTCCCGGATCTGCCCGTCACCGCCAAGCCCACCGAGGTCCGCATGGGCTCCGGTAAGGGTGCGCCGGAATACTGGGCGGCCCGGGTTCACCCCGGCCGCATCATGTTCGAGGTGGATGGCGTTGCCGAGGACATCGCCCGCGAGGCCCTGCGCCTCGGAGCCGCGAAGCTGCCGGTGCGCACCCGCGTCATCCAGCGCATCGCTGATTGATAGGAAGAGATCATGAAGTCCGACCAGAGACTGTCTGATCTGCGCGCTCTGTCGGCGGATCAGCTTTCCGACGAGCTCATCAGCCTGAAGAAGGAGCAGTTCAACCTGCGCTTCCAGGGCGCGACGGGCCAACTTGAGAACGTCGCCCGGGTCCGTGAGGTCCGCCGCGACATCGCCCGTGTCCGCACGCTGCAGCGTCAGAAGACGCTGGACGCGGCCAAGGCCTGAGGAGATTCCACATGCCCAAGCGCGTCCTTCAAGGCGTCGTCGTCAGCGACAAGACCGATAAGACCATCGTCGTGAAGGTGGAGCGTCGCTTCACCCATCCGGTGATGAAGAAGACGGTTCGCCGTTCGAAGAACTACCATGCGCACGACGAGGCCAATACGGCCAAGATCGGCCAGACGGTGTTCATCGAGGAGTCCCGTCCCTATTCCAAGACCAAGACCTGGAAGCTGGTCGAGGACCAGGCTGCGGCGGCCGAAGCGGCCGGCACGGCAGCTTAGTAGCCTCCTCCATAAGAGTGACGGTGCGGGCGTGGAGCGAGAGCTCCGCGCCCGTTTTCGTTCGTCTGCGGGAAACGAGCGCTGCATGCCCGCGGCGTGCTGCCTCCGCCCGGCGGTCACGATGCCACGCCTGGCTAGGCTGTCGTTCTTGGTGAGCTGAGGCGCGGATCCGTCGGCCCTGCCGCATTGGTCGGCCGTAGACCTGTAGCAGGGGCGAGAGTCGCTGCCGTGCTCTCGATGCCGGCGCATTTACTGCGCGTTCGGCCGAGCAGGAATTTTCAAGTGCTGCCCGTGTGGAAGGACGCGCGCAGGCCTCGGAACGTGAGCCGGCAAGCACGCAAACGATAAGGGAGCACATCCAAGCATATCAAAAGATCGGTCGGGATCTTGAAGTATTGCACAGAGGCACTATATAACAAACAATATACAACAATTTGGTAGTTTTAGAGATCACTGTTTAAATCGAGTGCTTTTGTAAGCTGCTCACATTCTGGTTTTTGCCGTTCGATCGACAAGCTCCATGAAGGGCCCTGCGAAGATGCAGCGGCTCCTGAAGGAGCGCAGGAATGTCCGGTAACTTCGATCAAGCCTGGGAAGCCCTCGTCGACCATTTCGGTGCCGAGCAGATCAACGGCATCACGAGTTCACGCCGGCAGTTCGGCGACCATCTTTTGCCGGATGCCCAAATCGCGATCGCGGCGCAACTTGCGCCCCATAAGCCGACGCTGCTCGGGGTCCATCAGTTCCACGAACACATCGCTCTCACGATCTCCGGCCTTCTTGTTCGCAGCGGCGAGTATCGGATCTCGATTACGCCGCTCCAGTACCAGGACATGGATGTGGGGGAGGACGATCCGTTCGCGGCTCTGAACAATGGCCTTTGGCTGTTCCAGGTGGAGGGCCGCCCAGTCGCGATCCTGCTCTCCCGCTACATCGACTACTCGGTGCGATCGAGATTTTCGCAGGTCGAGATTGCCACGATGCCGGATCCGGCATCGCTCCAGTTCGCAGCCGGTTTCCTTTCGGAGATCGAGGCGGCAGGAGCACGGTCAACGCTCTACCGTGGCAAGGTTCTCTCCTTCGAGGCCGCGAGCGACAGTTCCGGCATGCGCGCACCGATGCAGGTTCACCGGTTGCCCCGCATCCCTCATGAGGCGGTCATCCTCGGAGCGGACGCGATGGAACGCCTCGACCGGCACGTCTTCGAGTTCGACCGGCACCGGGAGGATTTGAAGCGGCTCGGCCAATCCACCCGTAAGGGCATCCTCCTCTACGGTCCCCCGGGCACCGGCAAGACCCACATCGTCCGCTACATCGCTTCGAACCTGCCGACACGAACGGCGATCTTGATCACCGCCGAGCAGGTCAAGATGCTCGGCCGCTACATGTCGCTCGCACGCACCCTCCAGCCCAGCATCGTCGTGCTGGAGGATGTCGATCTGGTCGGCCGCTCCCGCGAGGGCATGAACAGCCCGAATACCGAGGTGCTCCTCAACCGTCTGCTCAACGAGATGGACGGCTTGCACGACGACGCCGATGTACTGTTCATCCTCACCACCAACCGTCCCGAGGAGATCGAGGAGGCTCTGGCCTCGCGCCCGGGACGCGTGGACGAGGCGATCGAGATCGCAAACCCCGACGCGGCCTGCCGCGCTCGGCTTGTCAGCCTCTATGGAGAGGCCCTCGATTTCGAGGAGAGGGCGATCGATGCCGTCGTCACCCGATCGGAGGGAGCGAGCGCTGCGTTCATCAAGGAGATGGTCCGTCGTCTCGCGCAAGCCACCATCGCCGCGGGGGCGGGCAACCGGATCACGGTCGCGACGGTCGAATCCGTCCTCGGTGAGGCCGTCGGCAGCCGCAACCGCATCGGTCGCCGCATCATCGGCCTGGCGTCCGGCGCGCCCGAGCGTGCGGGAAAGCAGGCGCCACCCTTCGACGGTTGTGGTGACGATCTCTAGATCGGCCGCTGAGTTAAGTCACCGACCAGCGAGCGGCATGGTGGGGTCGGCATCGTCGGCGCCGTTCCTGCAATGGCTGGACGGGGGCGTGAGACGCGCTTGCTCAACCGGCTGGTGCACCACGCCCCGCCCGCTCCAGGCGCCCCTGGGCGCCCCGACACAGCCGTGAGGGTGGGCGCAGCCCCCCGCTCAGCCTTTCCGCTTCGGATCGCGGTTTCCGGCGGCGCGGATCAGGCCGGCGAGACCGGCCTCGATCACCATGTCGGCCGCCTCGGAGGGGGTGAACCAGCGGGCATCGCGCTGGCCACGTTCGGGAAACTTCTTGAGCTGCTTGCGCACCTCCAGAGGAAACACCTTCACTTGGCAGAGAACCGCGTCGCGGTTCTTCAGGCGCTTCTCGTAGAGATAGAAACCGATCGGCCGCTTGCCGACGCGGCCGACGATGCCGGCCTCCTCATAGGCCTCCTGGGCAGCCGCTTCGAAGGGTTTGCGTCCCTTCATCGGCCAGCCCTTCGGGATGACCCAGCGGCGGGTCTCACGCGACGTGACGAGCAGAACCTCCGTGCCACCCTCCGGTGTCCGGCGCATCGGCAGCACGCCGACCTGGGGCCGCGCTTCGCGGCTGCTATCGATCGGGCCCGCCGTCATGCTGCTGAAACGCCCTGCGGCCGGCGCGGTTCGCGCTCAGCGTTTGCCGCCGGGTCTGCTCCGAGCGGGCGCAGACAAGGCCAAACTTCCTTGAAAGATTGATGACGGGAAGGCACGTCGCTGCGATCGGGGCTGCCGTCGCATCCAGACGATGAGCGACAGGGGTCACTAGCGGAATCGTGGGCAGCAACTCAATCGAAATTTACCCGGCAAAATGGACTGGGGACGAGGCGTGCCGGCTCGATCAGCACGCCGTCGAGAGGTTTTCGATGAGCGCATTCAGGTCGGCCCGCATGGCCTGGATCTCGGGCTCCGACATGTTGAGCTGACACATGACGGACTGGCGTACGGCGATCGCCTCCGAGCGGAGAGCACGGCCTTGATCGGTCAGCGCGATCTCGACCTCGCGCTCGTCGGATTGACGGCGATTGCGATTCAGCAATCCGCTCGTCTCCAGCCGTTTGAGCACCGGCGTGAGCGTGCCGGAATCGAGACGAAGGCGCCGGCCGATCTCGGAGACGGTCACGCCGTCGTTCTCCCAGAGCACGAGAAGCACCAGATATTGCGGGTAAGTCAGCCCCATCCGTTCCAGCATCGGCCGATAGGATTTCGTCATCCGGTGGGCCGCGGCGTAGAGCGCGTAGCAGAGCTGATTGTCCAGCAGCAGCGGGTCCCTCAGTACTTCTGCGCTCTCGTTGGGAGCATTCACGGTTCACATCCTGCCGTTCGACAACGCCTTCCGGCCTGCCGCACCGGGGAAGGGGCGCCGGCTTGCCGGTGATCCTCAACCCTGCCGCGCACCCGACGATAGCGGATGCAACACGGCAAGGCACATGCACAATTGTCCCAGTGGCGACGTCCCGGCGCTTTCTCCACCGCCGGTTCGGACACCCGCTTTTAGCGCGCCCGGTCGAACACGCAAAAAGGCGGCCGTATGGCCGCCTTTCGCTCCGATCATAATGTCACGCGTTGCCCCGCAATGCGCGGGACCCCACCTCAGGCGGCGTCGGCCGTCTCGACCGAGGTCGGGCCGGAATCCTTGCCGCGGGCGTCGACGTCACGATCCACGAACTCGATGACGGCCATGGGAGCGTTGTCGCCGTAGCGGAAGCCCGCCTTCATGATGCGGCAGTAGCCACCCGGACGCGACTGGTAGCGCGGGCCGAGGACCAAGAAGAGCTTCTTGACCATGTCCGCATCGCGGATCTGGGCCATGGCGAGGCGGCGGGCATGGATGCTGTCGGTACGGCCGAGCGAGATCAGCTTCTCGATGACCGGACGCAGATCCTTGGCCTTCGGCAGGGTGGTGACGATCTGCTCGTGCTTGATCAGCGCGGCCGACATGTTGGCGAACATCGCCTTACGATGCTCGGTGGTGCGATTGAAGCGGCGACCGCGATAGCCGTGACGCATGGTGGCTGGTCCTTCTCAGTCACGGCCGCCGTGCCACGGTACGGCCGAGTGCCCTAGGGGCTGTTTTCAGAAACTCCGCGTAACCCAGCGGCGGGATTTCTTTCGGGAGTGCCCGAGCCAGCGGCTCAGCACCGGGTCCGAGGCGGCCGAACAAACGACGCCGTGCAGCGCCGCTCAATCAGGCCAGGGGCGGCTTCGCCCCTCAGTAGTGTTCTTCGAAGCGCTTGGCGAGATCCTCGATGTTCTCCGGCGGCCAGCCGGGAACGTCCATGCCGAGGTGCAGGCCCATGCCGGCGAGCACTTCCTTGATCTCGTTGAGCGACTTGCGGCCGAAATTCGGGGTGCGCAGCATCTCGCCCTCCGACTTCTGGATGAGGTCGCCGATATAGACGATGTTGTCGTTCTTCAGGCAGTTCGCCGAACGGACCGACAGTTCGAGCTCGTCCACCTTCTTGAGCAGCGCCGGGTTGAAGGGGAGCTGCGGCGCGAGCGGCGCGGCCTCTTCCTTGCGGGGCTCCTCGAAGTTCACGAAGACCTGGAGCTGGTCCTGGATGATGCGGGCGGCGTAGGCCAGCGCATCCTCCGGCGACACGGCGCCGTTGGTCTCGAGCGTCATCGTCAGCTTGTCCTTGTCGAGATCCTGGCCCTCGCGGGTGGTCTCGACGCGGTAGCTGACCTTGGTCACCGGCGAGTACAGCGCATCGACCGGGATCAGGCCGATCGGCGCATCCTCGGGGCGATTGTGCTCGGCCGGGACGTAGCCCTTGCCGGTGGCGACCGTGAATTCCATGCGGATCTCGGCCCCGTCGTCCAGGGTGCAGATCACGAGGTCGGGGTTCAGGATCTGGATGTCGCCGACGGCGCCGATGTCGCCCGCGGTGACGAGGCCCGGGCCCGTCTTGCGCAGGGTCATGCGCTTGGGCTGATCCGTCTGCGAGCGGATGGCGATGGTCTTGATGTTGAGGACGATGTCGGTCACGTCCTCCCGCACGCCGGGGATGGACGAGAACTCGTGCAGCACGCCGTCGATCTGGACGGAGGTCACGGCGGCGCCCTGAAGCGAGGAGAGCAGCACGCGGCGCAGGCTGTTGCCGAGCGTCGTGCCGAAGCCGCGCTCGAGCGGCTCGGCCACGACGGTGGCGACCCGCTTGGGATCGTCGCCGGCCGTCACCTGCAGCTTGTTCGGCTTGATGAGCTCTTGCCAGTTCTTCTGAATGACCACGGTCCTACCTCTTGCCAAACCCGCGCCGCCGGCGTCCCGGAAAGCGCTACGGCCGGCCCTGGATTGCTCTGGGAGCATCCGGGCCGGTCCCCAAAAATCTAAGTCTTCTCGCCCGCCACCCAGAGCGCGGGAACGAAGCGGTAGCCCGCGCCGTCGCGGGCCACGTATCCCAGCGCCGGAAACTCGAGATGCGAGCCGGCGATGAGGGTTCTCTCCGTCGCCACCTCGTCGAGCACGCGCTTGCGAGTCGCCCGGGCCTGATCCCCGTCCACATCGAAGGCGACGCCCGCCTCCGGCTGCTTGAACTGGATCGCCGGCATATGCACCACGTCGGTCCACATCAGCAGGGACTTGTCCCCCGATACGATCCGCATGCCGCAATGGCCGGGCGTGTGGCCGGGCAGCGGAACGGCGGTGATGCCGGGAACCAGCTCACCACCCTCGTGCTTGCGCAGCCGCGCACCGTAGGGCGCCACCGCCTTGCGGGCGTTCTCGAAATACGGCTTGGCCTCGTCCGGCGCCCGCGACAGCGCCGCATCGGGAAGCCAGTGCGCGGCTTCCGTCGCATGCACGACGAGTTCCGCGTTCGGGTAGGCCGCGCTGCCATCCGCCTTCACCAGCCCGCCCGCATGATCGGGATGGAGATGGGTCAGGAGCACGGTCTCGATCTCCTCCGGCGCGACGCCGGCGAGCCCGAGGGCGGCGGGCACCCGGCCCATGGTGTCGGGGCCGAAATGGCCATACCCGGAATCGATCAGCACCGGCTTGCGGCCGGCGCCGGTGACGAGGAACGCGTTGAGCGTGACGACCGGAGCCTCCGGGCGGAAGCCGGCGCGCTGAAGAGCGCCGGCCTCGTCCTGAGGGATGCCCGTGACGAGATCGAGGGAGCCCTGAAACCAGCCGTCGTTGAGCGCGGTGACCGTGAGGTCGCCGAGGTTCCAACGCAGCGCGCCGGGTAGGGGCTTCGATCCGTCCGCCATGGGCTTCTCCGCTCGGGGATGCTCCGGTGTCGTGCGATCAGACGCGGCGGCGCTTGCGCGGCCGGCAGCCGTTATGCGGGATCGAGGTGACGTCGCGGATCGAGGTCACGGTGAAGCCCGCGGCCTGGAGCGCACGCAGAGCCGACTCACGGCCCGAACCGGGGCCGGAGACCTCGACCTCGAGGGTGCGCATGCCGTGCTCGGACGCCTTGCGGGCCGCGTCCTCGGCGGCAACCTGGGCCGCATACGGGGTCGACTTGCGCGAGCCCTTGAAGCCCATCGCGCCAGCCGACGACCACGAGATCGTGTTGCCCTGCGCGTCGGTGATGGTGATCATCGTGTTGTTGAACGAGGCGGCGACGTGCGCCACGCCCGAGACGATGTTCTTGCGTTCGCGCCGGCGGACGCGGGTCGGTTCCTTAGCCATCTTTTCGCTTTCGTCCTTCAATCACGCCCGTACTTCCAGGCGCTCGGGATTCTTTTGTCACTTGGGCGCGTCCGTCGTGCAGACCCGTCCCGCTCAATCGTCGACGGCCGGGGGGGCACCCAGCGCGACGGAAAGAAGGCCGAGCAAAGCACGGCCTTCCCATGCCAAAAATTACTTCTTCTTGCCGGCGATCGGCTTCGCCTTGCCCTTGCGGGTGCGGGCGTTGGTGTGGGTGCGCTGGCCGCGGACCGGGAGCTGCTTGCGGTGACGCAGGCCGCGGTAGCAGCCGAGATCCATCAGGCGCTTGATGTTCATCGAGACTTCGCGGCGCAGGTCGCCCTCGACGATGTAGTCGCGGTCGATGGCTTCGCGGATCTGAAGCACCTCGGCGTCGGTGAGCTGGTTCACCCGGCGCTCGGCCGGGATGCCGACCTTCTCGGTGATCTCCTCGGCCTTCTTCGGGCCGATGCCGTGGATGTACTGGAGCGCGATGACGACGCGCTTGGCGGTCGGGATGTTGACGCCGGCGATACGAGCCAAGATGTTCTCTCCATGTGGCGGGCACGATCGGCCACGCCTCGGCGGATGAAAGCGCGCGTCCGGTGGAGGCCGGCCCCTGCGCGCCGCCCAGAACGACAAATCGGCCCGAAAGCGCGCTCCGTGAGGCGCCCCGAACCACATCCCGCTTGGACGAAGGGGGTCCACCTAGCGCGGGCCGGATAACTTGTCAACGCTTTGAAAACCGGAATACGGTCCACAGCCGGTAAGACCGTCGCCGAGGCATGAAAAAGCCCGCCCCGTCGGAACGGGAGGCGGGCTTCGAGGTCTGCGCGGTGCCGAGGCTTCAGGAAGAGGCCGTCTCGCGGAAGCTGTCGAGGAGAGCGGTGACATCCCCGGTCACGGCATCGATCGGCTTCATGCCGTCGATCTTCCGCAGCAGACCGGTGCCGGCGTAATAGTCGGAAAGCGGAGCGGTCTGCTTCCTGTAGGCGTCGAGCCGGGTCTTGAAGACCTCCGGCGTGTCGTCCTTCCGCACCGGCTGGCCGCGGGCGGCGGTCTCCTCGGCGCGCTTGGCGATGCGGCCGACGAGGGCGGTCTCGTCGACGACGAATTCCACCACCGCATCGAGGGCGATGCCCTTCTCCGCCAGCATGGCGTCGAGGGCCTTGGCCTGTTCGACCGTGCGGGGGAAGCCGTCGAGGATGAAGCCGTTCTTGGCGTCGGCTTCCTCGATGCGGTCGGCAACGATGCCAACCACGATCGCGTCGGACACGAGGCCGCCGCTCTCCATGATCGCCTTCGCTTCCAGTCCGACCGGCGTCCTGGCGGCGACCGCCGCGCGCAGCATGTCGCCGGTCGAAAGCTGCGGAACGCGGTAGCGCTCCACGATACGCTCGGACTGCGTACCCTTCCCCGCACCCGGCGGTCCGAGCAGAATGATCCGCATAGCGTCTCCCCGTCCTCAAGGCCCGGCGCCGGGCTCGTTCTTCATGGGCGGCGCGCCCACCTTCCTGAGGCCGCGCCGTCGTCACAACGCTGTGATGCGCAATTCCGAACTGCGCGTCCACCAAACCTTTGTCGAAGGGTGCCTTTCGGGGCGCCTCAGCGGCGCCGCGTCGTAGAGGCGCCACGCAGCTTGGCCTTCTTCACGAGGCCCTCGTACTGATGCGCCATCAGGTGCCCGTGGATCTGAGCCACCGTGTCCATGGTGACCGAGACCACGATCAGCAGCGAGGTGCCGCCGAAGCCCAGCACCGCCGAGGTGTAGGAGGCGACGATCTCCGGCACGAGGCAGACGAAGGTGAGGTAGGCCGCGCCGATCACCGTGATGCGCGTCAGCACCTTGTCGATGAAGGCCGCGGTCCGCTCCCCCGGACGGATGCCGGGGATGAAGCCGCCCTGCTTCTTCAGGTTGTCGGCGGTCTCCTGCGGATTGAAGACGATCGCCGTGTAGAAGAACGTGAAGAAGATGATCAGGCCGGCATAGGCGACCATGTAGAGCGGCCTTCCGTGGCCGAGATAGGCCGTCAGCGTGCCGAGGATGCCGGTCGAGCCCTGGTTGGCCGAGAAGCTCGCCACCGTCGTCGGAAGCAGCAGCAGCGACGAGGCGAAGATCGGCGGGATCACGCCCGAGGTATTGAGCTTGAGCGGCAGGAACGAGGACTGGCCCTCGTACATGCGGTTGCCGACCTGGCGCTTGGGGTAGTTGATGAGGAGCCGGCGCTGGGCGCGCTCCATGAACACGATGAAGTAGATCAGCGCGACCGCCGCAAGGCCGGCGCCGAGCAGGATGGCGGGCGAGAGCGCGCCGGTGCGGGTGAGTTCGAGCGCGCCGAAGATCGAGGCCGGCAGGTGGGCGACGATACCGGCGAAGATGATGAGCGAGGAGCCGTTGCCGATGCCGCGCGAGGTGATCTGCTCGCCGATCCACATCAGGAACAGCGTGCCGCCGGTCAACGTCACGACGGTGGAGAGGATGAAGAACGGACCCGGCGTGATGACCGCGTTCGAGCCCTGCAGGCCGAAGGCGATGCCCCAGGACTGAACCAGTGCCAGTACCACCGTGAGGTAGCGGGTGTACTGGTTGATGACCTTGCGGCCCGACTCGCCCTCTTTCTTCAGCGCTTCCAGGGTCGGCACGACCGAGGTCAGAAGCTGAACGATGATGGAGGCCGAGATGTAGGGCATGATGTTGAGCGCGAAGACCGCCATGCGCTCGACGGCACCGCCGGAGAACATGTTGAACATGCCGAGCACGCCGCCGGCCTGGTTCTGGAAGTTCCGCGCGAACTGCTCCGGGTCGATGCCCGGAATCGGGATGTAGGTGCCGAGCCGGAAAACGATGAGCGCGCCCAGGGTGAACCAGATGCGCTTCTTAAGCTCGTCGGCCTTGGCGATGGCGCCGAAATTCAGGTTCGCGGCGAGCTGTTCGGCGGCTGAGGCCATGTCTCGTATCCCAGGAATTGCCGTCGGGACGCGTCTCGAACGGTCCCTGAAAGCGAAAGCGGCGGCCGCGTGCGAGCACGGGCCGCCGCTTCGGCGTTCGACTTAATCGCGGCGTCAGGCCGACGCAACCGCGCCTTCCGCCGCGCCGCGATGGGCGACGCCGGCGGCAAAGGTCGTGGTCACCGAGCCGCCAGCCTTCTCGACGGCCTCGATGGCCGACTTGGAGGCGCGGGTCACCTCGAAGCTGAGCTTCGACGTCAGCTCGCCGACACCGAGCAGCTTCACGCCGTCGCGGGCGCGGGCGATGATGCCGGCCTTGACCAGCGCATCGACCGTGATGGCGGCGTTCGCGTCGAGCTTGCCGGCATCCACGGCCTGCTGCACCCGGCCGAGATTCACCTCGTTCAGGTCATGGGCGTGGATGTTGTTGAAGCCGCGCTTGGGCAGGCGCCGATGCAGCGGCATCTGGCCGCCCTCGAAGCCCTTGATGGACACGCCGCTCCGGGCCTTCTGACCCTTCACGCCGCGGCCACCGGTCTTACCTTTGCCGGAGCCGATGCCCCGGCCGACGCGCATGCGGGCCTTGGTGGCCCCTTCGTTGTCGCGGATCTCGTTGAGCTTCATGGTGGAGCCCTCCTCACGCCGCGGCGTCGTCGAGGACGCGCACGAGGTGCGCGACCTTGCGGATCATTCCGCGGACCGAGGGAGTGTCCTCCAGCTCGGAAACGCGGTGCAGCTTGTTCAGCTTGAGGCCGACCAGCGTCGCACGCTGGGAGGCTTCGCGGCGGATCGGCGAGCCGATCTGCTCGATGCGGACAGTCTTGGTTGCCATGCTGCCCTCCCTTACGCGACGGCCGCTTCGGAGGTATCGGCCGGGTCGGCGTCACGGCGACGGGCCTGGAGGGCCGACACCTTGAGACCGCGACGGGCCGCGACCGAGCGCGGGCTGTCCTCGTTCTTGAGCGCGTCGAAGGTGGCGCGCACGAGGTTGTAGGGGTTGGACGAGCCGAGCGACTTGGCGACGACGTCCTGCATGCCGAGCGTCTCGAACACGGCGCGCATCGGACCACCCGCGATGATGCCGGTGCCCTGGGGCGCGGCGCGCAGGATGACCTTGCCGGCGCCGTGACGCCCGTTGACGTCGTGGTGCAGGGTGCGGCCTTCGCGCAGCGACACCCGGATCAGACCGCGCTTGGCGGCCTCGGTCGCCTTGCGGATCGCCTCCGGCACCTCACGGGCCTTGCCGTGGCCGAAGCCGACGCGGCCCTTCTGGTCGCCGACGACGACGAGCGCCGCGAAGCCGAAGCGACGGCCACCCTTCACCACTTTGGCGACGCGGTTGATGTGGACGAGCTTGTCCACGAACTCGCTGTCGCGCTCCTCGCGGTCGTCGCGGCGACGACCCTCGCGTTCACGTGCCATATCTGATTCCTGTTATCTCACTGACGCGGATCGGAACGACCCGCTCGCTCGATGGGTCCCCTCCCCACGAGGGGGAGGGAACGCGGCGTCTTAGAAGTCCAGGCCACCCTCACGGGCGGCGTCGGCGAGAGCCTTGACGCGACCGTGGAAGATGTAGCCCGAGCGGTCGAAGACGACCTTGGTGACGCCCGCAGCCTTGGCGCGCTCGGCGACGAGCTTGCCGACCGCCTCGGCCGCTGCCTTGTCGGCACCGGTCTTGAGGCTGGACTTCAGATCCTTGTCGAGGCTCGACGCGGCGGCGAGCGTGCGGCCCGCGGCGTCGTCGATGACCTGGACGTAGATCTGCTTGGACGAGCGGAACACCGACAACCGCGGACGGCCGTTGGCGGCAGCTCTGAGGGCCCGACGGACCCGCGCCTTGCGACGCAGGAGGGCTTCGTTCTTGTTCGACATGATCGCCCCCCTTACTTCTTCTTGCCTTCCTTGCGGAAGATGAATTCGCCAGCGTACTTCACGCCCTTGCCCTTATAGGGCTCGGGACCGCGATACTCGCGAATCTCCGCCGCGACCTGACCGACGCGCTGCCGATCAATGCCCGACACCACGATCTCCGTGGGCTTGGGCGTCACGATCGTGATGCCGGCCGGGATCTCGTATTCAATGTCGTGGCTGTAGCCGAGCGAGAGCTTGAGCGCCTTACCGGCCATCGCGGCGCGGTAGCCGACGCCTGTGATCTCCAGCTTCTTCTCGAAACCCTTGGAAACGCCCTCGACGAGGTTCGCCACCTGGGCGCGCGAGGTGCCCCACAGGGAGCGGGCCTGCTTCGACTGGTCCTTGGGCTGCACCGAGACGGCGCCGTCCTTGAACTCGACGACCACCTGGGACGGGACGACGAACTGGAGTTCGCCCTTCGAGCCCTTCACCTTTACCGTCTGACCCGTGACCGTGGCGGTGACGCCAGACGGGACGGGGACGGGCTTCTTGCCTACGCGAGACATGTCGCTGTCCTCCGGATCAGAACACCTTGCAGAGCACTTCACCGCCGACGTTGCGCTCGCGCGCAACGTGATCGGCCATGACGCCCTGCGGGGTCGAGATGATGGTGACGCCGAGGCCGTCGGCGACGCGCGGCAACTCGCCAACCGACGAGTAGACACGGCGGCCGGGCTTCGACACCCGCTTGATCTCCCGGATGACCGGGCGACCGTCGTAGTACTTGAGTTCGATCTGGAACTCCGTGCGGCCGTTGCCGAGGTCCTGCACCGCGTAATCGCGGATGTAGCCCTCGGACTTCAGGACGTCGAGAACCGAGGCGCGCAGGCGCGAGCCGGGGGTCTGGACGACGTTGCGGCGACGGCTCTGACCGTTGCGGATGCGGGTGAGCATGTCACCCACGGGATCGTTCACCATGGATGCCTCCCCTTACCAGCTGGACTTCACGAGGCCGGGGATGAGACCCCGGTTGCCGAGCTCGCGCAGAGCCACGCGTGAGATGCCGAGCTTGCGGTAGTAGGCCCGCGGACGGCCGGTCATCTCGCAACGGTTGCGGATGCGGGTGGCCGACGAGTTGCGCGGCAGTTCCGCGAGCTTCAGGCGCGCCTCGAAGCGCTCCTCCATCTCACGGGACTCGTCGTTGGCGATGGCGAGGAGGGCTTTGCGCTTCTCGGCGAAGCGCTTCACCAGATCCTTGCGGTGGTTGTTCTTCTCGACTGAGCTTTTCTTAGCCATGTCTTTCTCCAGTGTCCGCGTCTAAGCGACGTTGCTGCCGCTTACTGCCGGAACGGGAACTTGAAATGGGCGAGGAGAGCCTTGGCCTCTTCGTCCGTGGTGGCGCTCGTCTGGACGACGATGTCCATGCCCCAGGTCTGCTCCGCCTTGTCGTAGGAGATCTCCGGGAACACGAGGTGCTCCTTGAGGCCCATGGCGTAGTTGCCACGGCCGTCGAAGGAACGCGGGTTCAGGCCGCGGAAGTCGCGGACGCGCGGCAGCGCGATCGTGACGAGACGGTCCATGAACTCGTACATGCGAGCCTTGCGCAGGGTCACCTTGCAGCCGATCGGCATGCCTTCGCGGACCTTGAAGGTCGCGATCGCCTTGCGGGCGCGGGTGATGACCGGCTTCTGGCCGGCGATGAGCGCGAGGTCGCCCGCCGCAACGGTGGCCTTCTTCGAGTCCGCGGTGGACTCGCCGACGCCCATGTTGATGACGATCTTCTCGATCTGCGGGACCTGCATCGGGTTCGCGTACCCGAACTGCTCGATCAGCTTCTGCCGGACAACCTCGTCGTAGTGCTTGCGCAGACGCGGGATGTAGGCGTTCTTGTCGGCCTCAGCCATCGATCTGATCCCCCGTGGTCTTGGCGAACCGGACCTTGCGCCCGTCGTCGAGGATGCGGAACCCAACACGGGTCGGCTTGCCGTTGGCGTCGGCCACCGCGATGTTGGACAGTTGGATGGCAGCTTCCTTGGAGATGATGCCGCCTTCCTGGTTCTGGGTCTGGCGCTGGTGCTTCTTCACCAGGTTGACGCCGCGAACGAAGGCCTTGTCCTCCTTCGGCATGACCTGGATGACCTCGCCGGAGCGACCCGCGTCGCGACCGGTGAGAACGACGACCGTATCGCCCTTCTTGATCTTGGCGGCCATCACAGCACCTCAGGAGCGAGCGAGATGATCTTCATGTGGTTGCGCGCGCGCAGCTCACGCGGCACCGGTCCGAAGATACGGGTGCCGACCGGCTCCTTCTGATTGTTGATCAGAACGGCGGCGTTCTTGTCGAAGCGGATCACCGAACCATCGGCGCGCTTCACGTCCTTGGCGGTGCGCACGACGACCGCCTTCATGACGTCGCCCTTCTTCACGCGGCCGCGCGGGATCGCCTCCTTGACGGAGACGACGATGATGTCGCCGACGCCGGCATATTTGCGCTTCGACCCGCCGAGTACCTTGATGCACATCACGCGGCGCGCACCCGAATTGTCGGCGACGTCCAGATTCGTCTGCATCTGGATCACGGGAGTGACCTTTCCTTGTTTCAGGCGGGTTTCCGCACACGGACGGTATTGCCCGGCGGACGACGCCTGATGGGGATTTGATGTCCCCGGCTCATGTAAGAGACCGCGCTATCGGCGTTGGAATGCCGGCGCGGTCACCGCGTACGAAGGGATGCGAGCACCCCAAGGACTGTCGCGAAGGCGTGCCCGATACTACGGACGCGGGCTCTGTGCAAGTCTGGAGCCGGGTGAATTCGCGCGAGCCTGCTGCTGCCGGGAGGGCCACGCGGAGGATTTCCGGCAGGGTGCCGGCCATGGTTCCGGCGTTGGGGGAGCGGGGTCTGAGCGGCTCTGGTCTTCGTCCGCCGGGGCTCGGGCCGGGGCGGTCAGCAACCTTTGCAGATCGAGCCCATGGTCTTGTTCATCTTCGCGTCCCAAGCCTTGTCGCGCGCCTGCGCGGCGCGCTGGGCCTTGAGCATCTGCTCCTGGGAGACGGACGAGATGTCGCCCTGCGTCTGACCCGGGGCCGGCGGCTTGGTCTGGCCGGTCGCGGTGATGGTGCGGCCGGTCGGGGTGACCCGGATGTCACCCCCATCCTGAGCGAGGACAGGACCGGAGAGCACGAAGCCGGAAAGCAGGAGGGCGGAGACGGCGATCGGGCAACGCATGGCTTCTCATCACTCCCTGGCGCAGGCCGCCGGAACCAGCGGGCTTGAGGCCGCAGCGTCGCGCGGAGGACGAGTCCGGGGGATCGAGTCGGGGGCAACGCTGCGGTCACGTCCCCAGCCGCCCCGTCCGCGCGCCTGGAAGCCTCTACGTGGCACCTGACCGAGCCGGTCGCAAGCGCTGCGGCGACCGCGCGACCGCCGGCTCCGTGCCGATGCACACCGTTGTCGCCCGTGGATCGTTCCCGGCGCCTTGCCGAAGCCGTTCCGCCTTGGGGGTATGGCCCGACTCGCGGGCTCGTCAATGCGCCTCGGGCTGAGCGTCGGCCACCGTATTGGCCTTCGAGTAGCTCGTCCGGGGTCGTTCGGTCGGATCTTCGAAGGAGCCCGCCCACAGGCCGAGGCGCTTGCCCCAGGCCACCGTCTCGGCGCCGACATAGGCGGCGCGCTGGTTGCGCTCGGCCATGGCGAGGCCCTTCTCCGCCATCCAGGCGCTCAGGTCCTCCTTGTCCCGGTGGCAGACGGAGAGCGCACGGCCGTAGCTGTCCGTCTCGCGGATCTGGCAGGTGACGGTGGCATCCTTCAGGTGGGCAGCCAGCGCCTTGGCCGAGTGGGCACCGCAGGCATAGCCGTGGCCCTTGGCGTTCAGGCAGGTTTGCTTCAGGCCGGGCGCCGCCACGCCGTAGAGGCCGACGACGCGCCCGCCGACGACCAGCGTGTCGCCGCTCAGGATCCGCGGCCGACCGCTCACGCTTTCGCTGGCGTGGCCGTCGCCGACGGCACCGGCGCCAAATGCGGCGAGGACGATGACGATGGAGCATCGTCCTCGATAGAGGATCCAGGACGATGCTCTATCCTCTTGTTTTTGCATCATCCTTTTCCGAAAGCCGGCAACCACCTTTCGGGATGATGCTCTAAGGCCGAGAAATCCCGTTCGTCTCATCGAAACACCATGGGTTTCCGACGCTTTTCCTGAGGAGGTTTTCCCTGCGGAGGCGTCGGCAAATCGCTCTACCGAAGACTCTCACGTGTCTGTCGCTCACGTGATGGACGAAACGCCCGATCCCTTCCGCCCCAAAGGGCTTCGACAGGGGAGCGAGCGTCTGTCGGACAACCTAAAGCATGGCTTATGCCCTTTTCGTGGCCTGCGGCATGCCGCGGCGACATGCCGGTGCCGCGCCCCTCGCCGCAGGGTCCGCCTCGGATTCCTTAACCAAGAACTGGCGTTCCGCTGCGTCCGGTCGACAATCAAGCCGGTCGCCGCTGTCGGAACGGCGCATCCGCCCTATCCTTGGCGGCGCCGGTGGGTTCGCTCCCGGTCGCTTGCGCCCACCGGACGGTGATGCCCCCAAACCGTTCGGTGGGCGTGAGCGTAGAGGGCGGCCTCATCGGACCCTGTCTTACTGTCCGCCGCGCACCGGATGCCGGCACATGGAGAGGGCACGCGCTCCAGACTCAAGGCATCGGGATGTCGCCTGCATCCTCGCTTGCGAACGGGATCGCCGCTGCGGACGTTGGCGGGACAGGGTCGAGGCGTCGCGCCTGCCCGAAGGCGAGGAGGGTCGGACGGTGGCGGTGAGCTTGGCAGATCTCGTGCGTGGGGCGTCCGCCGAGGCACGGCGGCTCGCAGCCGCCTTCCCGGCGGACGGGCGGAAGGACGACTTCCCCTGGGCGGTCATCGCCGCCTTCGATGCCGACGTGCGGGGCCATGTCGAGCGCGACCGGCGAATCGAGGATGAGCGCGACCGTGTTCTGATCGCCTCCGTCACCTTGGCCGAGACCTCCGGCGATGCCGAGGCGGACGAGTGGGACCGGGCGCGCCGCCATCTCGTCAGGGCGGTCGACTACCTCGAGGAGACGGTCCTCCGCTTCGGAATCGTCAACCGGGCCGCGGCCCAGCGCGGCTACGGGGCGGCGGGCGATCCGGTCTCGACGTCGCCGGAAGGATAAAGCCGGATTCCTCTTGCCCTGGCTGACATTCGTCATTGAGCAACCGCGTTCCGGTACGCTAACGCTTGCGCAGCAGAGGCTTGACTTGGCGCATCGATGCTACAGCCGATCGAAGCCGGTCTGAGCCGCCCCTGGTACCGGCTCAAGTTTCCGGACGCGCTCGAAGCGCAGTACCGTGCCGAGACCGCCCGGCAGAGCGGTCGCTACGTGCAGTCCTGGCTCGCCGTCTTCACCCTGTTCAACCTCCTCTCCCTCGTCATGGACCGGGAGGTGTTCGGTCCCGAGGGGTTCGTCGTGCCCCTGGCGATGACGCTGGGCGTCTTCTGCCCGGTCGCGCTGGCGGCGATCGTGTCCCTGCGGGGACGGCCGACCATGGTGCGGATCTCCGCTGCCGTCCTCGCCACGGCGCTCGTCGATATCGTCGTCGTCCTCAACAGCGCCCGTCTCGCGCCCGCCCCGCATGCCGACGTCTACATCATCATCGCCACCATCGTTCCGCTGGTGGTGGGGTTGATCGCGCCGATGCCGTTCCGGCACTGCCTGTGGTTCTGCGGTGCCTCGTTCGCCCTCTATGGCGGCCTCGTTCTGGCGTTCGGCCTGTGCAACCCGGAGCGCAGCGGCCTGCCCCTGCTGGTCTCCGGGCTGATCCTGGTGCCGCTGAAGCTCTGCTACTCGCGGGAATGGGAGGCCCGGAAAACCTTCCTCATCGGCTTGCGGATGAAGCTCCAGGGCGAGGCGCTCGCCCGCGCCAATGCGCGCCTCACCGTGCTCTCCGAAACCGACTCGCTCACGGCCCTGTCCAACCGTCGCCACTTCTCGGAGCGCCTGGAGGCGGCATGGGATCTCGCCGGCGAGCGGGATGCGTGGCTCGGCGTCATCCTCATCGACCTCGATCATTTCAAGCTCCTGAACGACACCGCCGGGCACGCGGACGGGGACCTTTGCCTCGTGGCGGTGGCGGAGGCGCTGCAGGCCTCCGTCGCGGCCCATGGCGGTCTGGCCGCGCGCTACGGCGGCGAGGAGTTCGTAGCCCTGCTGCCGGACGCCGACCCGTCCGCGGCGCGGTCGGCCGGCGAGGCGATCCGCGCGGCCGTCACGGATCTCGCCATCCGTCATC
The DNA here is from genome assembly GCF_004683995.1 of Methylorubrum sp. Q1. Taxonomy (NCBI): domain Bacteria; kingdom Pseudomonadati; phylum Pseudomonadota; class Alphaproteobacteria; order Hyphomicrobiales; family Methylobacteriaceae; genus Methylorubrum; species Methylorubrum sp. Q1. The sequence goes on along the minus strand of NZ_SRHQ01000001.1, from coordinate 416,220 downwards.
CCGGCCTGCCTGCGGGGGCACTGGTGACCGTGAGCGTCGGCACCACCGCCGGGCGGGGGCGGACGCGTGATTTCGGCATCCAGGCCGCCGACCTGTTGAAGGCCGCCGACTTCGCGCTCTACGCAGCCAAGAATGAAGGCCGCAACCGGGTCGAGAGCTTCATGCCCGCTGCGAACGCCAACCGACAGGCCGGCGCCGAGACCCGCGCCGCCATCCCCTCCGCCTGAAAGGGCGGACCTTCCGAACAAAACGCGCGCTGCCGCGTCTTCCCGTCCGGGGGCGGCCGAATGGTGCGGGCCGGAAGGAGCGATCGACGGATGCTGCTCGACGAGGAACGCTGGGCCGGCTCACGCAAGGCTGACGCGCGGGCCGACACACCGTCCGACCTCTCGGGCGGCCCGCGTCTCCGACGGCTGAGTGCGGGCCTCGCGGCGCCCGGTCCCCGGCTCTGGGCCCTCCTCGGCGGCCTGATTCTGCTCGACGCCCTCTGGCTCGCGGTCGTCGGGATCGGCGTCGCCTCGACCGGTCTGTTCGCGGTGCTCGGTGCGGTGACGGTCCTGCTCGGGCTCGCCTTTCTGTTCAGCGCCGTCAAGCCGGAGCCCAAGCTGCGGGCCATGGCCTTGTCGAGCGCCTATCTGGCCGCCTTCACCACCGCGGCGGCTCTCCTGCATTATCTGGGAGCTACCCTGGCGATGCCCTTCGCCGATCCCGCCCTCGCGCGGGTCGAGGCGGCGATGGGCTTCGATTGGCGCGGCTGGGTCGGCGGCCTCGCCGCGCATCCGGACCTGTCCTGGTGGCTGGCGCTCGCCTACCATTCCAGCGGGCCTCAAGTCGGGCTCGTCGTCATCGCTCTGAGTGCGGTGTCGCGGGTCTCGCGCCTTTGGGCCTATGCCCGCCTGTTCAGCCTGGCGCTGCTCGCGTCCATCGCGGTCTCGGCCTTGTTTCCCGCAATCGGGCCCTACGCCTATTACGAGCCGCAGGCCTATCCGCAGGGGCATCTCGAAACGGTCGGCGCCCTCTGGCATCTCGACGCGCTGCATGCCCTGCGCGACGGAACGCTGCCGACGATCGCGCTCTCGGAGATTCGCGGCCTCGTCACCTTCCCCTCGTTCCACGCCTGCCTCGCGGTCCTCACCGCCTGGGCGCTCGCCCCGGTGCCGGTGATCGGGCCGCTGGCACTTCTCCTCAACGCCGCGGTCATCGTCGCCACGCTCGGCGCGGGTGGGCACTACGGGCCGGACGTGCTGGCCGGGGCGCTGATGGGGGTTGTTCTGGTGGCCGCTCACCGGCTCCGGCGGCCGTTCTCGCTCGCGGGCGCAGGGCCCTCGCGCAAAGCGCGGCCGGACAGGGGCGTCGGGCCGCTCCCGCGTCCGCAGACGACGGGTTGACGCTTCGCCCAGAAGGTCGGGCGGGCGAACCGGCCTCTCGAGCATCGTCCCGAAAGGGGGGGCCGGCTTTCGGGACGATGCTTCAGTGAATCTACGGGAGCGCGAGTGCCTCACCCCGCATCGGCGAACAGGTCGAGTTGGGTCGAGGCCGCGGCGCGGCGGCGAGGGCGGGGCGTGACGAAGTGTGGGAGTGATGTGCCGGGCTTGCCATAGAGGGCCGCGCCGACGACGCGGCTGCGGTCCCCATTCAACACGATCGACGCGGTGTGTGGACCGGACCGGGCGACTTCTTCGACGAGCGGTTCCGAGGCCGGAAGCTCGGCCAGCGCACTCAGCAGATCCGACAGGCCCGCGGCCTCGACGCCCATGACGCGAAAGTCGAAACCTCGGCCGGCCCAGGTGTTGCGCGCCGCAGCGGCGCGGGTCGCTGCGAACGGGTTTTCGATGATCTGAGTCGCTGGATCGCGCAGGAAGGCCGCGATGCGCTCACGCTCCGGCACGCGGTGCGCGCTGGCGAGCAACGCGGAAAGTTCGGGCTTGGTGATCGACACCGGGCGAGGCTCGCACGGCTTGACCGGCCGCGTCGAGCCTGGACCGGCCGAGCGCTGTGGAGAGCGCATCATCGTGCGGCTGCTCGACCCGGATGAGGCGGAGGCTCATCTACGCCCTCAGCGACAACGATGCGTTAGATCGCCGGGGTCCAGTATCGAGCAGCCTGCCCACACGCCTTCGCCCTCTGGGGAAGCATCATGGCGTGCGGATCGAAAATGTCTGGGGCCGATCAGCGGCCGGCGGATTTCACCGCTGCGGAGACGAGGTTCTTGGTGGAGGGCGCGGCCGCGATCACCTTCGCGGTCGACTTCTTCGGCTTCTTCGTCTCGCGATTGCCGCGTTTCTTCTCGATGGCCATGTCGATGGCTCCTTCGGGTTCACTTGCGCTAGAAAGGCGTGCTGCGGCTAGTTGAAGACCTTCACCGAGACCGCAATCGGAAGATTTCCCGGCCAGTAGCGAGCGATGAAGCGCATCCTGTCCCAAAGCTCGATGGGATGATCGTTGAGGAGCGCCAAGGCATGAGCCTTCGCTTCGGGGTCGGTTCTGGCGCGGATAAAGCGTCCGGGCCCTTCGGCGCCGGTGCTTCCGACATCATAGAGGCGATAGGACGACGATGCGCCGCCGTGTTCGCTCATTTGAATGATATTGGTCATGATCTCCACCTGTATAATCCAGGCGGGGACATAATTGCCCTCAGCCATCGGAGCCTGAGGGTTGCTCTTCCGATGGTGAGATCATCCTGCGCTTTTCGGAGGCATAAAGATAGTCCTGCGTGAGCCGCCGAGAAACTTAGCTGCAGCCCTGCTCTCCACGACAAAGCCGCTTCAAATGCCGGTCTCTCGCCGTGTCTCCCGGGCGTTCGATGCCGCCCGTCGAGGTCCGTTGCCGATCCGCCATCGTGACCACCGGAACGCATCGTCCCGCACCCTGTTCTCTCGCCGAGATCGCGCGCTCACAGCCGCGCTGATGCGAGGGCCGCCCCTGATGCCGGACAAGCTCAAGAGAACCCTGCTCGGCGCGGTCATCGCGGTGGCGCTCGCCGCGGCCGTCTCCTACGGGCTCATCAGCCAGCAGACCGCCGACAAGCTACAGACCGAGGCCAACCAAGCCCTCAACGAGGGACAGCCGGGAAACCCGCCGCCGCAGCAACCGGCGCCGTCTCCCGAGGCTCAGAATTCCGGCAATCCGCAGCCGGCCCCGCGAGAGCCCGCTCAGCCGAGCCCCGCTCCGGCCACCCGGTGAGACCTGTCGCCCGGTCGGCGCGACACGCGAGGATGCGACCCATCGTGCAGGGACGGGCCCCGCCGAAGCGCAATCCACCCTGCCGAACGGATGATGGGGAATGGGCATGGCGGCCCGGACGCATCCTCAGCGTGACCGTTTGACGTGGATGGGGCGGTTTGCTCTCATCGGCAGCCCGAAAAGTGCCAAGGATGGTTCGATGCCGCGTCTCCTGCCCGTGATCCTCGCTGCGGCGATGGCTCCCCTGGGCATCGCACACGCCGATGAACTCACCATCGAAGGCGTCGGGATCAGTCGCGATGTCGATTGTCACGGGAAGGATGTGGGGGTCTATGGCGCTGAGAATGAGATCGCGCTGACCGGACGATGCGGGGTCATCACCGTGCACGGGTCGAAGCACAAGGTGAGCTTCGAAGAGGGAAGGGCGCTCTTCGTGTCCGGCATGGACAACACGGTGAAGGGCGGCAGGGCCCAGGATGTGACCGTCAGCGTGACTCAGAACATCGTCACGGCGACGCTGGGAGGCGGCAGCGCCCCCGGTAAGCTGGATACGTCGGGTGCCAACAATCGCGTCTCGCTCCTCCTCGCCGGACCCACGCAGCTGCAGGTGAACGGCGCGGACCATGTCGTGGAGTGGACGCGCAGCGAGGGCGCCCCGAACCCCGATGTGACGGCATCCGGAGCCAAGAACGTCATCAAGCGGAAGCCGTAGGGCGCCTCTTTGCGGAAGCCGGAGAGTGGACGGATGATCCCGGCATTCGGCACCATCGCCCGGCTCGGAAGTTAGTCCTGTGAAGCGCGGCTTACCGCCGGCGCACCGATTCCAGGAGCCAACCCGATGAAGCGGCTATTGCTCGCCTCTGCCCTCGTTCTCTCCCCGCTCGCCCTGTCCGCGACGGCCCAGGCTCAGGGGACCCTTCGCGGCGCTGAACGCGGCGTGGAAGACGGCAACCGCGCCGCCGGCCCGGTCGGCGGCGTCGTGGGTGGTGCCGTCGGGGCCGCGACCGGCACGGTCGGCGGCGTGCTCGGGGTCGATCCCGATGCCCGCCGTGAGGATCGCATCGAGCGGCGCGAAGAGCGGACCGTCCGCGAGCGTCCGGCCCGGTAATCGAGGCTGAGAGAGCCGGGGGTGATGGCCGCTCCCGGCTCTTCCAAGAAGACCGCCCGGTGCTCTCGAAATCCTCTGGTGGCCTTCGATCGCAGGTGCAGCCGGCTGTTTAGGCCCCTTTCGCGAGCCCATGCGCTCTCCTCGGCGGAAAACGCAGGAAAATTACCTTCCTGCCCGCCTCTTGCCGGCAAGACTTGCTGGAAAGACTTGGAATTTCAGAAAATTGGTGCGGACGGCGGGACTCGAACCCGCACAGCCTTGCGGCCGCAAGATTTTAAGTCTCGTGCGTCTACCGGTTTCGCCACGTCCGCATCGGCGCAGCGGTAGCGGTCCGGTGAGGCCAGATCAAGCGGGTGGGTGCCAGCCGTAGACCCAGGCGTAGCGCGCGCTCATGCCTTCGGGGCCGGTGCGGCGCATCACCGTGTCCCGGGCGAAGCCGATCAGCCGGCCGGCATGGTAGAAGCGCCCGTTGCGGCGGGCGGCCCGCTGCACCGCCCGCACGCGGGATTGGCGCGCCGCGGCGTAGGCCGAAAGCGATTCGGGCACGCTCGCCCCGGCGGACAGGCTCGCCGCCAGCACCGCAGCATCCTCGATGGCGAGCGCCGCGCCCTGGGCCAGGAACGGCAGCACCGGATGGGCGGCGTCGCCCAGAAGCGCGATCCGGCCCCGCGCCATCGGCCGCACCGCCGGCCGGTCCACCAGCGACCACACCATCCAGCTATCGGGAAGGGTCAGCAACTCCGTCAGCGGCGGGGCCGCATCGGGAAAATGGTCGCGCAGGACCATCGGGTCGCCGATCCGGCCCCAATCCTCGTCGCCCTCGCGCTCGGGGACGATCGCCACCACGTTGAGCCGCTTGCCGCCATTGATCGGATAATGGACGACGTGCCGCCGGTGCCCGAGCCAGAGCCCCGTTTCGGCGCCCTGAAGCGCCTCGGGCGCGGCCTCGCGCGGGATCACCGCCCGCCACGCCGCTTGGCGGTGGAGCCGCAGCGGGCGCGTGTCGAAGTGCTGTCGCAGGCTCGAGCGCACGCCGTCGGCACCGATGACGAGGTCGGCGTCGAGGGTCTCGGTGCGGTCGCCGTCGATGCTGCGCATCGTCAGGCTGACGCCGTCCTCGGTCTCGCCCAGGCCCGACACCTCGCGCCCGACGCAGAGGCGGATGCCGGGGCGCCCGCGCACGGCATCGAGCAGGATCGTCTGCAGGTCGGCGCGATGCAGAACGTAGTAGGGTGCGCCGTGACGCTCGCGGATGCTGGCGCCCAAGCGGATGCCGCCGACGACGCGGCCGGTGGTCAGTGCGCGCACGGTGACGCCCGGCGGCTCGTCGCCCGCCCGGCGCAGGGCCGCGCCGAGCCCGAGGCCGATCAGCACCGCGCTGGCGTTCGGCGAGAGCTGGAGGCCGGCGCCGACCTCGGAGAACCCGGTGCGCCGCTCGATCAGCGTGACGGCGTGGCCGGCCCCGGCGAGCGCCAGCGCGGCGGTGAGCCCGCCGATCCCGGCGCCGACGATGACGATGGAGAGCGCCGCCACGGACGGCCCGGCCCGGTCAGGCGGCCTTGGACGTGTTGTCGGGCGTCTCGTCGTGCCACACGCACCCGGCCGGCTCCGCCGTGCCCGGCGTCAGCTTCGGGTCGTAGCGGAACAGGGTCGAGCAATACTGGCAGATGATCTCGGTGTCGCTGCCCATGTCGAGGAAGACGTGCGGATGATCGAACGGGGGCAGCGCCCCGATGCACATGAACTCCTTCGAGCCCACCGCGATCACGGTCACGCCGGCCTGATTGTGGAAGTGGGGAACCGCCTTGTCAGCCATCGCACGTCCCTGAAACCGAGGCCGTGGTCTAGCGCGTTCGCGGCCGCACGCCTAGGGTCCCGCTTCGATCTGCCGACGGTCTGAAGACGCACGCCTGCGAGGCCGCGGCCTTTCGCGGGAGGCGCCAGCCCGATGCGGTACTCTCTTGTTCGCGTCGCCGAACCGTCCGATCGGCAGGTCTACCATGCCATTCGTCGCTCCTCGTTGTGGGAGGAAAGGGGACGGGTTGGTTATGACGATGCCCGGCCTGAGGAGCTTTTCCCGAACCACCACGCCCTGCTCTTGAAGCGGGATGAAGCGGGCATCGGCACCACGCGCCTCGACGACCTCGGGAACGGGACAGGGATCGTCAGACTCGTGGCCATCACGGCCCCCCTTCGCAGGAGCGGGCATGGCCGCGTGCTCGACGCGATGGTGGCGGATTACGCGAGAGCGCTTGGCCTCGGCAGGCTGTTCGTCAGCGCGGCGTCGGATGCCGAAGGGTTCTATTCGTCGGCGGGATGGATACGACTGACGAGGGATGCGCCGGTCCTCCTCGGACAAGCCGAGGGCTTTGTGGCGATGACCAAACGCATCGTCCGACAAGGTGCGCTGATTTGATGTGACTCCCGATTGGCCGCCCCACTGGCCCGGTCCGGAACGAACCAAGGTGCGGTCGGTCCAATCGAACAGCGCGAAAGGCATTCATGCTCGGGCGCGCGCGGGTTGGCGCCGGCCCTGGGGCGGCGTAAGACGAGAGCGTCCGCCTCGAACGTCCCTCGCTAAGCGCCCGATCTCCCATGAGCCGTGAAGAGCAAGCCGTCGCCGAAGGCGGGCGCCGCGCCCCGGAGCCGCCGATCCACGGACCGGAGGGGTTCGAGGGCATGCGCCGCGCCGGCCGCCTCACCGCGGAGGCGCTCGACATGCTGGTCGAGGCCGCCCAGCCCGGCGTGACGACGGAGCATCTCGATCGGCTCGCCTTCGAGTTCGGCATGGATCACGGCGCCTATCCGGCCTCGCTGTTCTACCGCGGCTACCGCAAATCGATCTGCACCTCGATCAATCACGTCGTCTGCCACGGCATTCCCAACGACAAGCCCCTGCGCGAGGGCGACATCGTCAATCTCGATTGCTGCCTGATCCTCGACGGCTGGCACGGGGATTCGAGCCGCATGGCCTATATCGGCGAGGTGCCGCGCAAGGCGCAGCGCCTGTGCGAGATCACCTACGAGGCGCTGATGCGCGGCATTCGCGCGGTGAAGCCCGGCGGCTCCACCAACGATATCGGCCGTGCGATCCAGACCTACGCGGAATCCGAGCGCTGCTCGGTGGTGCGCGATTTCTGCGGCCACGGGCTCGGCCGCGTCTACCACGACGCGCCGACCATCCTGCACTACGTCGAGGCGAGCTACGATGTGCCGCTCAAAGCCGGCCAGTTCTTCACCATCGAGCCGATGATCAATCTCGGTCGGCCTGCGGTGAAGGTGCTCTCCGACGGATGGACCGCCGTGACCCGCGACCGGTCGCTGTCGGCGCAGTTCGAGCACACGGTGGCGGTGACCGAGGATGGCTACGAGATCTTCACGCTCTCGCCCAAAGGCCTCGATCAGCCCAAGCCGCATGGTCTCGAGGCGCACGGCGCGCAGGCCGACTGACGGCCCGACGGGGATGGCTCGCCGAACGGCCGAACCACCCGGCCCGCCGAGCCTCTCCGAGGCGGGGGCTCCGGCCCCCGCCGGGGAGGCCCGGCATTATCACGGCCACCGCGAGCGCCTGCGCACCCGCTTCGCCGATCACGGCGCCGAGGCACTGGCCGATTACGAACTGCTCGAACTCACCCTGTTCCGGGCAATCCCGCGGCGGGACGTCAAACCGCTCGCCAAGGCGCTGATCCACCGCTTCGGCTCGTTCGCCGAGGTGCTCAGCGCCGATCCCGCCCGGCTCGCGGAGGTCGAGGGGATCAGCGCCGGGGTCGTCGGCGACCTCAAGCTGATCGAGGCCGCGGGCCGGCGGCTCGCCCGCGGCGCCATCGTTGAGCGACCGCTGCTCTCCGCGTGGAGCGCGCTCCTCGAATATCTGCGCGCCACCATGGCGTTCTCGGGCCGCGAGGAGTTCCGCCTGCTGTTCCTCGACCGGCGCAACCACCTCATCGCCGACGAGGTGCAGGGGCGCGGCACCGTCGATCACACCCCGGTCTATCCCCGCGAGGTGGCGCGGCGGGCGCTCGAACTCTCCGCCACCGCGATCATCCTCGCCCACAACCACCCCTCCGGCGATCCGACGCCGTCGAACGCCGATATCCGCATGACCCGGGAGATCGTCTCGGTGCTCGGTCCGCTCGGCATCGTGGTGCACGACCACGTTATCCTGGGCCGCGACGGGCATGCGAGCCTCAAGGGCCTCAAGCTGATCTGAGCCGCAGACGTGCTCCCCGCCGAGCCTGCCAGCCGTGTCGGCAAAATTTTCCATGACTGGTTGTGCGATCCTGCAACGAAGCGTCGCTTCGAGGGATGGGATTGCGCGCGGCTTCCGCTACATCGATCGCAGGGCCGCGGGTGCGGCGTGCCGCGGCGGCGGCGGGGCACGGGGTTGCGGGGCCGGCGGAACGTCCGCCGCGTGGCCTGCCTCTTGCTCCGCTCGGACGACATCGCAGGGGGATTCGCGCGGATGGCGCAGACGGCGTTCGACGAGATGAACGGGACAGGAACGGGCCAGCCCGATCCGGTTGTCGTGCGGGAGGCCTACGACATCCTCAAGTCGTGGCTCGACAAGACGCCGCCGGAGCATTTCAACACCCGCCGCAGCCAGGCCGAGATGCTGTTCCGGCGCATCGGCATCACCTTCGCGGTCTACGGCGCCAACGAATCGACCGAGCGGCTGATCCCGTTCGACATCATCCCGCGGGTGCTGACCAAGCCCGAATGGGACTTCCTCGAGCGGGGCCTGAAGCAGCGGGTCACCGCGCTCAACGCCTTCATCAACGACATCTACGGCGCCGAGGAATGCATCAAGGCCGGTATCATCCCGGCCGACCTCGTCTACCGCAACCCGCATTACCGCATGGAGATGCGCGCCTTCGACGTGCCGCACGATCTCTACGTCCACATCGCCGGCATCGACATCGTGCGGACCGGCGAGAAGGACTTCTTCGTGCTGGAGGACAACGCCCGCACCCCATCCGGCGTCTCCTATATGCTGGAGAACCGCGAGGTGATGATGCGGCTCTTCCCCGAGCTGTTCTCCCGCCATCGCGTCGCGCCGGTCGAGAACTATCCCGACGCCCTGCTTGCGACCCTGCGCAGCCTCGCCCCGGCTTCCGCCACGCGGGACCCGACCGTCGTCCTGCTGACGCCCGGCCGCTACAACTCGGCCTTCTACGAGCACTCCTTCCTGGCCGACAAACTCGGCGTCGAACTGGTGGAGGCGGGCGACCTCTTCACCAAGGACGAGGTCGTCTACATGCGCACCACCGAGGGGCCGCGCCGGGTCGACGTGATCTACCGTCGCCTCGACGACGACTTCCTCGATCCGCTCGTCTTCCGGCCGGACTCGGTGCTTGGCGTGCCCGGGCTGATGAACGCCTACGAGCGGGGCAACGTCACCCTGTCGAACGCCGTCGGCACCGGTATCTCGGACGACAAGGCGGTCTACAGCTACATGCCGGAAATCGTGAAGTTCTTCACCGGTGAGGAGCCGATCCTGCACAACGTGCCGACCCATCGCTGCCGCGAGAAGGACGCCTTCTCCTACGTGATGGACAACCTCAAGGACCTCGTTGTGAAGGAGGTCAACGGCTCGGGCGGCTACGGCATGCTGGTGGGCCCGCACGCGACGCGGCGCGAGATCGACGAATTCGCGAAGAAGCTGCGCCACGCGCCCGACAACTTCATCGCCCAGCCGACGCTCTCGCTCTCCACCTGCCCGACCTTCGTCGCCTCGGGCGTCGCCCCGCGCCACGTCGATCTGCGCCCGTTCGTGCTGGCCGGCGCCGACGAGATCCGCATCGTGCCCGGCGGCCTGACCCGGGTTGCCCTGAAGGAAGGCTCGCTCGTGGTCAATTCGAGCCAGGGCGGCGGCACCAAGGATACCTGGGTGCTCGATGCCTGAGCGCTTCGCCCGATACTTTCGCAATCTTCAGGCGGGCCGGGCAGCGTCGGTGATGAAACACCGCGCATCTGCCGCCCTGGTCGCCAACGCGCCCGCGAGCTGACGCCATGCTGTCCCGGACTGCCGACAACCTCTACTGGCTCTCGCGCTACGCCGAGCGCGCGGATTTCCTGGCCCGCATCCTCGACGCGGCGCTGCGGCTGGCGGCCCTGCCGTCGAGCTACGGCGGACGCACCTCGAACGAGTGGGCCTCCGCCCTGTCCTCGGCGGGCGATCCCGAGCTGTTCAAGACGCTCTACGATTCGGTCAACGAGCACACGGTCTGCAACTTCCTCGCCTTCTCGCCCCACAACCCGTCCTCGATCCGCTCCTGCATCGCCACCGCGCGGGAGAACGCCCGCTCGATCCGCACGGCGCTCACCACCGAGATGTGGGACACGATCAACGGCGCCTATCTCGAACTACGGTCCTACGAGGGCCGCGACCTCTCGCGCGACGAGTTCACGCAGTTCCTCGACTGGGTGAAGCGCGTCTCGCTGACCTTCGACGGCTCGGCCTACCGGACGATGCTGCGCAACGACGCCTACTGGTTCACCCGCGCCGGCACGGCGATCGAGCGGGCGGACAACACCGCGCGCATCCTCGACGTGAAGTACCAGATCCTGCTGCCGGCCTCGGAGCGGGTCGGCGGCTCGCTCGACTACTTCCAGTGGACGACGATCCTGCGCGAGGTCTCGGCCTTCAACGCCTACCACTGGGTCTACCGCGAGAGCATCAAGCCGGTTCTCGTCGCCGACCTGCTGATCCTCAACCCCGAGATGCCGCGCTCGCTCGCGAGTTGCTACCGCATGCTGGTGGAGCATCTCGATCTGATCGCCGACGCCTACGGTCGCCGTGGCGAGAGCCAGCGGCTTGCGAGCAATCTGCGGGCGAAGCTTCGCAGCGCTGAAATCGAGCGCGTCTTCGCCTCCGGCCTCCACGAGTTCATCCAGGGCTTCATCGTCGAGAACAACAGTCTCGGCGCCGCCATCAGCGAGCAGTATCTGGTGTGAGAGAGGCTCCCTGATACGGCCTCCGTTTCGATTCAGCGGACGCCGTATCGGGGAGCCTGCGCTCTGCCCGAGCGAAGCCGAAATCCGCCCTCCCGAAAGGCACCGACCGGTTTCGGGAGAGGCGCTCGAAAGCTGGCCTGAGGGTGATCGTCGACAGGGTTCCGAGGCCGAGCGACCGCGCGGCGCCCCGCCATCGCGCGAAGACGCATGATACCTGTTCTCGGCGTGCAGGGCCAAAGATGGCGGCCGAGATTGCCGCGCCGCATATCGGGTTTGTCGAGTAAAGCACCCGAGCGGGCATAAAACTGGAAAAATGTGTCGGTTCACGGCAAGTTCGGCTCCGACACTCCATCAACATTGTTGCAGGTGGTCGCCTGAGCGGGCGCCCGGCACGGCTGCAAAGCATAAAAATAATCGACCGTGCATTTTGGGGAGACGATCGCCGGCCGTCCTCCGACTGACATCGACTCCCGTTCGACCGCTGCGGCGCTCGAAGAGCGGGCGGCGCATATGCGCGATGAATTTCCTGCCAAAACCTTGTTCCGCTCGGCCGGCCCTGTGAGGATCTGCAAACGATGCTGTCGATGCATGTTGATGCCGAGAAGGATTGGAAGGCCGCGGACTGTACCGTCACCGAGCCGTCGACGATCCGTCGCGCGATCTCGGCGGCTTCGATCGGGAATGTCGCCGAGTGGTATGATTTCGGCGTCTATGCGTTCTTCGAGCCGACGATCCAGAAGGTGTTCTTCTCGAATCTCTCCCACACGATGGGGGAGATCGCGACCTTCGGGCTGTTTGCCGTCGCCTTCCTGATCCGGCCGCTCGGCGGCATGTTCTTCGGCCCGCTGGCCGACCGGATCGGCCGCAACAAGGTTCTTGCGGCCACGATGATCCTGATGGCCGTCGGCACCTTCGCGATCGGCTGCATTCCCAGTCAGGACAGCATCGGCATCGCCGCGCCCCTTCTCCTTCTCGTCGCCCGTCTGATCCAGGGCTTCTCCACCGGCGGCGAGTACGGGAGCGCCATGACCTTCATCGCCGAGTACGCCCCCGACCGGCGGCGGGGCTATCTCGGGAGTTGGTTGGAGTTCGGCACCTTCACCGGCTACCTGCTGGGCGCGATCGTCGTGACCGTGGCGGGTCTCGCCCTGACCGAGCAGCAACTGCTCGATTGGGGCTGGCGTCTGCCCTTCTTTCTGGCCCTGCCGCTCGGCCTCGTCGGCGTCTACCTGCGTTCGCAGCTCGCCGAGACGCCGGCTTTCGCCGCGCTCGAGCAGGAGACGGAGGATCGCGAGAGACGTCTGCGCGCGGGACAGACCGCGAAGGATATTCTGGTCCTCTGGCCCTACGTCCTCGTCTGCATGGGGCTCGCACTGGCCTGGAACGTGCCGAACTACATGCTGACCTCCTACATGCCGACCTACGTCACGCAGACCTTGCCGATGATGCAGCAGGCCGGCGGCATCTCGCCGACGGAGTCTCGGGCTTTGCAGATTACGGTGATGGTGCTCGCGCTCCTGTCGATCCCGTTTATCGGCCGCCTGTCCGACCGCTTCGGACGCAAGCCCTTCGCTCTGATCGGGGCGGTCGGCCTCGTGGTCCTGGCCCTGCCGATGATCCTGCTGATCCGCAGTCAGAGCGAGGCCGCGGTCTTCCTCGGCCTGCTGATCATGGGGCTGCTGCTGATCTGCTTCAGCGCCACGATGCCCTCGACGCTGCCGGCCCTCTTCCCCACGAACCTGCGGGCGAGCGGTCTCTCGATCTCGTTCAACGTGTCCGTCTCGCTCTTCGCCGGAACGACGTCGGTCGTCGTCGGATCGCTCGTGGCGTATACCGGCGACCTCAATTGGCCCGCCTATTACCTGATGATCGCCGGCGTGATCGGCGTGGTCTCGATCCTCCTCATCCGCGAACCCAACGGCAAGCGCATGTGGGGCTCGCCGCCGGCCGCGGCGAGCGAGCAGGAGGCGCACGACCTCGTCCGGAGCGACAACCCAGGTTCGGTCGGCAGCGGACCGGGACTGCCGGGGCCGGGCAGGGCCGTGCGGGGCCAGATGGCCTGAACAGCGGATCCTGCCAGAACCCGTGCCGTCTTCATCGGGCACGGGCTTCTCGCACTCTCGCGTCGCTCAGGGTCGAATCTCGGAGCGCCCCGCTCGAAGCGAAGCGCCGTGCGGTCATTACGGCCAGTCGTATCGCCGCTCCTCGTTGTACCGGGAGCCGCGATACGACCGGCCGTAATGACCGCCGAAATCGTGCTTGCGCCGCCATCCATGGGCCGGGGCCGATCCATGACGGGGGCCGCCGAGAAAACGCGCTCTGCCAAAGCTTTGAGCAAGCTTCCCGATTTCCAAAGTGCCGTCCTTGCCCTAGCTTGCCGCAAGTCGTCCCGGCAGGATCAAGGCATGCGCATCCGGATCGTCCACGATACGGTCTATACCTACCAGCAGCCCGCGCGGGGCCTGATTCAGATCCTGCGGCTGACGCCCCGTGACCATGACGGTCAGCATGTGCGCGAGTGGCGGATCGAGCCCTCCGTCAACGGACGGCTCACCGCCCGCGAGGACGGGTTCGGCAATCTCGTCCACTGGTTCACCGCCGACGATCCCACCGACGCGCTCACCGTGCGGGTGACCGGCGAGATCGAAACCTTCGAGACCAGCGGTGTCGTGCGCGGCGCGGTGGAGCGCCTCCCCGATCTGTTCTACCTGCGCGACACCCCGCTGACCGAGGCGAGCCCGGAACTCAAGGCCTTCGCGGAGAGGGTCGCGGGCAAGGGGGAGCGTGATGCGCTGCCGATGCTGCACCGCTTGCTCGCCGCCGTCCACGACACCGTGACCTTCGAACCGGGCCCGACCAGCGCCAGCACCAGTGCCGCCCAATCCTTCGAGGTCGGGAAGGGCGTGTGCCAGGATCTCACCCACATCTTCCTCGCCGCTGCCCGGCATCTGGAGATCCCGTCGCGCTACGTCTCCGGCTATTTCCGCCGCGACGACGGCGCCGACGACCAGAAGGCGGGGCATGCCTGGGCGGAATCACTGGTGCCGGGCCTCGGCTGGATCGGATTCGACCCGGCCAACGGCATCTCCGCGACCGAGGCGCATGTGCGCGTCGCCGTCGGCCTCGACTATCTCGGCGCCGCGCCGATCCGCGGCAGCCGCGTCGGCGGAGGCACCGAAACCCTCGACGTGGCCCTGCGCGTCGAGCAGGTGCATTCCCAATCGCAGTCTCAGGGCCACGGTCAGCAGAGCCAGAGTCAAAGCTAAAGTCTTGGCCAGAGCTTGGGCCAAGGCCGAGCCGGCACCGGGCCTTGGGTCCGGCTTTTAAAAAAGTTGTCTTGCCGGGCCGGCTCGGAGCGTGCGATGCGAGCCGCCTGAACCTGCCCGGCGCACGGGCTTCTGCCTGAGGCGGCGACCGCCATGACCTACTGCGTCGGAGTGCTCGTCGAGGACGGGCTGGTGATGATCGCCGACACCCGCACCAATGCGGGGCTCGACAACATCTCGACCTTCCGCAAGCTGCACATGTTCAACACGCCGAATGAGCGCGTGATGATGCTGGCCTCGGCCGGCAACCTGTCCATGACGCAATCGGTGCTCAGCATGCTCCGCGAGGGCGTGGACGACATCGAGGGCGAGACGCCGGCCAAGCTCAAGGACGCGGCCACGATGTTCAAGGCGGCCCAGCTCGTCGGCCGGGCGATTCGCCGGGTACGCGAGATCGAGGCGGCCGGGTTCGAGGCGGCCAACCTGCGCATGGAGGTCTCGTTCCTGTTCGGTGGTCAGATCGGCACCGAGCCGATGCGGCTGTTCATGATCTACTCGGCCGGCAATTTCATCGAGTGCAGCCGCGAGGCGCCGTTCCTCCAGATCGGCGAGCACAAATACGGCAAGCCGATCCTCGACCGGGCCGTGACCTTCGAGACCGACCTCTACGACGCGCTGAAGGTGGGCCTCGTCTCGATGGATTCGACCATGCGCTCGAATCTCGGCGTCGGCCTGCCGATCGACATCGCCGTGCAGCGCCGCGGCGCCCTCGACCTCGAAGTGAGCCATCGCATCGAGGCCGGCGAGAGCTACTTTCACGATCTGCGCGAGCGCTGGTCGGCGGCGCTCCGCGCGGCGCACCGCGCGATTCCGCGCCCGCCCTATGGGCCGCAGCGCTAAAGCGCATCCCGACGAAGGGGACGCCTCTTCGGCGAAAGAAGGCGCGTCACAACAAGGGCCGAGAGGCGCCGGCCCGATGCAATGGGGTCGGGTACGGCTCTCGGCGCAGACGCATTAGGCGCCATTCAAGACCTCTTCGACGAAGGCCGGCACGGTTTCGCTCGCGCGCCCGAGCCGGGTCGCCTCGAACAAGCCGGCATTGTCGGCGGCCTCGAGCGTGAGGGCGAGCGTCGGGATGCCGAAGGCGCGGGACTGCGCCACGTAGCCCGCCGCCGGGTAGACCGCGCCGGAGGTGCCGATCGCCACGAACAGGTCGGCCTCGGCCAGCGCCTCGTCGATTGCTTCGAGGTGCTGGGGCATCTCGCCGAACCAAACCACGTCGGGCCGCATCCCGCCGCTATGACCGCAATGCGGGCAGGAGGTCTCGACGGTGAGATCCTCGTGCCAGACGGTGTCCGTCGTGCAGGCGGTGCAGCGGGCCTTCCGCAGCTCGCCGTGCATGTGCACCACGTGGCGCGAGCCGGCCCGCTCGTGCAGATCGTCGATGTTCTGCGTGCACAGGAACAGCCGGCCGCCGCGCTCCGCCAAGCCCGCTTCCAGCCGGGCCAGCGCCCCATGTGCAGGGTTCGGTGCGGCGGCGCGGGCGTCGCGGCGGCGATGATTGTAGAAGTCGTGGACCAGCACCGGATCGGCGGCGAAGCCTTCGGGCGTCGCGAGGCGCATCGGGTCGAACCGGGCCCACGCGCCGTCCGTGTCGCGGAACGTGCCGAGCCCACTTTCGGCGGAGATTCCGGCACCCGTCAGAACGAAGATGTTGGTCATCGAGCGCCTCAAGCGTCCGGCAGGCGCGTGGCGAGGACCTTGTCGATGCGCCGCCCGTCCATGTCGACGACCTCGATCCGCCAGCCCTGGGTCTCGATCGCATCGCCCTCCGTCGGGATGCGTCCGAGCTGGACGATGAAGAAGCCGGCGAGCGTGGAAAAGTCGTCCGAGCGCGGTCGCTCGGGAAAGCCGAGGCGATCGAATGCGTCGGTCGCCGATATCATGCCGTCGATGAGCAGAGAGCCGTCCTCGCGCTCGACCACCATCCGCTCCTCGCCGGGCTCGGGGATCTCGCCGGCCATCGCCTCCAGCAGGTCGGTCTGGGTGACGATGCCCTCCAGGCTGCCGTACTCGTCGACGACGATCGCCATGCGCACCGGCTTGGTCTGGAACATCTCCAGCACCTTGAGAATCGCCAGACCCTCGTGGACGACGATGGGCTCGCGGGTCGCTCCCCTCACATCCAGGGGCTTGCCGTCGAGGAACTGGTCGAGCAGATCCTGCTTGCGCAGCACGCCGACGACGTCGTCGATCTGCGCCCGGCTCACGACGAGCTGCTCGTGGCGGCAGGCGCGCACCGCCTCGATGATCTGCTCCTGGGAATCGTCGAGATCGACCCAGTCCACCTCGTTGCGCGGCGTCATGATCTCGCGGATGCGCCGCTCGCCGATGGCGAGGATGCGCGCCACCGCATCCTCCTGCGCCTCGTGCAGCAGGCCCGCCTCGTGGCTCGCGGTGACGAGCAGGCTGAGTTCTTTCGGGGAGGGAAGGTTTCCCTCGCCCTCGCCGGGCCTCAGGCCGAGGAGCCGCAGCACCCCGTTGCCGAGGCTGTTGAGGAGATGGATCGCCGGGCCGAAGACCAACAGGAACAGGGTCAGCGGCCGCACGATCACGAGTGCGGTGCGCTCGCTGCGCTGGAGTGCGAGGCTTTTCGGCGCCAGCTCGCCCAGCACGATGTGCAACGTGGTGATGACGGCAAAGGCCAGCGCCACGGCCAGCGTATGGGCGCTGAGGCCGGCGGCTTTCTCCGGCAGCCAGTAGAGCAGCGGTTCGATCAGGTGGGCCAGGGCCGGCTCGCCGACCCAGCCGAGCGCCAGCGAGGACAGCGTGATGCCGAGTTGCGTCGCGGCGAGATGCGCGTCGAGCCGGTCGGTGGCGCGCTGAAGCGCCTTGGCATTGAGCCGGCCCTCGTTGACCAGTTCGGCGACCCGGCTGCGCCGCACCGCGACGAGGGAGAATTCCGCCGCGACGAAGAAGCCGTTGGCTAAGACGAGCGCGATGACCGCGACGAGGCCAAGCGCCGAAGACCAGAGACCGTCCGAAATCGTGCCCTCCCGGGGCCAAGCCGCACTGCTGACCGCCCCTGAGGCGGCACCGATGCTGAGTGTCTCTCACAAAATTCCCGCTGCGCCGTCGCGCCCGGAAAACAACCGTCCGGTGATCGGGAGTGTTGTGAGGCACTCTTAGAGCCGAACCCCTCTATGGGGGAAGAGGTTCGGGCGCATTCTCGCGTGGGCGACCTCGCCTGCGTCACCCGATCGGCGCGCGCATCGTCATTTTCGTGGAAGCCGGCCGCTACCCTTCGGTACGATGCTATAGGGGAAGGATGTCGCCCCGGCCGCGCCACACTTCGTTTCCATGCATTTCGAAGGGCCGATCCCAGTGCGGGGCCCGGTCTTGGCGTTGTCGAGGAATGTGGCCGTGATCAAGCTGCCGAAGCTGTTTCGGCCCAAGCGCCGCGATGCCGCGGTGGCCGCCCCCTTCTTCGATCCCGCCTTCTACCGCTCGGCCTATCCCGACGTGGCTTCGGGCGGCGGCGACCCGCTTCGGCACTACCTCGACCATGGCTGGCTGGAGGGCCGCGACCCGTCCGCGGTGTTCTCGACGTTGTTCTACGCCGACTACCACCTCGCTGACCGGGCGTCGATCAATCCGCTTCTCCATTATGCGGGGCTCTCGCCGACCGAGCGGCTGCGGGTCGCGACGCAGCCGGGCCCGGATTTTACGGCGCTCCAGGCCGGCGTGGTCGAGCCCTATTTCGATGCGCCGTATTATGCCCGTCTCGCCGGTCTCGAGGCAGGCGAGGACCCGCTCACCCACTACCTGACCAAGGGCTGGCGGCGCGGGCTCGACCCGAACGACGCCTTCTCGGGTGATGCCTACCTCCAGCGCCACGCGCATATGCGGCGCCTCGGCGTCAGCCCGCTCTATCATTTTGCCGCGACGCGACGGCTCCAGGCCTCGAAGGCTGCAGCCCCGCCCGCGCGGCGCGCCAAGCCGCAGGCCGCAATGCTGCCCGCCGACCCGGCCGAAGCCTCCGACGCGCAGATCTACGAGACGGTGGCGGCGGCCTTCGACCGGGAGCACTACCTCGACACCAATCCCGACATCCGCCGCTCCGGCGTCGATCCGGTCCGCCATTTCCTCGATTTCGGCGCCCGCGAGGACCGCGACCCGAGCCCCGACTTTTCGGTGCGATTCTACCGGAAGCACTACCGGCGGGAGATCGGCGCCGGGGTGAACCCGTTCTTCCACTATCTCGCGGTGGGTCAGCCGCGCGGCTTCCGGCCGACACCGTTCGGTCTCGGCACCTGGCCCGCGCAGGTCGCGCCGACGCCGGCCGAGTGGGAGCAGGCCAAGCCCGCCGCCGACATCGCGGCGGCGCGGGTCGTGCTGATCATGCCCGTCTACAAGGGCTACGACGACACCCTGCGGGCGATCCACTCGGTGCTGAGTGCAGGGCAGGCCACCGCCTTCGCCCTCCTCGTCATCGACGATTGCAGCCCCGATCCGCGCCTGAGCGCGGCTCTGGCCGACCTCGGCGGCCGCGGCCTCTTCACTCACCTCGTCAACGAGGCGAATCTCGGCTTCGTACGGACCTGCAACCGCGGCCTCGAACTCGCCGCAGGCAAGGATGTCGTGCTCCTCAACGCCGACATCGTCGTCTACGGCGACTGGCTCGACCGCCTGCTCTGGCACCTCGACGCCGACCCCCGTGTCGCGACGGTCACGCCGTTCTCCAACAACGCCACGATCTGCAGCTATCCGCGGCCGAACGTCGACAACCAGGCCCGGCTCGAGATCACGCCCGCCGAGATCGACGCCTTCACCCGCGTCTGCAACGCCCGCACGAGTTCGCCGGTGCCGACCGGCGTCGGCTTCTGCATGGCGATGCGCCGGGAGGCGATCGCGGCGGTGGGGCTCCTCGACGCCGAGACCTTCGGGCGCGGCTACGGCGAAGAGAACGACTTCTGCATGCGCGCCCTCAAGGCGGGCTTCACCAATGTGTTGGCCCACGACATCTTCGTGTTCCATTCCGGCAGCGTCTCCTTCGGCGCCCTGCTGGCGACCAAGGGCGCGGACATCCTGCGTGCCCTCCTGACCAAGCACTCCGACTACCAGCGCCGGGTCCACAACCACATCGAGGTCGATCCCGCGCGCTTCGCCCGGCGCCGCCTCGACCTCTACCGCTTCGCCAAGCGCGCCACGGCCAGCGCCGGGCGCGGCATCGCCCTGATCGTGACCCACGATTTCGGCGGCGGGGTCGAGACCCATATCGAGGCGCTGAGCCTCCGGCTCGCCGAGGCCGGTCTCGCCGTCGTCTATCTGCGCACCGACGAGCCCGGTGGGTTCAGGCTCGGCCTGCCCGGATCGGGCGGGATCGACTTCCCCGTCTCGATCCTCGACCCGCTCTCCCTCGACCGGGATGCGGATCTCCTCGCCGAGCTGATCGGCTGGCTCAGTCCGGCAATGGTGCATGTCCACTCGCTGGCGGGGCTCGATGCCCCCTCGACTCGCGCGGCGATGCGGCTGGTCGAGGAGGCGGGCACCGGCTACGACGTGACGCTGCACGACTACGCCTCGGTCTGCCACCGCAACAACCTCGTGCGATCCGACGGCGTCTATTGCGGGTTGGCGGAGCCCTCCGCATGCCGCGACTGCATCCGCCTCGATCGTGACGCCGACGGGATCGTGTTGCCCGATCCCGCCGAGAGGCGGCGGGACTGGGCCGGGTTCCTCGACCGCGCCCGGACGGTGTATGTTCCCTCGGCCGATCTCGCGGATCGAATCGGCAGCACGCTGCACCTCGACTGCCTCGTGCTGCGCCCGCACGAGGAGATGCTTCCCGTGATCGAGCCGCGTCCGCGCCAGCGGAGGGATGGCCCGTTGAGGGTCGCGGTGATCGGATCGATCGGCCAGCAGAAGGGCTACGACGTCGTCCACAACCTCGCCCTCGATGCGAGACTGCGGCAACTGCCGATCGCGTTCACGATCATCGGCTACTCGGCCGAGCCGCGGGCGATGGAGGCGGCGGGCGTGCGCGAGACCGGTCCCTACGGTGGCGACGCGGCGGCGATGACCGAGATCGCCCGGCTCGATCCCGACCTCGTTCTGTTTCCCTCGATCTCGCCGGAGACCTACTGCTACACGCTCTCGCTGGCCCTGGCGGCCGGGGTGCCGCCGGTGGTGTTCGATCTCGGCGCCCAGGCCGAGCGGCTGCGCGCGAGCGGGGCGGGCCATCGCCTCGATCCCGCGCTGGCCGACGACCCGCAGCGGCTGAACGCGGCCCTGCTCGCGCTTCCCATCGACGCGCTCTGGGCCGCCCGCGAGCCGTTTCGGCCGACCGTCTACCCGCGGATCCTGGAAGATTATTATGGCCTCGACGCGGCCGCCCTCTCGAACATCGCGCCCGAGGCGGGGAGGGAAGGGGCCGCTTCGATCGATCACCGGGACGGGCTGCGCGCCGCGCGATCCCGCCACATGTCATAGACGGGGCTGCGACTCAGCGGCTACAACGGTCAAGCTAGGCGAGTCTCGCGCGGTCTCGCCTCGGCGTTCGTTGCAAGCCAAGGGGAAGCCCATGACCACGCAGAACCTCAACGTGACCGCCCGCGAACGCGACACGCTCCTGGCGGCGTTGCGCTACTATCAATTCTACCGGATGCAGGGACATCCGTTCGACCCGCGCAAGGACGACCTGATCGACACCATCGCCGCCAGCAGCGGCGAGGCCCTCGACGTGACCGAGATCGACGATCTCTGCGCGGGCCTGAACGGCAACCGCCACGCCCTGGCCAGCGTGGCCGCCTGAGAAGCCTCCGCGACGCCCGCCGGGGCCCGATCAAGTCACTCAGGTCAGAAGGGCATTGAGGAGAACGGCCGCTCCGAGGCCGAGCACGAACGCCGCCGCGAGCAGCGATGTGTCCGCGGCGGTCATCGGGAGGCTTCGCCCGCCGAGATGCCGACCAGAAGCGGCCGGCGGGTGACCACGACTTGCCCCGGAACCGGCGCTCCGTCGTCGATCCGGGCACTCACCGGAACCGTGCCACCCGCTTGCGGCAGGCGCTGGGTGAAGGCTTTGGCCGAGCCGGCCGGGCTCGGCACCGCTTCGACGAGGGACGGCGCGAGCAGGGCGTAGGCTGCCATCACCGTTCCGGCCGCCGCGATCTTGATCAGGTCCCGCATGATGTCCGCCCCTCCAGACCGGAGCCTTCGGCTCTCGTGTGGGGCGGTTCTACCGACCCCTGGTTGCCGGCGGATTTCCTCGTACGGTTACCGGATTGCGTCGCGCGTGATCGACGAAACATCGGAAACGGAACGTTTGGCCCGCCAGCCCAAGCGCGACCTTAGGGCCGGAACGCGCCCGTGGATGAGCGCCAGCGCACCCGGCATCGCTCGCTCCGCGCCCGCAGAGGCGGAGAGAGCGCTCGCCGAGGCGCCGAGGGAGGCGGTCGGGTGGAAGCCCGTGGGCCTACCCGCCGAACACCGAGGTCAGAACCTCGCCGCCACGGTTGATCGCGACTTCCCACAGGCCGAGATTGCGTTGCGTCACCCGCTCCAGATCCTTGGTCGAGGTGATCGGCATGCCGTTGATCGCCACGATCACGTCACCCTTGCGGAAGCCCGCCCGGCCGGCGAGCGAGCCGTCTTCGACGGTGGTCACCGCCACGCCCTCGTCCGGCAGATCCGCCTGAAGCTCCTCGCCCACCGCGGGCGAGGTGTTGACGAAGGTCGCGCCCGCGAACGGCGTGCGAGTGCGGACCTTGAGGCTGTCGCGGGGCCGCGTCTCCGGCGCCGGTCCGAGCTTGATCTGGATCGTCTGCCGCTTGGTGCCGCGCAGGATGCCGAAATCGGCCGTGCCGGAAATGCCCTTGAGGGCGTAGCGGTAGCCGAAGGCTTCCGGATCTTCGACGGTCTGTCCATCGACCGTGAGGATCACGTCGCCGCGCTTGAGGCCCGCTTCCTCGGCCGGGCTCTTGGCCTGCATGCTCGCCACCAGGACACCGGTCGGCCGGTCGAGCCCCACGCTCTCGGCGATATCCGGGGTCACACCCTGCACGCGTGCCCCGAGCCAGGGCCGGCGCACGAGGCTGCCGCCGCTCTTGGCGGTTTCCACCACGGCGCGGACCATGCTCGCGGGGATGGCGAAGCCGATGCCGTGGCTGCCGCCGGACTGCGAATAGATCGCGGTGTTGATGCCGACGAGATGCCCCTTGAGGTCCACGAGCGCGCCGCCGGAATTGCCTGGATTGATCGCCGCATCGGTCTGGATGAAGAACTGGTAGTCCGACGATCCGACCTGGGTGCGGGCGAGCGCCGAGACGATGCCCTGCGTCACCGTCTGACCGACACCGAAGGGGTTGCCGATCGCCATCACGAAGTCGCCGACCTCCAAGTGGTCGGAATCGCCGATCGGCATCGAGGCGATGTCGGCCGGGCCCTTGATCTTGAGCACGGCGAGATCGGTGCGGGGGTCGCGCAGCACGATCTGCGCCTCGAATTCGCGCTTGTCGGCGAGCGCCACCTTCACCTCGTTCATGTTCTCGATGACGTGGTTGTTGGTGATGACGAGGCCCGAGCCGTCGACGATCACGCCCGAGCCCAGGGAGCGCTGCGCCCGCTCGCCGGGCATGCCGCTGGGG
Source organism: Methylorubrum sp. Q1 (assembly GCF_004683995.1). Lineage (NCBI taxonomy): Bacteria > Pseudomonadati > Pseudomonadota > Alphaproteobacteria > Hyphomicrobiales > Methylobacteriaceae > Methylorubrum > Methylorubrum sp. Q1. Next base: position 393,064 of record NZ_SRHQ01000001.1, on the reverse strand, counting down.
CCGCGGCCCGGACGGTCCTCGCCGAAGAAGCGGCGCATGAACTCCTCCATGGCGTTGGAGCGCGCGGAGCGCTTCTCGACATGGGAGGCATAGACGTTGACCACGGAGGGTGCCGCCCGCTTCACCACGGGGGCGAAGGAGAGCTGGATCTCACCCTTCGAGAGCGGCACCGCCTTGTCCGGGGAGGCCTTCTCCGCGGCGGGCTTTCCGGGCGTGTTCGCCATCTGCGCGCTCGCGGGCGCGGTGGCGAGTAGCACGGATACGAGGCAGGCCGGCAGGAGCGGCGAGGAGGGCATGCGAGGTCTCCGGAGGTCGCTGGAGCGGTGGCGGGGTATGTAGACCCTGGGACCGCAGCGCGCGAGGGGCTGGCGCAGCGTCCGCGCATGCGGCATGGGCCGCCGATGCGATGCCGGCTGCGTGCGCCTTGCCGTCCTGCCCGACCCAAATGCCGGTGCCCGCCTCCGGGAAGGCCTTGTCCTCGGTCGGCTCCGGCTCTGCTCAGGCACAGCTGGAGCTCACGACGCGGGGGGCTTTTCACCGCCGGTTGGCCGCGCGGGGACTGACGAAAAAGGGGCAGCCGCCCGATGGCGACTGCCCCGATCTCATGCCTCGGCCGGTTCTGGTTTCAGTGCCGGCGGGCGGTGTCGTGCAGGCGGTTGGCGCTGCGGACGATCGCGCTGAAGCAGCTCAACGAGGCGTCGGCGGCGCGCTGCATCTCCGTGACCTGAAGGCGGATCGCCTCCGCCGGTGACTTGGCTTGGGCCAGAGCCTGGAAATGGGCGAGCACCGCTTCGCTCTCGCCGCGCGCGAAGGCGAACAGCTTGGCATTGATCTCGGTGAGCGGCGCGAGAGTGGGCGCGAAAGCGAAGTTCACGCCGATGCGGACGCTGTGCCTCTTGGGCCGGGCGTCGTCGGACGGCTTGGTCTCGGCCAGAGTCGTCGGCAGCAGCGCCGTCTGGGCGAGCGTCTCGGTCGCCGTCTCGACGGTTTCGACCGCCTCGGATGCAATGGTTGCCGGTTCGGCGGACAGGGCGGGCGCCTGCTCCGACGCAGCTGTGACCGTCTCCTCGGGAGACGTATCGGAAGACTTGTCCGGCTGCTCGTCCGCATCGGACTGCGGCTCGGCCGGGGCGGGCTCCCCGGACGCTTCGACGGCTTCGACCGCAGCATCGTCTGCGGGAGGCTCTGCCGCTTCCGCGGCCTGAACCTCGGCGGTCTCCGGCACGTCCGTCTCAGGCTCCGTGCCCTCGTCGGCCGGCGTCTCGGCCAACAGCGTGTCGGCCACCTCGGCCGGAGTTGCGGTGACGGTCGGCGGCTGGGTGGTGGCGGGCGCTCCGGGTGAGCGTCCCCTGCGGCGGCTCGACGACATGGGCCTTCTCCTCGTTCGAAACCCTCTGCCTCAGCGCGGATCCGAGCCGAGCCCGGAGCGCTGCGACGGAGCATAGCGTCGGAGCACGAGTGTGCCGAGCCCGCTCATCGCGGATTCGGCCTCTCATGCTCCCCGACGGGCCGGAGCCCGCAGCCGGACCGGATTAGCGGGCGGTGCTCTGAGCGAGGGCACCGTATTCCTTGGCCTGGGCCTGGAACGCGGCGAACTGGGTCTTCAGGAACTCGGACTGGATCTCGAAGGCCTCGCGCGGGTCCTTCGCGCGCACGACGCGCTGCACGTAGTCGAAGGTGGTGTCGGCGTTGGCCTTGACGTGGTCGAGGCTCTTGAGAACCGCCGCGTTCAGCGTCGACTGGACGGTCGAGGCCGAGTTCCGGAGCTGCTCGGAGGTCTTCACCGCACCGTTCAGGAAGGTGCCGAAGGCGTTGCGAGCCTGATCGACGCTCTTGTCGGCGAAGTCGCGGAACTCGGCGGGGATCTCGAAGCTCTGGGTGCTCATCTGTCTCTCCTGTCAGACGGACCGGGAGAATTTGGTGTCGGGGAGCGTACAGAGCATCCCCGCGGCTAACCGGCCCACACCTCATATGTTGCGGTGCAACATGAAAGTCAAGGACAGTTTCGAGCGATCGAACTGCAATGTCCGGCAGCGCCTCGAATCAAAGTAAGCTTTTGTTACAAATTATGATTCCACCGCGTGACAGTCCGAAGGGCCACCGCGGCAATTGGCACTATAATAGCGGAAAACGCCCTTTGCCAAGCGTGCTGCCTATGGAATGGACAACCACAGGCTCGGCGGCAGCCGGGGCCATATCGCACTGCCGCATTTTGTATTCGTCCCCGATCCGCCGATACAGCGCCAGCAGGGCACGAGCGTGGGCGGCGAGCGTCAGCGGCGCCTGCCAATATCTGTCATAGGCCTCCCGGCCGAGGCGGGCGGTCAGCGCGTCGCCCTTGAGCGCCTCGAAGGCGCCGGCCAGCGCTGCCACTTCCGGCTCGACGACGAAACCGGTCTCCCCGTCCGCCACCTTCTCCGCCGCGCCGGAGCGGCGCGACGCCACGACGGGAATCCCCTGGGCCAGTGCCTCGTAGACGGTGAGCGGCCCGGTCTCGACCCAGCGCGAGGGTGCGCAGAGCGCCCGCGCACGGCGGCGCAGGATTGCCTCGACCGCCTCCGGGCTTCTCCAGCCGAGCACCTCGGCGCCCTCCGCCCGCAGACGCGCTTCGAGCGGGCCGGCCCCGATGAACAGCGCGGGCAGTCCGGCCTGTCGCGCGGCCTCGGCGACGAGATCGGCGCCCTTCTCCGGAGTCAGGCGGCCGACATAGACGATCGCATCGCCCGAAGCCGGCATGGCCGGCGCCCGCTTCTCCACCCGCACCGGGTTGTCGATGCGGTGATGGCGCAGGCGCAGGGCCCCGGACCGTCCCGCCACCCGCGCCCGGCTGCCGTCGCAGACATGGATGACGTCAAGGTCAGACCCTCGCGCCGCGACCCGCAGGGCGGCGGCGCGACCGACCCGCACCAGCTTGTGCAGCCGGCTCTTCGGATCGCAGGCGGCCCCAAGGCAGGCGCCGGAGAGCGGGACGAGCGCGCAGGGCTCGGCCCGATCGAAGCGGTAATCGACACCGTTCGGACAGGTGAGGGCGTAATCGTGCAGCGTCAGCACCAGGGGAACGCCGCGGCCGAGCAGCACCGGCAGCACGGCGGGGGAGAGCGCGCGGGTCCACTGGTGGAGGTGAAGACAGTCGGGCGGCATCGGCAGGCCGTCGAGCGCGCTCGCGAGCCGCGCGGCGGCCTCGCCGTTCCAGATTCCCGAGGCCGCGCCGCGCCATGCCGGCAGCGACCACACATCCGGCAGGCCGAGGTCGATGCGGTGCAGGCGCGGATGGTCGAGCAGCGGATCGACGGGTCCGGTGATCGCCTGGATGTAGGTCACCACCGCGCCCGCCTCCGCGAGGCCGCGGGCGGATTCCACCGCAACCTTCTCGGCCCCCCCGCTCGCCGCGGCGAATTCGGCGAGAATCACGACGTGCATGGAAGCGCCCCGTCCGGAAGCGCGGGCACCGTCCCGAAAAGCGATTTTCCGGACGAAACGATGCTCTCGCGGTGAGGCCGCCCTGGCGCGGCGCGTGTCCGTTCAGGGTTTACGGGAGATCAACTGCCGGCTGGTAAACGTCGGCGAAACACCGATCCTCCGTGAGACACCGTGCATCGGGCGTGTCACGAGGTGGCGAGGGAGCGGGAATCGCCGTGCACGTCGTCCTCGTTCTCGACCATGCCCATATCAATGGCGGCCAAGCCAAGGTCGCTCTCGATTCCGCCGTGGGCCTGCGCCAGCGCGGCCACCGGGTCACGGTGTTCGCCGCGGTCGGCCCGGTCGATCCCCGGCTCGCCGAGAGCGGGGCGCGGGTGGTCTGCCTCGGGCAGGACGACATCGCCTCCACCACCAACAAGCTCGCTTTTGCCGCCCAGGCGATCTGGAACCGTAGCGCCACCGCCCGCCTCGCCGCGGAACTGACGCTGTGCGATCCCCGCGACACGCTGGTGCATGTCCACGCCTTCGCCAAGGCCCTCTCGCCCTCGATCGGTACGGCGATCCGGCGCTCGGGTCTCCCGTGCCTCTACACGATGCACGAGTTCTTCCTCGTCTGCCCCAATGGCGGCTTCTACGAATATCCGGCCGACCGGATCTGCCACCGCACCCCGATGTCGGCGGCCTGCCTCACCACGAATTGCGACGCGCGCTCCTACCCGCGCAAGCTCCTGCGGGTGGTGCGCCATCTCGGCCTGGAACACGTCGCCGGCCTGCCCAACCTGTTCCGCCATGTGGTCACGATCAGCGCGCTCCAAGAGCGGGTGATCGCGCCGCTCCTGCCTCCGCGCACGGTGTTCCACCGGATCGACAACCCGATCTCGGTCGAGCGGCAGCCGCCTGCGCACGAGGGACGCGGTGATGTCCTGTTCGTCGGCCGCATCTCGACGGAGAAGGGCGCGCCGGTCTTCGCCGAGGCGGCGCGGCGGGCCGGACTCCGCCCGGTTTTCGTCGGCGACGGTCCGAACGCGGCGGAACTGAAGGCGCGCTATCCCGAGGCGGTGATGCTCGGCTGGAAGACCGGGCCCGAGGTGCAGGCCCTGATGCGGTGCGCCCGCGCCCTGGTGTTCCCGAGCATCTGGTACGAGGGCCAGCCCCTCACGGTCTACGAAGCGCTCGCCTGCGGCTGCCCGGTCATCGTCTCCGATGCCTGCGCCGGGCGCGAGGCGGTGGAGGACGGCGAGAACGGGTTCTGGTTCCGCTCGGGCGATGCCGGCGCGCTCGCCGCCCATCTCACGCGGCTGTCGGACGACGCGCTCGCCGCCCGCATGGCCGAGCGCGCCTACGAGCGCTACTGGTCGGCGCCGCTCAGCGTCGATGCGCATCTCGACCGGCTGGAGCAGGTCTACGGCCTCGTGATGCGCGAGGCGCCTGCTTTTCGCCCAGTCGAGGGACCGGGCTTGCGCGGCGCGGCGTCCGCCGGCCTGTGAGCCGCGACGCAACAGGAACGCCCGCCTCGCGTTGGTGCGCATGAAGGCCGCGACACGCGGCGCGCCCGACAACGGAGACCGATCCCCATGTCCGAGACCACCAAGCAGCCGACCGACGAGACCAAGCCCAAAGGCTTCCAGCAGGACGGCCAGCGGGACGGCAAAGGCGACAAGTCACTGGCCGAGAACCAGAAGGACGAGAAGGACGAGCGCCTCGACGAGGCGTTGGAAGAGACCTTCCCGTCGAGCGATCCGGTCTCGGTGAAGATCACGAAGTAAGGGGCTGGGTGGGCGACCCGCCCGCCCTTCCGCCTCACGCTGCGACGTCCGGTTCCCGCCGAATCGGCCCGACGGCCTGCGGGCCGGGGCTTGGCCGATTCATGGGCCGACCGAACAAATAGCCCTGCACCTCCTCGCAGCCCTTGGCCCGCAAATGGGCGAACTGGGCTTCGGTCTCGACCCCCTCGGCCACGGTGACGATGCCGAGGCTTGCGCCGAGGCCGATCACCGCCTGCACGATCGCGGTCGAGTGCGGATCCTCGCCGAGTCGGCTTACGAACGAGCGGTCGATCTTGATCTTGTCGAAGGGAAACTTCTGCAAGTAGCTCAACGAGCAATAGCCCGTTCCGAAATCGTCCATCGCAATCCGGACGCCGAGATCCCGCAGGGCATGCAGCGTCGCGACGTTGGCCTCGCTCGCGGCCAGCAGCAGCGATTCGGTTACCTCCAGTTCGAGGCGATGTGGTGCGAGCCCGGAAAGGGCAAGCGCCTCGCGCACCGTCGCGACGAGGCCGGGATCGCGGAACTGCACCGGCGAGAGGTTCACCGCGATCCGAACCGGATCGGCCCACAGGCTCGCCTCGGCGCAGGCTTGCCGCAGGACCCAGGCGCCGATCGGGACGATCAGGCCCGCTTCCTCGGCGAGCGGCACGAATTCGGCCGGCGGGATCGCCCCCTCGACAGGATGGTGCCAGCGCAGCAGCGCCTCGAACCCGACGATCGCCCGCGAGCGGTTGGTAGGCGAGCGCGAGATCGCCCCGGGCGAAGGCCTCGTGCAGGTCGGCCTCCCGTCGGCGTCGGGACCGGTCCCAACTGTCCATCGCCGCCTCGAAACAATGGGCGATGCTGCCGCCATCCGCCTTTGCCCGGTAGAGAGCGAGGTCGGCGTGGCGCAGCAGGGTATCGGAATCGGTTCCGTGCTCGGGCAGGCCTGCGATGCCGATGCTCACGCCGATCTGGCACTCCCGGTCGCCGAGCCTGACCGGACGTGACAACGCCTCGATGATCCGGCCGGCGACGGCGGACACGGTCGCGGCGTCGGGGGTGCGCAGCAGCACCGCGAACTCGTCGCCGCCGAGGCGTGCGACCAGATCCTCCCCACGCAGGCACGCCGTGACCCGGTTCGCCACCGCGCGGAGCAGTGCGTCGCCCGCCGGGTGGCCGAGGGTGTCGTTGACGAGCTTGAACTTGTCGAGGTCGAGGCAGAGCAGGGCGGCGCCCGCGCCGGTGCGGGCCTGCTCGGCGATCACTTCCGCGAGGCGGGTCGTGAACAGCGCCCGGTTCGGCAGGCCCGTCAGCGCATCGTGGTGGGCCATGTGGGTGATGCGCGCCTCGGCGCGGCGCTGCTCGGTGACGTCGATGGCCGCGCCGAGCACCGCCGGCCGGCCCTCGAAGGCAAGGCTGCGCTCGAACAGCGTCACTTCGATCAACGAGCCGTCGGCCCGACGATGATGGTGCAGGCGGCCGTCGCGGGCGAATCCGCACGATCCGGCCTCCGACAGGTCCGGCAGGCCCCGGGCCAGGAAGGCTTCGCGGCTGTAGCCATAATGGGCGACCGCCGCCTCGTTCACGGCGACGAAACGGGCCGAATCCTGATCGACCAGCCACATCGGCAGCGGATTGCTCTCGAACAGGAAGCGAAACGAGGCCTCGCGCGCCTTGATGTCCCCGACATCGGTCATGGCGACGGCGACGAGATCGCCGATGGCCTGCGCCTCCACCTTCAGGTGCAGCGTCGTCCCGTCGGCGCGCGGCACGGCGAGTTCGAACGTCGCCCGATCGGTGCATCCCAGGACGCTCGACAGCCGTTGCGTCACACCGAGCCGCGCCGGGACGAGATCGCCCAGCCGCTGCCACTGCAGGCTCGCGACCGGCCGCCCGAGAATCTCTGCGGCGCCCTGATTGAGGGCGACGATCTTGAAGTCCGCGACCGCACCCGATGCCTCGCGGATCGCGCCGAGCGCCATCAGGCCCTGGCCCGTCGCGCCGAACATCGCCTGCATCAGCTCGGTGCGCACGCCCTCACCATCGACGTGGACGAGGAGGAGCGGCGTTCCGCTGCCGTTGGCGAGCGGGACGCCGACGAGATTCCAAGTGGTGACGACACCATCGGTGATGCGGTCGCATCGGGCCCCGGCGGGCTCGCCGGTGCGCAGGGCGGCGACCCCGATCTCCTCGATCGGCCGGCGGATCTCGTCGGGCATCTGCACGAGCGGCCGGTCGCGGATCTCGTCGTCGAACCAGTCGCGAAATCCCGGACCACCCCAGAGGATGCGCTCGGCCCGGCCCTCGCGGGTGGCGACCAGGGCGCAGCGGTCGGCCAGGCGGCCGAGCCTGCCCAGGACGACGGCATCGTAAGCCGGCATCGCTCCGGGACGGGGCCGGCAACTGCGCCAGTGCTGGACCAGCGCGGCGGCGTACGCGTCTGATATCGGGATGGGCAAGCGAAAGCCGTGCTCCGAGAGGATCGGATCACGGCCTAGCCATCATTCGTTGAGGGGGAGTATATGAGCCGGCTCTTCAGGCCGGATCGAAATGATGGGTCGCCCTCGACCAGTATAGTGCCGACCGAGGGCGCGTTGTGTCTTGATTATTGCTCCAGCAGGCGCCGGGCGATGACCTGGGCCTGGATCTCGGCGGCACCCTCGAAGATCGAGAGGATGCGCGCGTCGCAGAGCACGCGGCTGATCTTGTATTCCAGCGCGAAGCCGTTGCCGCCGTGGATCTGCAGGGCGTTGTCGGCCGCCGCCCAGGCGACGCGGGCGCCGAGCAGCTTGGCCATGCCGGCCTCGAGGTCGCAGCGCTTGCCCTCGTCCTTCTCGCGGGCGGAGAAGTAGGTGAGCTGGCGGGCGATGTTGATCTCCACCGCCATCATCGCGAGCTTGTCGGCCACGCGCGGGAACTCGACCAGCGCCTTGCCGAACTGCACCCGCTCCTCGGCGTAGCGCAGGCCGATATCGAGGGCCGACTGCGCCACGCCGATGGCGCGGGCCGCGGTCTGGATGCGGGCCGACTCGAAGGTCTGCATGAGCTGGGCGAACCCCTTGCCCTCGATCTCGCCGAGCAGGTTGTTGGCCGGCACCGCGAAATCCTCGAAGGAGAGTTCGTACTCCTTCATGCCGCGGTAGCCGAGCACCTCGATCTCGCCGCCCGACAGGCCCTCGACCGGGAAGGGCTCCTCGTCCGTGCCGCGGGGCTTCTCGGCGATGAGCATCGAGAGGCCGCGGTGGCCCTTCTCTTCGGGCTTGGTGCGCACGAGCACGGTCATGATGTCGGCGCGCACGGGGTGGGTGATCCAGGTCTTGTTGCCCGAGATCTTCCACTGGTCGCCGTCCTTGACGGCCTTGGTGCGCAAGCTCGCGAGGTCGGAGCCGGTGTTCGGCTCGGTGAAGACGGCGGTCGGCAGGATGTCGCCGCTGGCGATGCCCGGCAGGAAGCGCTGCTTCTGCTCCTCCGTGCCACCGCACAGGATCAGTTCGGCGGCGATCTCCGAGCGGGTGCCGAGCGAGCCGACGCCGATATAGGCGCGCGACAGCTCCTCCGAGACCACGCACATCGCGGCCTTGGGCATGCCCATGCCGCCGTATTCCTCCGGGATGGTGAGGCCGAACACGCCGAGTTCGGCCATCTTCTCGATGATCGACATCGGGATGTAGGCGTTCTCGAGGTGCCACTCATGGGCCTGTTCCACCACCTCGGCCTTGCCGAAGCGGCGCATCTCGGAGCGGATCGCCTCCATGTCCTCGTCGAGGCCCGAAGCGCCGATGGTCGCCGCACCCGCGCTCGTGGCCTCGCGGATCTTGGCCACCAGCGCGGCGCGGTTGGCGGGCGTGTTGCCCTCGGCCACCATGGCGTCGATCGCCGGCGTGCGCAGACCGGCGAGTTCGGCGGCGGTGAAGCCGAGCGCGGTCGGGCGGACCATCTCGCCCTGGCTCATCGGGATGCCGCCGAACATCTGGTCGAGATATTCGCCGATGCCGATCTTCACGAGCAGCGCCTCGGTCTCGCCGAAGCTGCCCTCGCCCTGAAGCCGCTCGGCGTAGTCGGCGAGTTCGCGCACCGCCTCGCCGTAGGTGGCGAGCCAGGAGAGGCCGTGGGCGGCGTGCTGCTCGCGCTCCAGCGCGCCCGCGTCGAGCTTGCCCTCGGGGCCCGTCACGCGCGCCTTCACGCGGGCGGTCGCCTCGGCGACGAGGGCCTTGGCGCCCGCGGCGGCGTCCTTGGCCAGGGCGACGAAATCGTTCGGGTCGTTGGCGGGCTGGACGGCGGGGGAAGCTGCCATGTGGGACTCTCTTCTCAAGCGCTCCGAGCCGAAGTGGATGGCATCACGGAGCGCGGTTCTCAGGAAAACGGTCAGATGCTTCCTTTATAGGTCGGATCGCCGGCACAATAGTGGTTTCTCATCGCCGCATCCCCTGTCTTTAGGCTGAATTCATCATACGGTTCACCGTGTTGCGCGAGTCTGAGGTCCGCTCGCCAAGCCGACGCCGGCGGCCGCCACCACCATGCCGGCGATCTGCACCGGGGTCAGCGCCTCGCCGAACATCACGTAGGCGATCGCCGCCGAAACCGGCGGCACGAGGAAGAGCAGCGAGGCGACGCCGGCCACCGCGCCGCGCCGGATCAGCGCCAGCAGCAGCAGGATGCCGCCGACGGAGTTGACGAGGACCGACCACGCCATGCCGAGGCCGAGCGGCAGGCTCGGGCTCAGATGCGTCTCGCCGGCGATCAGAGCGAGCGGGATCGCGAAGGCGGTGCCGCCGATGAATTGCAGGCAGGCATTGGTGACGAGGTCGGCGCCCGCGCCCTTGCGCTTCTGCCACAGCGTGCCCGCCGTCATGGCCAGCATCGCGGTGAGGCACACCGCGAGCGCGTCCGGCGGGATGCCGGCGGCATCGACCGCCCCGAGCTTCGGCGCGAGCACCAGCCCCGCGCCGAGGAAGCCGAGCCCGATGCCCGCCCAGCGTCGCGGCGCGACCCGCTCGCCGAGCAGCGGCTGCGAGGCGGCCGCGGTGAGGAGCGGCTGGAGGCTGCCGACCAGCGCGGCGATGCCGGCGGGCAGGCCGCGATGCACCGACCAGAACACCCCGGCGACATAGATACCCTGCATCAGCACGCCCGCGACCATCCCGTCGCGCCAGCCGGCGCCCTTGCGGGGCCATCGGGCGCGCAGGACGAAGGCGATGCCGGCCAGAACGAGCGCGACCAGGGCCAGCCGCAGGGCGACGAAGGCCAGCGGCTCGGCATAGGGCGCCACGTAGCGGGCGGCGACGAAACCGCTCGCCCAGATCAGCACGAAGGCGGCCGGGATCAGGCTGGAAAGAAGGCTCGACATGGCGCCCGGCAGGCAGCACGCAACCGACCTCATGGCAATCGGAGAAACCTGAGGGCGGCCATGCTCGGCCCGCGCCCGAGATTGACGCGCACCGCCCATTGGCCCGTATGGAGCGGCCCGCCTCGACTCAGCCGAAGAAGCCGTCTCCTCCCTTGAGCCGCCTAAAAAAGATTCTCGACGTGACGGGCATCGCCGCGCAGCGCTTCGTCGCCCATGACGGTTGGGCGATCGCCAGCCACATCGCGCTGTCGATGCTGACCTCGCTGTTCCCGTTCCTGATCCTGCTCGCGGCGCTCGCCGGCCTGATCGGCAGCAAGTCGCTGGCGGACGAGGCCGGCACGCTGATCTTCGACGCGGTGCCGCGGGAGGTCGCCAAACCCATCGTCGGCGAGGTCCACCGCCTGCTCACCGAGCAGCGCGGCGGCGTGCTGACGATCGGCGCGCTGCTGGCGCTCTACTTCTCGTCCTCCGGGGTCGAGTCGCTGCGGGTCGGTCTCAACCGCGCCTACGGCATCCGCGAGATGCGGCCGTGGTGGCTCACCCGGCTCGAATCGATTGCCTACGTCGTCTGCGGCGCCTTCGCGATGCTGGCCTTCGCGCTGCTCGTGGTGCTCGGGCCGTTGATCTGGCGCCAGCTCGTCTTCGTCGCGCCGGGGCTGGAGCCGCTGGCGCTCACCGTCGCCATCGGCCGCATCGGCGTCACCGCCTTCCTGATCGCGCTGGTGCTGGTGATCGCGCACAAATTCGTCGCGGCCGGGCGGCGGCCGGTGCTGGCGGTGCTGCCGGGCATCGCCGTGACGCTGGGCCTGTGGTTCCTCGCCGGCCTCGGCTTCGGCTACTATCTCGACCGCTTCTCGAACGCCTACGCCTCGACCTACGGGGGCCTCGCCACCGCGATGATCTTCCTCGTGTTCCTCTACTGGCTGGCGGCGATGTTCCTGTTCGGCGGCGAGGTGAACGGCACGGTCATCGCGGCGCGGCGTCAGCGGCTTCAGGGGCGGATGCGGGCGCGGCAGGCGGAAGCGGCGCGGGTGAGCGCGCATCCGCTGCCGTGATCTCGCCCATCAGCTTGCGCTCGCGGGCCAGTTCCGCGAGCCGCTCGATGCGGATGCCGTGGGGCGGCAGGTCGATCACGAAGCGCTCGGCCATCTCGCCGAGGACGAAATCGGGGCGGACGGCTTCGAGATAGTGCCAGTCGATCCCCGTCGACCATAGGAAATGCACTTCGCGGAAGGTGTCGGCCAAGAGCGCGGTGAGCGTCGCGACCGGGCTGTGGGTGGTGTGCTGCGCGTAGGAATCGCCGAAGATCACGAGGCGGCGCGGATCGGCCCCCGGATCGTCGTTGCGGAACACCGCGTGTGCGCCGAGATGGGCGTCGCCGCCGCGCCCGAGCGCCTCCATCTCCAGCAGCAGGGCATTGGCATGGATGCGCCGGGCCTCGCTCGCGATCGCGCTGCCTTCCGCCCATTCCGAGCGGTGGGGCATGAACTTCAGGCCGAGATCGCCCGTGAAGGGGAGGGCGATGCGCTCGCGCCGGGCCTCGATGTCGGCGCGCGCGGGCACGCCCATCCGCGCCAGGATCGTGCGGTAGGCCAGCGCGCAGCCTTGATGCGTCCAGTGGGTGTCGGTGCGCAGGTAGAGCGGCGGGCCGTCCTTCGCCGCGCGGAAGGCGCCCGTGAGATCGACCCAGGCGCGGGAACCCGGCGAGGCGGTGAGCCAGCGGGCGAGCCGGAGCGCGGGGGCGCGGGCCGGATCGAAGGCGAGCCCCTCGGCCCACTCGGGATAGACGGTGAGCTTTTCCGGGGCGAGGGCGTGGAGGTAGGTCGCGCCAAGCCGGGCGCAGCGCCGCATGCGGGTCTCGATGAGCCGCCGCCAGCGCCACAGCGTGGCGCGGGACACGCCCGGCCGGCCATATTGTTCCAGCACCCGGTTGTTGCCGCGGATCAGGAACAGCCAGCCGTCCCGGCCCTCGTACACGTCGGCGGCCGGGTCGGGGGTGGAGGTCATGCGCCGGTTTTAGCGGGTGGCCGAACTGCCGGCCAGGAAAACCCTCTCCCGCAGCGGGGAGGGGGTTTTCCGGTTCGGATTTTACCTGCCGAACAGCCGCTTGATTCCGGCGAGCAGGCCGCCGTTGCGGGCGGGCCCCTGCGTCGTCGTCTCAGACGGGGCCGGGGCGGATGCCCTGGTCGAGGCCACGACGGTCTGGACGAGGCCGAGCGCGGCCGTGTCGGTGGTCTCGCGGTCGATCAGGATCAGGCTGCCGGTGTCGCGGTTCTCGGCATAGGGATCGACGGCGATCTGCCGGTCGAGGGTCAGCGTCACGTCGCCGATATCGTTGACCGCGAGCTTGTCGGCGGGGCCGGCCTGTCCGGTCTCCGGATCGATCCGGCGGTGCACCGCCTTCACCACCGCGTTGACGGTCTGCGTGCCGACCTTCGCCCAGAGGTTGGCGCCGGGGGCAAGATCGGATTCGGCGGCCCAGAACAGGCGCACGTCGAGGCTGTCGGTCAGCGTCAGGGGCGCGTCCGAGGTCGCGATCACCGCGCCGCGCGAGGCATCGATTTCGTCGGCCAGCACCAGCGTGACCGACTGACCCTCGCTCGCCCGCTCCAGATCACCGTCGGCGGTGAAGATGCGGGCGATCGTCGAAGTCTTGCCGGAGGGCGCGACGGTGACGGCATCGCCCGGTGCGACGGAGCCCGAGGCGATCAGTCCCGAGAAGCCGCGGAAGTCCGAGTTCGGGCGGTTCACCCACTGCACCGGCATGCGGAAGGCGGCGGCGCGCTCCTCCGACTTCACCGGGACGTCCTCAAGGTAGCGCAGCAGCGGAACGTCCGTGTACCAAGTCGCGGCGGCACCCGGCAGCACGACGTTGTCGCCGTTCTTGGCCGAGAGCGGGATCGCCCGCACCTCGATGAAGTTCAGCGGCGCGGCAAAGGCCTGGAAGCCGGAGACGATCGCCTCGAACTTGTCTTGCGACCAGCCGACGAGATCCATCTTGTTGATGGCGAGCGCGACGCGGCGGATGCCAAGCAGCGAGACGAGCAGCGCGTGGCGCCGAGTCTGGCGGGTCAGCCCGTGGCGGGCATCGACCAGGATCACGGCGACGTCGGCGGTCGAGGCGCCGGTCGCCATGTTGCGGGTGTACTGCTCGTGGCCGGGGGTGTCGGCGACGATGAACGAGCGCCGGTCCGTCGAGAAGAAGCGGTAGGCCACATCGATGGTGATGCCCTGCTCGCGCTCGGCCTGGAGACCGTCGACCAGCAGCGCGAGATCGACCTCGCCCCCTTGCGTGCCATGCTTGCGCGAATCGCGTTGGAGCGCCGTCACCTGATCGTCGAAGATCTGCTTGGTGTCGTGCAGCAGCCGCCCGATCAAGGTGGACTTGCCGTCATCGACCGAGCCGCAGGTGATGAAGCGCAAGACTTCCTTGTTCTGGTGCTGGCGCAGGAAGGCGTCGTAGCCGAACGCTTCCGGAGACTGATGGATGGTCATCAGAAGTAGCCCTCCTGCTTCTTGCGCTCCATGGCGCCGGCGCCGTCCTTGTCGATGACCCGGCCCTGGCGCTCCGAGGTGCGGGCGGCCAGCGTCTCGCCGATGATCTCCGGCAGGGTCGCAGCCGGACTCTCGACCGCGCCGGTCAGCGGGTAGCAGCCGAGCGTACGGAACCGGACTTGTCGCAGCTCCGGGGTCTCGCCCGGTTCCAGCGGAAAGCGTTCGTCGTCGACCATGATGAGCTGGCCGTCGCGCTCGACGACCGGCCGCTCGGCAGCGAAGTAGAGCGGGACGATCGGAATGTTTTCCTGCTCGATGTAGAGCCAGATATCCAGTTCGGTCCAGTTGGACAGCGGGAACACGCGAAAACTCTCGCCGCGCCGCTTCTTGAAATTGTAGAGGTGCCACGGCTCGGCGCGCTGGCGCTTCGGGTCCCAGCGATGCTGGCCGTTGCGCAGGCTCACGATGCGCTCCTTGGCGCGGCTGGCCTCCTCGTCCCGGCGGGCGCCGCCGAAGGCCACGTCGTATTTGTACTTGTCGAGCGCCTGCCGCAGGGCCTGCGTCTTCATCACGTCGGTGTGCACTTCCGAGCCGTGGCTGACCGGGCCGATGCCCTTGGCGAGCCCGTCCTGATTCGTGTGCACGATGAGTTCGAGGCCGAGTTCCTTGGCGCGCCGATCGCGGAAGGCGATCATCTCGCGGAACTTCCAGGTCGTGTCGATGTGCATCAGGGGGAACGGCAGGCGCCCCGGCGCGAAGGCCTTCAGCGCCAGGTGCAGCAGCACCGACGAATCCTTGCCGATCGAGTAGAGCATCACCGGGTTCTCGGCCTCGGCGACCGCCTCCCGGAAGATGTGGATGCTCTCGGCCTCCAGACGCTGGAGATGCGTCAGGCGGGTGCGCGCGGGCGCGGCGACGGCAGCGCTCATCAGACCAGTTCCCTTCTGTGTTCGCGTGAGGTCGCGGCGCTCGCCGGTTCCTCGAAGGCCGCGGCCTCCTGTCCGGGCGCCACGTCACCGTCCGGCCTGTGCAGGTGCAGGCCGCACTCTTTCTTGGATTCCTGCTCCCACCACCAGCGGCCGGCCCGCTCATCCTCGCCGACCTTGACGGCGCGGGTGCAGGGCGCGCAGCCGATCGAGGGGAAGCCGCGATCGTGCAGCGTGTTGTAGGGAATGAAGTTGTCGCGCACGAAGCGATCGACGTCGGCGCGCGACCAGTCGGCCAGCGGGTTGACCTTGATCAGCCCGCGGCCCTCGTCTGCCTCCGCCAGCGGCGTGTCCGCGCGGTTGGCGGATTGCCCGGCGCGAAGTCCCGTGAACCACGCCGCCGCGCCGGTGAGCGCCCGGCCCAACGGCTCGACCTTGCGGAAGCCGCAGCAGGCCTGCCGCGCGGCGATCGAGTGGCGAAAGCCGTTGATGCCCTCGCGCGCGACGAACTCCTCCTCGGCCACCCGCTCCGGCGCATAGGCGCGGATGCGGATGCCGTAGGCAGCCTCCGTCTCGGTCCAGACGTCGTAGGTCTCGGGGTAGAGGCGGCCGGTATCGAGCGTGACGATCTCGGTGCGGCCCTTGTTCAGGGCGAGCGCGTGCGTGAGCGCCTGATCCTCGATGCCGAGGCTTGTGGTGAAGACGAGCCGGCCCGGGATGCGGTCCTCGACGAGGCGGATGCGCCCCCGGAGGTCCAGCCCCGCCATGGCTTCGGCGAGGTCCCCGGCCGCTCGGACGAGAGCAGCGGTCATGTGCGTAAAATCGGATTGCCTGCTTGTCGGAGCTCTGAAATGTTCGCTATAACGAACGCTGTCAAGGCGCCCGGACCCTTGCGGTGCTTTCGCGCACGCAATCCTCCGCTGCGTTGCGAACGAGCCTGCAACGGCCGCCGCGGCGGATCGTTGCCCAATTAGAAAAGAATCTTCTCAACGAGGCGCCCGATCGGGCTCGTCGCCCGGCGTTTCGGGCGGCGCCCTCTTGAGACCATCCTCGCCACCAATTCCGGAGAGGCCGACCTTGGACTCGATCGACCTGAAGATCCTCGCGCTTCTGCAGAAGGACGCCACGCTCTCCATCGCCGCCATCGGCGAGCAGGTCGGGCTGTCGCAGACCCCGTGCTGGAAGCGGATCCAGCGTCTCGAGGCCGACGGCGTGATCGACCGGCGCGTCGCCGTGCTCGATCCGGTGAAGCTCGGACTCGGCCTCACCGTCTTCGTTTCCATCGAAACAGCCGACCATTCCAAGGACTGGCTGGAGCAATTCGCCGATCGGATCGCGGCGATGCCGGAGGTGCTCGAATTCTACCGCATGGCCGGTGACGTCGATTACATGCTGCGCGTCGTCGTGGCCGACATGGCCGCCTACGACACGTTCTATAAGAACCTGATCGCGACCCTGCCTCTCAAGAACGTGACCTCGCGCTTCGCCATGGAAAAGGTGAAGTCGACGACCGCCCTGCCGTTGCCGGCGCCGCCCCCGCGGGGACGGGCCGAGCCGCGGCTGACAGTGGTCGGAGAATAAAATTCCTTTTTGCAGCGCAACAGCGAACAATCTCTTCTCTCTGCGGGGCGTTCTTTAAAACGGACGTTTCGACGTTGACAGCGGCGCTCCGGCGGACGACATGGCACCCACAATGTCCAGGCAAGCACTCCTCCCCCGTACGGCTCCCTTCGGAGATCAGGAGCGGGCCCATCTCGACGCGGCGCTCGGCGCGGCGACGCCGATTCAGCGCGCGTGGCTGACGGGCTTCCTCGCCGGTCTCGACGCGGCTGCCGGCCAGCCGGCTGCGGCGGCTCCGGCCCCCGCCGCACCCCCGAAGGCGGCCGAGCCGCTGACGATCCTGTTCGCGTCCGAATCGGGCAATTCCGAAAAGCTCGCGAGCGACGTGAGCAAGCTCGCGCGCAAGCAGGGCTTCAAGCCGAAGGTCGTGGATTTCGCCGATCTCGATCTGGCCACCCTGCCGAAGGCCGGCAAGGTCATCGCCATCGCCGCGACCTGGGGCGAGGGCGAGCCGCCCGCCCGCGCGGTGCGGGCCTATGGCGAGCTGATGTCCGATGCCGCGCCGCGCCTCGACGGCCTCGCGTTCGGCGTGCTGGCGCTGGGTGACACCAGCTACGCGGAGTTCTGTGCGATCGGGAAGGCGCTCGACGCGCGCTTCGAGGCGCTCGGCGCCAAGCGTGCCTACGACCGCGCGGATCTCGACCTCGATTTCGAGAAGCCGGCCGCCGAGTGGATCAAGGGGACGCTGAAGGCGCTGGCGCCGGCGGAAGTGCCGGCCGACAACGTGGTGGCCGTCGATTTCCGCGCCGGAGCCGAGGACGAGGACGGCGAAGTCAGCCGCGAGCCTGTGGTGGTCGAGGTGATCGACCACGTGAACCTCAACTCCTCGCGCTCCGACAAGGAGACGATCCACCTCGCCCTCGAATTCGAGGACGGGGCGCCGGCCTACGAGCCCGGCGATTCGCTGGAGATCTTCCCGGAGAACGACCCGCAGCTCGTGGACGAGATCCTGCGCGCGGCCGGGCTCTCGGGTGACGAGGCTCTGCGCAAGGCGCTGCTCGCCGAGCGCGACATCACCACGCTCTCGCCCACCACGGTCGAGCGCTTCGCCAAGGCGACCGGGCACGCCGACGCCCAAAAGTTCGTCGAGAGCGGCGAGGTGAAGGCCTGGATCGAGGGGCGGCACCTGATCGACCTGATCGAGCGCTTCCCCGCCGAACTGACCGCCGAACATCTCAACACCGTGACCCGGCCGCTGCCGCCGCGGGCCTATTCCATCGCCTCCTCGCGTAGGGAAGTCGGCGACGAGGTGCATCTCACCATCGCCGCCGTGCGCTACGAGACCCATGGCCGCGCCCGCTCCGGCGTCGCCTCGGTGCATGTCGCCGACCGGATCAAGAACGGTGCGAAGCTCCGGGTGCGGGTGAAGCCCAACAAGCATTTCCGCCTGCCCTCCGACCCGGCGACCGACATCATCATGGTTGGCCCCGGCACCGGCGTCGCCCCGTTCCGTGCCTTCGTGCAGGAGCGCCGCGCCACGGAGGCCCCCGGCCGCTCCTGGCTGTTCTTCGGCGACCGTCACTTCACCCACGACTTCCTGTACCAGCTCGAATGGCAGGACGCGCTGGAGGACGGCTCGCTGGCCAAGATCGACGTGGCCTTCTCCCGCGACCAGCCGGAGAAGATCTACGTGCAGGACCGGATCGACGCACAGGCCGCCGAGGTGGTGGAATGGCTCGATGGCGGCGCCCATTTCTACGTCTGCGGCGATGCCAAGAACATGGCCAAGGACGTGCGCGCCGCCGTGGTGCGCGCCTTCGAGAGCGTGAAGGGCCTCGGCAGCGCCGACGCCGAGGCGCATGTCGCCTCGCTGGAACGCGCCCGGCGCTACCAGCAGGACGTTTACTGAGGCACGACGTTGACTGAGGAAGGACGGCGTTCCTTCCCGATCTGGACCTCATCCTGAGAGGCTCGCGCCAGCGCGCTTCGCGGGAGGGCTCCAGGGATCGCCGCGAGATCCGGGGCCCTCCTTCGAGGTCTCCGCTTCGTCCGGCACCTCAGGATGAGGTGACGGGCGGGGATGAGCGGCCGAACGCGATCATTGCAGAGATCACCGCCATGGACGACCACAAGCCGATCGACACCCCTGACGGCCCCGCCGTGGACACGCCCGGCATCGGCGCGCGCCGCTACGAGACGCCGCCGACCGAGCTTCCGATCACGGAGGCGGAGGCCGCGCGGGCTGCCGGGCTCGCCCACAACGAGCACCTGAAGATCGCCAGCGGCTACCTGCGCGGCGGGCTCGCCGACGGGCTCCTCAAGCACGCCACCGGCGCGATTTCCGAGGATGACGGCCAGCTCGTCAAGTTCCACGGCATGTACATGCAGGACGACCGGGACATCCGGGCGGAACGCACCAGGAAGAAGCTCGAGAAGGCCTACAGCTTCATGATCCGCCTGCGCATCGCGGGCGGCGTCGTGACGCCCAAGCAGTGGCTGATCCTCGATAACATCGCCACGACCTATGCCGGCAGCGCCCTGCGGGCGACGACCCGGCAGACGTTCCAGTATCACGGCGTCATCAAGTCGAACCTCAAGCGCACGATGGCGGCGATCGACTCGGCGCTGCTCGACACCATCGCCGCCTGCGGCGACGTGAACCGCAACGTCATGGCCGCGACCAACCCGGCCCAGGCCGGCGCCCACAAGATCGCGCTCCAGCTCGCCAAGGACATTTCCGACACCCTGCTGCCGAAGACCGGCGCGTGGCGCGAGATCTGGCTCGACGGCGAGCGCGTGGTCGGCGGCGAGGATGCGGCCGAGGTCGAGCCGATCTACGGCAAGACCTACCTGCCGCGGAAGTTCAAGACCGTGGTCGCGGTGCCGCCCTCCAACGAGGTCGACATCTTCGCCCACGACCTCGGCTTCATCGCCATCCTCGACAAGAAGAACCGGGTCACGGGCTGGAACGTCACCGTCGGCGGCGGCATGGGCATGACCCACGGCGAGACCGACACGTTTCCGCGCACCGCCGACGTGCTCGGCTTCGTGAAGCCCGAGGATGCCTTGAAGGCGGCCGAGGCGGTGATGACGGTCCAGCGCGACTGGGGCAACCGCAAGAACCGTAAGAACGCCCGCCTCAAGTACACGATCGAGCGCTTCGGCCTCGACGCGTTCCGGGCCGAGGTCGAGAAGCGGATCGGCAAGCCGCTGGCTGAGCCGAAGCCTTTCACCTTCGACGGCAACGGCGACCGCTACGGCTGGGTCGAGGGCGATGACGGGCGCCACCACCTCACGCTCTACGTGCCGTCCGGCCGGATCAAGGACATCGAGGGTGGGCCGCAATTCCTCTCGGGCCTGCGTCGCATCGCCGAGGTGCACGAGGGCGATTTCCGGCTGACCGGCAACCAGAACGTCATCATCGCCAACGTGCCGGCGGGCAAGAAGGCCGAGATCGATGCGCTGGTCGACGAGTACGGCCTGACCCGGGGGGCTTCGGCGCTGCGCCGCAACTCCATGGCCTGCGTCGCCCTGCCGACCTGCGGCCTCGCGCTGGCCGAGAGCGAGCGCTACCTGCCCGACCTCCTCACCGAGCTGGAAGAGAGCCTCGCCCGCCACGGGCTGCAGGACGAGCCCATCACCATCCGCTCGACCGGCTGCCCCAATGGCTGCGCCCGGCCCTTCATCTCGGAAATCGGCCTCGTCGGCCGCGGCCCCGAGCGCTACCACCTCTATCTCGGCGCCGCCTTCGACGGCTCCCGGCTGAGCAAGCTCTACCGCGAGGACGTCACCGCCTCCGAGATCAAGGGCACCCTGGATCCGCTCTTCGCCGCCTATGCCAAGGACCGGCAGCCGGGCGAGCACTTCGGGGATTTCGTGATCCGCGCCGGGTACGTTGCCAAGACGAGCAACGGACCGGACTTCCACGAGCGGACGGGTCCCCTGCGGGCGGCCTGACGGCACGTCTCACGCTGATGGCCGGGGCGAACGCCCCGGCAGTCTACGGCCGTCATTCCGTAGGGGCCGCTTCAGGCCGGCACCACCGCCACGTTGTCGATGAGCCGCGTCCTGCCGAGATAGGCCGCCACCAGCACCCGCGCCTCCCGCTCGGCCCTGGCCACGGGGGCCAGCGTCTGCGCATCGCGCACTTCCAGATACTGCACCGGGCCGAAACCCGCCGCCTCCAGCGCCGCGATGCCCTCGCTCACCAGCGGGCCCGCCTCGGCGCCGCGCGCGAGGTGATCGGCGATCTCGGCGAGCACCGCGTGCAGGCGCGGCGCGACCGCCCGCTCATGCGGGTCGAGGTAGCGGTTGCGCGAGGAGAGGGCGAGGCCGTCCGTCTCGCGCAAGGTCGGAACGCCCTCGATCGTGACCGCGATGTCGAGGTCGCGGACGACCGAGCGGATCACCTGCAACTGCTGAAAATCCTTCTCGCCGAACAGGGCGATGTCGGGCCGCACCTGATGAATGAGCTTGGTCACGACGGTGGCGACGCCGGAGAAGTGGCCGGGCCGGACGCTGCCGCACAGACCCTCCGCCGCCGGGCCGGGCTCGATGCGCGTCGAAAAACCCGTCGGGTACATGGTCTCGACGGAGGGGAGCCAAGCGGCGTCGGCACCGGCTTCGGACAAAAGCGCGAGGTCGGCTTGCGTGTCCCGCGGGTAGCGGGAGAAATCCTCGTTCGGGCCGAACTGGGTCGGGTTCACGAAGATGCTGACGATGGCCCGCCGGCCGACCGCCTTGGCATGCGCCACCAGGGCGAGGTGGCCCGCATGCAGCGCGCCCATGGTCGGCACCAGCACGATCCGGTCGCCGCTCCTCCGCCACGCGTCGACCCGTGCACGGAGGGCCTCAAGGGTGTCGAAGCGAAGGGTCGTGTCGGACATCGGGCAGCTCGGAGCAGGGAAACGCGCCGCACAGGTAAGCGCCTGGGCCGCCGGATGCCAGCGGGGCGGCCCCGCATCACGGGCAATAGCGCAGGGGCCGGTCGAACGGGTCGTCGTAGCCGGGGCCGGGACGGAAGCCGTAATAGCTCGGCTTGCCCAGGCCGTATTCCGAGCCGACGTAGCTCGGGTCGTACGGCGCGTTGGTCGGCACCGGCGCGATGCGCGGGGCGCAGCCGACCAGACGACGGGGGAGGGGGCGGGCCGGCCTGTCGCCCTCGGCATCCCCATCCCCACGGGGGAAGAAGCGCGGCGCCGCGGAGGCCATGGGCGGGCCGGGCTCGAACATCGGCAGGTCGGCCGCTGATACGGAGCTGCCGTGGAGACCGGAAAGGGCGAGGAGAGCACCGAGCACCCGCTGCCGACCGGCCGTCATCACATCACTCTCCCGCTCCGCTGCACGATGCCTCGCAGCCTATGGTGAACGGATCGTTACCGCGTGGCGCGCTCACGCCCGCGGATAGACGATGACCGAGAGATAGGTCATCGGCGTCTTGATGAGCTTGGCCGGGCCGTGCAGGCCGTTCGAATCGAACATCAGCGCGTCGCCGGGCTCCAGATGATAGTCCTGGCCCGAATGGTGATACATCACCTCGCCGGTCAGCATGTAGATGAACTCCGTCCCGACATGGCGAAAGCTCGTATAGGCCTCGGCCTCGTCCTGGAGGGTGATGAGGTAGGGCTCCACCACCACGTCGCCGCGGATGCCGGCGCCCAGAAGCTCGTAGAGATGCCCGACTTTGGTGCCGCGCCGCTCGATCGGCACGCCGTGGCCGCGCTTCACGTGGCTGCAGTCACGGGTTTCCTCGAAGGCGGCGAAAAGGCCGGTGATCGGCACGTTGAGGGCCGAGGCGATCGCGTTGATCGAGGCGAGCGAGGGCGAGATCGCACCGTTCTCGATCTTGGAGATCATGCCGGGCGAGATGCCGGCCGCACTGCCGAGATCGGCCACCGACAGGTCGCGCTCCCTCCGAAGCAGGCGAACCTGATGGCCGAGCGCCTTTTCCAGGGGGCGCTCCTCCACGACGGGCGCGTTCGACGCTGTGTTCAGCATGGATCCCTGGCTGCTCCTTTCGCCGTTGCGGCACGAAAATATTATGGTGCAGGATTTCGACACCGCCACCGGGAACGGTCGTTGCGGAGCGCATTTGCCCAGCGGCAATGCCCATTTAACGATGCCGATCATCGGTACGCGGCGGCGAAGAAGTCTCTGTTCCGCCCCCGCATTTGCCCCCGACACCGAAATTTCCGGGGGGTAGTGCGAAGTGAGAGTGTTTCGGGTTCGTGCAGGCTGTCACGGCGATACGTGCCCGCATTCAAGGTTCGTGAAAACACCCTGCCACCAGCGGACGCTTCACTGTCCGATACGAAGAAAGGGCCGGCACTGTCCGCGCCGACCCTCCCCAAAAACGGTCCTCGCTTGAAATCCTAGAAACTGAAACCCCACTGTGCACAGCGACTGTGTGTGTTACTCGTTGTCGCTGCTCTCGGAATTCGGCGGAAGGTAGCTGCGACCGTCTACAAGCGGCACTGTTCTCGGATCAGACACAGGCTTAAGGCGTCGGTCAGCCCTACCTCGCGGCGCATGGAAAAAGGCAACTTTTCCACAGCTGAACTCAGCACATCGGTGCTGCCGACGAGAACCACGCGATCGATCGCTCGTGTGATGGCCGTGTAGATCAACGATCGATCGAGCAGCTTCGATGCGACGATCGGAACTACAACCGTGCCGAAACCGGAGCCCTGGGCCTTGTGAACGGTGATGGCGTAGGCGTGGTCGAGATCCTCGAGGTCGCGGCCCGACAGGTGCTGCTCTGACCCGTCGAAGTCCGCGAGGACGGATCCCTCCGCCTCGACAGCCATCACCTTGCCCAGGCTGCCATTGCGAAGGTCCCGGCGGTAGTCGTTTCGTAGGAAGACCACCGGCTCGCCGGCGACGAACCGGCCGAGCCCGGCTGCCCGGCGTCCCGACGACATGATCCGGTGGAAGTAGGCGTTCATGGCGACGGTGCCGCTGGGGCCTGCCTTCAGGGGCGAGAGGATCCGCACAGCCTCGACACCTCCGAGCTCGGCGACGGCGTCGACCACGCGCTCGGCCACCTCGTCCGGACGGCATTCGATCAAGGAGACGCCGCCGGCGTGCGGTTCGAAGGGGCCAAGGTTGGGAAGCCTGCCTTCGCGGACCGCGGCGGCCGCCACAGGGATACCGGAAGCCGCGGCCTGGCGCCTGATCGTCCGCAGCTCGACCTTCGGTACAGCCGCGACCTGCACGAGCGAGTGGAGCGTAAGGCCGAAGCCGATCGGCGGAAGCTGCGCTGGATCTCCCACCAGCAGGAGGCGCCCGCTCGACGGCATCGCCCGCAGGATCCGATAGAGGGTCGGAAGATCGAGCATCGAGCACTCGTCGACCACGACCAAGGCCTCGGGCCCGACGACGAGCTGATGCACTTCCACGGCCTTCAGAAACGCCGCGATCGTCGATGCCTTCCTGCCGGTCGCTTCGCTCATCCTGACTGCGGCGCGCCCGGCGAGCGCCATCAGGTGGACCGCGCGTCCGAAGTGCTCCGACGTGGCTACGACCGCCTTCAGGGCTGTCGTCTTGCCGACTCCCGCTCCGCCGACGACAAGTCCGAACCGGCTGGTCAGCGCAAGATGGACGGCTGCACGCTGGTCCTCTCCGAGTTCGACATCCGAGGCAGCCGCTGCCCGGTCGAGCCACACGTCCACATCTGCAGGCCTCACGTCTCGAGCTATCAGATCCTCGCTCCCCTGCCCTTCCATCATGGTGGCGACGGCGTCGGCCACGAACGCCTCCATCATGGCCGCACCGGCGGGCTGGAGACCGGCCCCGCTGACGACCGCTGCTCCCGACGCGATAGCGTTCGAGACGGCTTCGGCGGCCTGTCGGCTGGGGCACGAGAGGAGGCTCGCGACCCGCCTCTCGACTTCCTGCCGTCGCGTCCGGGTGTGGTGCTCGTCCAGGCGGCGGTACAGCACGGCCTCGACGGCGGCGACCGATCGGGTCTCCGCATCCAGCGGAAGGCCGAGTCTTCGAGCCGCCGCGTCAACCGCGGCGAAGTTCGCGACAGCCATCATCGGCCAGGGATCTTCGCGCAGACGAATGGCGGCGTCTGCGCCCCAGAGCGCGACGACCCTGCGGGCAAGCCTGCCTTCAAAGTCATTCTCGGCCAGCCAGACGACGATGTCGTTCTCGGCTTGGCGATCACGCCATGCCTCAACGAGAACTTCAGCCCGCTCTATGCCGATCACCTGAGCGAGGCGCGGCACGTCGCCCTCACCCAGGACACGCGAGAGATCGTCGCCCAGCGCCACCTGAAGGCGGCTCGCGGTCGCATAGCCTATACCAGGGAAGGTAGGATCTTCAGCTAGGTGGCGGACCAAGGCATTTTGGCGTTGAACAGACGGCATAAGATAGGGTCCGTCAGGTGCACGACCAACAAGTCGTCAGACGGCGAACGCATCCATCGTGCCCGATGCCGCACCAAAGTGACCGCCGCCCGACAATCAGGAAGACGAGCGACGCAGAGGTTCGTCTCAGAAGATCATGCCATGTTCGTAGATCCAGTTCCGACGGATTAGGGTGATCCACCGGATGCGTGTGCCATTCGCCAACAAAGGTGTCTGTCCCTTCGCTCCGCTCCCAGGCGCCTAGCGCTGCCGCCTGATGTCCAGCGTCCCGCCGGTCGAACAGATTGTTCCGTCGGCAGTCGCCGGGTAGGGGCGTCGTGCACGTGCCGACCACTACGTGCGGCCCACGATAATTGCCAATCAGAATCCCGCCCGCCTCAAGCAGGATTTCCTGTTCCGTCAGGAATATGCCGATCGCAGCTTCCACTTTGGGATCAATCTGGACGAAGCCTTCCGCCGTCCCCAGGATCACGATCTAACTCCGCAGGCAGGGCATGCGTTTAGATATGTTGGACTGCCGTTCTGCACCTGAAATGCCCGGCGACTATCGAGCGTAAGTGAGCGAAACCGGTTGCCGGCATTGCCGTTGACCCAGTCGATGGTGAGTTCGCAGGCCAGCGCTGCCGCCGCCACCGAACGCGACACTGGGAATGGGATGTACTCGGCGTCGCCGCAGCCCAGGTTGGAGATGGTTTCAAGGCTGCTACCTGGCCGTAGAGCCCTGTAGCGAGGAGGACCTGCGAGTTCGGGCTTGAGGCACTTCAGGCAAGCGCGCTCAGGCTCGCCAGTCATGAGGCACTGAGCGATCGCACCATTGCCCAACAACCAGACGAAAAGATGGGGCGGGGAGGAAGGGCGGCTTTGGACCGCGTGCTCATTCAGGGCAAGCGACAGAGCCTCCTCGCCCGTTGCGTCGATTACAAGATCATAGCGGTCCCAGGACAGCTTCTGCGTGAGCACATTGCCAGCATAGCTCTCTATGGCCAGGGGAGGGAGCTGCTCGAGTAGAAACTCCGCGCAGGCCTCCGCCTTATTCCGTCCGAGATAAGGCACTCCTAGGAGGTGCCTGCCGAGATTGCCCGTACTTAGAACGTCGGAATCGACAAGGGATAGATAACCTTGTCCCGCGCCGGCACCGCACTGCGCGAGTTGCTGCGCGAGGAAGCCTCCGATTGTGCCGCATCCGATCAGCAGGATCCGCTTGTCGGTGAGGTTGATCATGCTTCCGAGATTCCGGCTGAAAAGATAGCCTGCGTCGCTACGAACACCGACAAAGCGTTCCAACTGCGTGCTGGACGGGTTCCGTTCCATTACCTCCGGCAGCATCTTGCGCCTGGTCTTCAGGAACTCAGGTTTTTGGAGGTATTGTGGTACGAATGACCTGACCGGCTGGCTTTGGACCGGGCTGATTGAGAGGATCAGCCGGAACTGAAGGAGTCGGACATGCGGCGAGGTCAGAAGACGAGCGCGGAGCAGGTGGTGCTGAAGCTGCGCCAGATCGAGGTGCAGACAGCCCAGGGCAAGAGCTTGGCGCTGGCGTGCAAGGAGGCGGAGATCTCCGAGCAGAGCTATTACCGCTGGCGCAAGGAGTACGGCGGCCTGCAGGTCGATCAAGCCAGGAAGATGAAGGATCTTGAGCGCGAGAACGCTCGGTTGCGCCGGCTCGTGGCTGACCTATCCCTGGAGAAGCAGGTGCTGGCGGACGTCGCCTCGGGAAACTTGTAGCCCCCGAGCGACGCCGGCAGGCAGTGGACGGGATCCGGGAGAAGTATGGTCTGTCCGAGCGTCACGCCTGCCGGATCGTCGGCCAGCACCGCGGCACACAACGCTACGTGCCGACCGTGCCGGCCGACGAGGATGAGCTGACCCGCGCCATCGTTGCCCTGGCGTCTGAGTACGGGCGCTACGGCTACCGCCGTGTCACCGCGCTGCTGCAAGCAGACGGCTGGCAGGTCGGCAAGGATCGGGTTCAGCGCATCTGGCGTCGCGAGGGGCTGAAGGTCCCTAGCCGACAGAGACCCCGCAGCCGCTTGTGGCTGAACGACGGTTCGTGCGTGCGGCTACGACCGCTCCACCGCAATCACGTCTGGAGCTTCGACTTCGTGCGGGCCCAGACGCACGACGGGCGAAGCCTGCGCATTCTGACGCTGATCGACGAGCATAGCCGGACGTGCCTGGCGTTGAAGGTGGCGCGGCGCATCAACAGCCTTGGTGTGATCGAGGCGCTGGCCGACGCGATGTGCCTGCACGGCATCCCGGAGCATATCCGGTGCGACAATGGTCCTGAGATGATCGCCAAGGCACTCCGCAAATGGGTCGCCAAGACAGGCCCTCAGATCCAGTACATCGCCCCGGGCTCGCCGTGGGAGAACGGGTATTGCGAGAGCTTCAACGGCAAGCTGCGCGATGAGTGCCTACGCCAGGAGATCTTCTACTCGCTGAGAGAAGCACAGGTCGTAATTGGCCTATGGCAGAACACCTACAACCGTGTCCGGCCGCATTCGTCGCTGGGCTGCCGGCCGCCCGCGCCTGTCAGCTTCTCGGATCTGGCCTTCCGGCTACCCATGGCCAACACCATGCAGTAGCCTCGCAACTGGCCCGGTCCAAAATACCGGTCAGGTCAGTTCGGGCACAGACCCCTGGCTTCGGCGCACACCTCACGCTTCAGCGCTCTCGCCGCATAGCCATCGACTTTGCCAACAGTGTCCGAAGATTTATCATCCTCTGAAACTTGTAAGGTTTGCGTGCTTGCTAATTAAACGGTGGGGAGCGGACGAAGCTGCATGTGAGTACGGCGACGCCAATCGCTTGGGGTCGTACCCGTCCAGTGCAGGAAGGCCCGGCTGAAATGGGCCGCATCCGCATAGCCGAGTTCGAGTCCGATCCGACCAATCGACTGCGCTTCGTCTGACAGGAGCGCCTTCGCCCGTCGGATCAGCACGCTGCGCTGAAGGTCGGCATACCGCCTACCGGTCTCCTCCAGGCGGCGCTGCAGCGTCCTGCGTGAGAAGCCGAGACGGCCGGCAATGCCATCGATGGTGGGACGGCCCCCATCCACCCCGAGTTCGATCAGGTGTGCAACGCAGGCCGCAAAGTCCTCGCCGATCGGCTCGTCCTCACCCGCATGCGCCTGGGTCGGATCCAAGCGTTTCGGGTTCTCGGCATCGAGATGGTTGGCGGGAAAGACCAGGCCGGCCCGAGCCCCTAGAACTATCTCGCAGCCGAGCATTGCCTCGATCTCGGGACGTTCCGCCAAATGCGCGCCCGTCACTACGGCTCGCTCCGGCCGCCATGCGGGGCCGAGGAAATGGCGTACCGTGCCGAGCAGGTAGCCAAGCGCGAGGATCTCGTTCGCCTGACGCCCGCTGTCTATCCGCTCGGCCACGGCGTAGCCGTAGAACGCGCTCCGATCCTGTCGGCGCAGTCCTGTCCAGGTCGCGGTCTGAAGGAGGAGCGGGGTGACGATTTCGACTCGTGCGATGGCCGCCCCGAGCGTGTCGGCAGACTGAACCTGTTGGCCGATAGGTCCCAGTCCGGTGATCCCGGTGCGCATCGAGAGCTGGGCTGGGAGGGCCGGGTCGCCGATCTCTCGGATCGCCGCATCGACGAGCCGGAGTTGGTCACGCAGCAGGATCAGGCGGTCGGGCGTGTCGAGGAGCGTCAGCGGTATCTCAGCCCGGCCGAACACCCGCGCGACCGAGCCGCCCGCCGCGGTGATGGCCTCGGCGATCGGTCCCATGGTGCGTGCCCGGGTCAGGCCGTGTGCCGGCATAAGCGTCCCCCTACTGCAGGGTCGGTGTGTTGGCACCGAATGGCAAGGGCGTCCGCCGCGATCCGCGTAAGCCTGGATCTGCTCGCGGGGCACACTCGCGGTGGGACGTTCTCAGGCGTCCTGCGCGTCGGCAAGGACAGGACCCATCAGGAGCACGTCATGGCAACGCTCGCATTCGATGACCGCAACATCGTCTGGCGGACGGTCGAAGGCTTCGATCACGCCGCCTATCATATCCTGAGTGTCGATGAGGATGCCCGGATCGTTGACCTGCTGTTCAAGTTTGCGGCGAACGAGCGGATCGCGCTGCATCGACACGCGGCGTCTTACCGGACCCTCGTTCTCCAGGGCGAGTTGCGGATCTACCGGCCTGACGGGGAGCTGAAAGAGGTTCGACCGGTCGGGAGCTATGTCGCGGGTAAAGCCGGAGGCGAGCCCCATACGGAAGGCGGCGGCGACCAAGACGTGATCGTCTACTTCACGAACCGCGATATCGACGGCCCCGTCTACGAGATCCTCGACGAGCACCACCGGGTCGTAGCGACCTTCGGGATCCCGGAGTTCAAGGCGCTCTACGAGGCACAGTCATCATGTGCCGCCTGATCCCTGTGAATCGCCCGCGCCTGAACCCAATCGACAGCCGCGCGCAGATAAGGCCCATCGCGGAGGCTTGGGTCTCGAATGCGTGCCGATCTATGTGGGTCGGCGCGCTCGCGCTTCACCTGATGACACTCGGGCTGTGCCAGGCCGATGTGGCGGAAGCGCAGCCGGTCCGGTTGGCAGTTTTGCCGATCAAGCTCCTCGACACCTCGGGCGAGCCGACGGACCAGTCGAAGCAACATGCGGAACGGATGCAGCGCCTTGCCGAGGATCTGGCGTCCGACCTCACTCGCTCGGGACGATACCAAGCGACGCTGCTGCCCGCCGAACTCCTGCTGAAGGACTGCCCCACCGGTGACGCTCAATGCCTGCTGCGGGCGTCACGGGCGCAGGGAGCCGAGTTGGTTCTCGTCGGCGTCGTGCACAAGAGCAGTACGCTGATCCTGCAGCTCTGGGCCCGGCTGGTGGATGCCCGCACTGGCCGCGATGTCTTCTCGCGCGATCTCAACTTCCGCGGCGATACCGACGAGGCGTGGCGGCGGGCCGAGGCCTTCCTCATCGGCCAAATTCGTGACGGGACAGCAAAAATCCGCTGACTTACTCCTTGGACGTAGCTCACACTTATGGCTCAGCTCTGAAACCTGCGCCTAGTAAACCCGCACCGATCGCCAACCAGACTAGATGCGCGTCGTTTCTAGCTCCAAGCTTAGCCTTGATGCCGTAATGATAGTTCTGGACGGTCTTTGGGCTGAGATGGAGTGCCTTAGCGATAGCTTCCGTCGCCATGCCAGAGGCCACGAGGCGCAGGATCTCCATCTCACGAGGGGCAAGGTCGTCCAGCGGCGAGTTCTTGCCTGCGAGCCGCTCGGCCGCGAGCTCCTGGGCGATGTCGGCGCTGACCGCCTGCCGGCCTCGCGCCACCGCGGTCACCGCGGCGACGAGCTCAGAGGGCGCGCTGCTTTTCGTGACGTAGCCGGCGGCGCCCGCCTCGAACGCCTTGAGGGCGAAGGCCGACCCTTGGTGCATCGTGAAGACTAGGATGCGGGCCTGCCCGTCCCACTGCCGGATGTTGCGAATCGCCTCAAGCCCGCTGGGGCCGCCGAGGCTCAGATCCATGACGACGACGCTTGGTGCCGTCTCGCGAAAGAGGCGGTATGCTTCCGCGGCCGTCTCCGCCTCGGCGACCACCCGGAAGCCCGCCTGCCGTTCGAGGAGGCGGCGGTAGCCCTCGCGGACGACCGGGTGGTCGTCGACGAGCAGGATTGTGACCTCGCTCACGCCGCGACGCGCCCTAAGCTTAGGGAGGTTTCATCCCGGTCGACCGACGCCCGATGCGCCGGCAAGGCCGAGATCGGGACGGAACCGTCCAGGACATGCCTGGCGATGGGGATGACCGCCTCGATGCGAAGGCCGTTTCGGGCTGAGCCGATCCACAGCCGGCCCCCGAGGGCCTCGACGCGCTCGCGCATGCCGAGGAGGCCGTGCCCCTCCGCCCCGTCTGTGTCTGCCGGGACGCCGCCGCCATCGTCGCGCACGACGACGACGACCGCATCGGCGGAAACGCCGAGTTGCACGTTGATCTCCGTTGGTCGGCCGTGGCGCACCGCGTTCGTGAGGCACTCCTGGACGACGCGGTAGACGCTAAGCGCGACCGGCCCCGGCACGCCAGAGAGGTCGTCATCGACCGCGAGCCTGAAGGCGGGTGTCTCGCGTCGCTGCCATGTGGCGACGAGCCGTTGCAGGGCCCGCTGCAAACCGAACTCGTCAAGGTCCGGTGGTCGAAGGTGCGCCAAGGCCTCGCGCAGCGTCTGCATCATCTGCCGGGTGATGCGCGAGATAGCCTGGGCATCCTCGTGCAGGTCCGGCCGGTCCGCTGCTCCAGCCTGGATCGCAGCTGCGAGCGCGCCAGTCGCGGTCAGGCACTGCCCGAACTCGTCGTGCAGCTCGCGGGCGAGCGCCCGGCGCTCCTCCTCCTGGACCTGGAACAGGCGCTGGGTCAGGGCCTTGCGCTCCGCGGTGCTACGCTCAAGTCCGTGCCCGAGCGCGTTGACGGCTCCGGCGATCCGGTCAAATCCGCCGGAGCGGAGACGCGGCAGCCGTGCAGCAAGGTCACCATGCTCCAGCCTGGCCAGGACGCGTGTGATCAGCGCCGCCGGGCGCAGCGTCAGGCCGATCACCACCGTTGCCAGTAGCCCGATGCAGACCGCCATCGCGAAAGCGGTGCCGACCAGGACGCGCACCTGCCGCCAGACCTGGCGTACCATCGCGCCGGGGTCCGGCGTTGCGATGACGGTGCCGGCTTCCCTCCTGTTCAGGGTAATCGACCGTCGAACAGGCACGCTCTGTCCGAGTAGGCGCCGGTGCAGGGCCTCGAACCAGGCCGGGGACGGTCCGCCGGCGGTCTCAAGCCCGCTGCACTGGGTCTGTGTGGCCTCACCCTCCCAGGTCAGCGCTACGCAGTTGCCGGGACTGATGAAGCGGAGCGTGTGCGAGCTCCGCCAGTCCGGGAAGGCGTACTTGGCGTAGCGGCCGGCACTGCCGCGCCAGGTCAGCTCGCGCCAGGCCAGTTCCTGCGCCTCCCGCACCACCCGGTCGGCGGAGCCGACGGCCTCATCATGGATGCCCCGGTGGACTTCGAGCACCATCCAGGCTGTCGCGCCGGCCACGCACAGGGCGACGACGGCCATGACGCGCAGGACCAAACCGACTAACAGGCTCATCCGCGTTCCTCCCAGGGATAGCAGGCGCCGTTCTGTCGATACTGGCAAGGCATGGCCGCTCATCTCGGGCAAAATGCCCAGACCTACGCGGGGAATCTGCCCTACGCCGCCTCTTAGGATTTCCATAACTTCACGAGCGCCGATCCAACCCGACCCGCAGAGGGCACCAGGACGGCACGCGGAGGAAATCCATGCGACAGGCTCATCTCCTCGGTCTGATGCTCGCTTTGGGCACGACTGGGGCACTTGCCAACGAAGACGTTCTGAAGCGCATTCAGGACCCTAATCAGCAGGTGCTTCAAACGCTCGACTACGCCAACACGCGCTACTCGAAGCTCGACCAGATCAACGCATCGAACGTGAAGAACCTCCAGGTGGCCTGGACCTTCTCTACCGGCGTGCTGCGCGGCCACGAAGGCTCGCCGCTGGTCGTGGGTGACATCATGTACGTCCACACACCCTTCCCGAACATCGTCTACGCGCTCGACCTGAACAATGAGGCGAAGATCCTCTGGAAGTACGAGCCCAAGCAGGATCCGTCCGTGATCCCGGTGATGTGCTGCGACACGGTCAACCGTGGCCTGGCCTACGCCGACGGGGCGGTCATCCTGCACCAGGCCGACACCACCCTCGTCTCGCTCGACGCCAAGACTGGCAAGGTCAATTGGTCGGTGAAGAATGGCGACTCAAAGGTTGGCGAGACCAACACGGCCACCGTGCTTCCGGTGAAGGACAAGATCATCGTCGGCATCTCGGGAGCCGAGTACGGCATCCGTGGGCACATGACCGCCTACGATGCCAAGAGCGGCAAGCAGGTCTGGCGCGCCTACAGTGTTGGTCCTGACAACGAGATGCTGGTCGATCCCGAGAAAACCACCTCGCTCGGCAAGCCGATCGGCAAGGACTCCTCGCTGAAGACCTGGGAAGGCGATCAGTGGAAGACTGGTGGCGGGGCGACCTGGGGTTGGTACTCCTACGATCCCAAGCTGGACCTTTTTTACTACGGTACTGCCAATCCCTCGACCTGGAACCCGAAGC
Source organism: Methylorubrum sp. Q1 (assembly GCF_004683995.1). Classification (NCBI taxonomy): domain Bacteria; kingdom Pseudomonadati; phylum Pseudomonadota; class Alphaproteobacteria; order Hyphomicrobiales; family Methylobacteriaceae; genus Methylorubrum; species Methylorubrum sp. Q1. The sequence goes on along the minus strand of NZ_SRHQ01000001.1, from coordinate 360,063 downwards.
AACGCCCAGGCGACAACAAGTGGACGATGGCGATCTTCGCGCGTAACCCGGACACCGGGCAAGCGAAGTGGATCTACCAGATGACTCCGCACGACGAGTGGGACTACGACGGCATCAACGAAATGATCCTCACCGACCAAAAGGTCGACGGCAAGGACCGTCCGCTGCTGACGCACTTCGACCGCAACGGCTTCGCCTACACCCTCGACCGGGCGACCGGAGAGGTCCTGGTGGCTGAGAAGTTCGATCCGGTGGTGAACTGGGCCACCAAGGTTGACCTCGACAAGGGTTCGAAGAACTATGGCCGGCCGCTGGTCGTATCGAAATACTCGACCGACCAGAACGGCGAGGACGTGAACTCGAAAGGCATCTGCCCGGCCGCACTCGGCACCAAGGACCAGCAGCCGGCGGCTTTCTCGCCCAAGACGCAGCTGTTCTACGTGCCGACCAACCACGTCTGCATGGACTACGAGCCCTTCAAGGTGTCCTACACCCCGGGCCAGCCCTACGTCGGTGCGACCCTCTCGATGTATCCGGCTCCCGGTGGCCACGGCGGCATGGGCAACTTCATCGCCTGGGACAACATTTCGGGTAAGATCAAGTGGTCCAACCCCGAGCAGTTCTCGGTGTGGTCGGGTGCGCTCGCCACCGCCGGTGATGTGGTCTTTTACGGCACGCTGGAAGGTTACCTGAAGGCGGTCGACTCGAAGACCGGAAAGGAACTGTACAAGTTCAAGACCGCCTCGGGCGTCATCGGTAACGTGATGACCTACACGCACAAGGGTAAGCAGCACATCGCGGTGCTCTCGGGCGTGGGCGGCTGGGCGGGCATCGGCCTCGCGGCCGGTCTTACCGACCCGAACGCCGGCCTCGGCGCGGTGGGTGGCTACGCGGCCCTGTCCCAGTACACCAATCTTGGCGGCCAGTTGACCGTCTTCGCCCTGCCGAACTGACCGAATCCACCTGCGGCAGCCTAGCGCCGCAGGCGGTCCCCAGATGCAGGAGGCATGTTTGCGACAGACTTGATCCATGGTCCTGGTCGGCATCGAAAACGCTTCGATTCCTCCGGCCTCCTGTTTCTGGCCAGTCATGGATGCGGCCGCTCCTCATGGGGCGCGCCGCTTTTTTTCTTTTCTCCGCTGCCCTCCGATATAGAGAAAAGCCCCGGTCCGGCCGCGATAGGGCTTCGTCGGTTTCACCGATGCGGCAGAGTTCTCCCATGACCGCGGATCGAGTCCGTAGCGAACAGGCTTCGGGCGGGAGGACCTGATCCAGGCGCCCGGGCTCTCGTTCACGGTCTCCACCATCGCGCTCACCATCCCGCTGGCCTCGGGCGGCGTTCTGAGCGTCGGCGTCGCCTGGGTGTCGGCCCTGGCGCTCGTTCCCACGCTCCTCGGCATGAGGCTTGGCGGTTGGGTGCGCGGCCGGATCAGCGAGCCGGTCTTCCAGCGCTGTTTCTTCCTCGGGCTCGTGGGCCTCGGGCTGCATCTCGCCTCGCGGGCCCTGCTCCGACGTGGCAGACGCGTGAAGGTTCATTTCTCCTCGACGGTCTGGCCGTCCGCCTGGACACCGTGCTTCCGGTAAAGCGCATCCTCTGGCCCAGCCTGCCGGCAGGGATCCAGGGCGATGTCAAAGGCTGGCCCGGTATGGGGGCGGCCAGGCGCTGGTGGATACGAGAGCAAGAAACGGAGTGCCTCCGCGGTTCGACCGTGCTCTCCTTCCGCGAAACGGGAGATCTCCGATGCCGTCGATCCGAGTTGGCTGCTGCTTGGCCGCGTTGCTCGCGGGACCGGCCGTCGCGGCTGAACCCATCGTGCTGGAAGGGGGTGCCTACGAGGTCGAGGTGAAGCTCGAACTGCCCCATCTGGATGAGATAACCGGCAAGAAGGTGGCCCGGCTCTGCCTCACCCCGGAGGCCAACGGCAACAACCACGGCATCGCGGTACTGAGCGATAACAACCCGCTGGCCCGTTGCCCCGTCTCGAACGTCCACCAGGACGGGAACGAGCTCACCTTCGACACAGCTTGCGAGGGCAAGAACTCGGCGCACGCGAGCGTGCGCTACCTGCTGGCGCCGACCTCATTCCGCGGCCGCAACGCCATGCAGATGGGCGGCAAGAACATGACCATGACCGAGGTCCAGTCAGGATGTCAGCGCGGGCGCTTCAGCAGCCAGTCGTGGATCAGCTTGGTCTTGTGGGTGGCCGCGCCACCGGCCCCACTGAAGGCGGGCCGCAAGCCGGCGCGCTAATCGGTGTCGCGGCCGGCGTAGCGAACGCAATCTTCAACGCGACGGGGAAACACGTTCGGGATCTACCTATCACTCTGGACAAACTCCTGTAGGTTCGAGCGCACGTGGTGCTACACGGCGCCGCCCGCACCTGGCGCGAGCAGAGCAGCCAGCCCGGGCGCTACTCGAAGGCGGGCGTGGTCACGATCGATCTCGTGTCGCTGACCGCCTCGCAGCGTGACCTGACCGGCTGGCTTTGGACCGGGCTGATTGAGAGGATCAGCCAGGACCGAAGGAGTCGGACATGCGGCGAGGACAGAAGACGAGCGCGGAGCAGGTCGTTTTGAAGCTGCGCCAGATCGAGGTGCAGACAGCTCAGGGCAAGAGTTTGGCGTTGGCGTGCAAGGAGGCGGAGATCTCCGAGCAGAGCTATTACCGCTGGCGCAAGGAGTTCGGCGGCCTGCAGGTCGATCAAGCCAGGAAGATGAAGGACCTAGAGCGCGAGAACGCTCGCTTGCGGCGGCTTGTGGCTGACCTATCCCTGGAGAAGCAGGTGCTGGCGGACGTCGCCTCGGGAAACTTGTAGCCCCCGAGCGACGCCGGCAGGCGGTCGACGGCATTCGGGAGAAGTACGGCCTCTCGGAACGTCACGCTTGCCGGATCGTCGGCCAGCACCGCGGCACGCAACGCTACGTGCCGACCGTGCTGGCCGACGAGGATGATCTGACCCGCGCCGTCATTGCCCTGGCGTCCGAGTACGGACGCTATGGCTACCGCCGCGTCACCGCGCTGCTGCAGGCAGATGGCTGGCAGGTGGGCAAGGATCGGGTTCAGCGCATCTGGCGTCGCGAGGGGCTGAAGGTCCCCAGCCGACATAGACCCCGCAGCCGCCTCTGGCTGAACGACGGCTCGTGCGTGCGACTACGGCCGCTTCGCCGCAATCACGTCTGGAGCTTCGACTTCGTACAGGCCCAGACGCACGATGGGCGAAGCCTCCGCATCCTGACGCTGATCGATGAGCACAGCCGGGCATGCCTCGCGCTGAAGGTGGCGCGGCGCATCAACAGCCTCGGTGTGATCGAGGCGCTGGCCGACGCCATGTGCCTGCATGGCATCCCGGAGCACATCCGCTGCGACAATGGCCCTGAGATGATCTCGAAAGCACTGCGCAAATGGGTCGCCAAAGCTGGCTCGCAAATCCAGTACATCGCGCCGGGCTCGCCGTGGGAGAACGGGTACTGTGAGAGCTTCAACGGTAAGCTGCGGGACGAGTGCCTGCGCCAAGAAATCTTTTACTCGCTCAAGGAAGCCCAGGCCGTGATCGCCCTTTGGCAGAACACCTACAACCGCGTCCGGCCGCACTCGTCCCTGGGCTACCGGCCACCCGCGCCCGTCAGCTTCCCCCACCTGGCCTTCCGGCTACCCATGGCAGCGGCCATGCAGTAGCCTCTCACTCGGCTCGGTCCAAAATATCGGTCAGGTCATCGCTTGGAGGACGTTTCGGCCCTGCGGAGTGGAGCGCCAACGAGCGGTTGGTTTCCACAGTCTTCGGCGTGCAGCAGCAGCTAGTGGATTTCATGATGAAACATGAGTACTCTAATCAGTACTTCCGTATTGACGCAGAAACGTCGGCAGAGCACGCCATTGATCTAGGGCTTGATATTGCGGACAAAGAGCGCCGGGAGACGCTTCAGGGACTTGCAGAAGAAGCTTACCAGCGTGTCTGCACCAATCCTGCGATCTTGAAGGCTCTCGCACATCGTCCTGAGCCACCGGAGTTCGTCAAACAGATGGCACCGAGGGCGTAGTTGCAGTCCGAAGGGCCGCGGCGCTTTCTCGCGCTTGCGCCGCCATGACGATAGTGCCGGTGATTGCTGCGGCCATGCCAGGGGACCACCGTGCTCGTTCCGGCGAAGGGGCAAGCGCAAGCGTCGCTTCGCGACCCCTTCACCTCCACTGCGCGCGGTGGTCTCCGGAACCCAGGTCGGCTCCGAGGGACGGTCTCTTTTCGATCCCACCAAGGGACGGAATTTAGCTGCGCACGCCGCGCCCGGAGATCATAACGTCTTCGACGTGACGGTAGCGGGCGAGCTGCTCCCGCAGACCGCGCACCTCGGCTCTGAGGGCGGCGTTTTGCTGCTCAAGTTGCAGGATGCGGCGGTCCCGCCTGTCGGTCTGTGGCTTTGCCTCGGCTTCCTCGGCGGCCGGCTCGCCGGTTCCAAGGCGGCCGACGGCCTCTTCGAGGAGCGCCCTGGCGGCGGGGTTCTTGTAGAGGGTCTGCCGATCGAACCCGCAGGCGATCGCGATGGCCGAGAGGTTGATCCGACCATTTCGGGTCGGGAGTGGCTCTCCGGCAGCTTCGAGGCCATCGAGCCAGGCGCGGAGGGCCGCGACGTGCCGCTCCCCGATCTCGCGTCCGGATGCTCCGCTCATTTCTTCGTCGGCTGACGCGGCACGTGCTGGGGCATCGGGAGTCCCTTCTTCGCACGCAACTCGAGATCCGTCTGCCCCCTGTCTATCTCGTCCCAGGCCTCGTCGAGCATCTCGACCGTGATGTTCCGGGAATGGGCGCTCTTCTGCCAGACCCGCAGGCGTCGCGTGAGCTTCTCGTTCTCGGCCTGCAGGTCAGCGATGGTTGCAAGCAGCCTCGCGCGGGTGCGCTTCTCGTCGGCTCGTTCCGGATACCTGGGCATTCGGTTCCGTCCGGCGCTCAACTCCGCCGTGCGCTTGGCGAAGGCGGCCGCGATCTCGGGAATGCGTGCGAGGCCACTCCGGCTCCAAGTCCAATAATAGGTGGCGTACCCCTTCGCCACGACGTTCTCCCAGCTCAACGGGAGCTTCGGGTCGTCGGGCCAGACGGCGATCTCTGCCGCGAACCACTGGCGGAGTTCGGCCGTCAGCTGACGGCGCTGGCGAGGCGGCTGCTTCTTCGGGGCCGAGGGAAGACCCGCTTTCCGGCGCATGTTGCGAGGGCTCCCGGCGTACGGGATCAACCTCGGCGATTCCTTCTTTAGGAACGGTGCACACGGACGCACTTGTTCCTTCGGCGCCTGCGTCTGCATGACGTCGCTCCTTCCGAGTTGACGATGGAAGGGAGCCGCGGAGCGGCTAAGGGCGCATCACGATCGCGTCGTGGGCATGGAGGCCTCCTTCGCCGACCGCGTCGGCGATCTCGGGGAAGAGTGCGAGGTGTCCGCGCTCGAACGGTTCGGAGACGATGCCGGCAGCGACGCCGGCGACCGCGGCCGCCTGCTCCGCGAGCCGAGCCGCCGTAGGGTCGTCGGCGACATGGCGCGCCTCGACGGCGGCGAGGACGGCGAAAGCCCTGGGATCGAGTGCCGCTACGGGAGCCGGCGAGCCGTCCCGACCCACCGCCAGCAGCGGGACGGCTTCCGGGACCTCGACGGCCCATCGAAGGGCATTGATCTCGTCCTCTCCGACGCCGACGTGGCTCATGTGCCGAACCCAGCCATCGAGAACGTCCTCGGACAACATCCGCAGCACGATGCCACGTCCGAGTACGAGGCGGTCGCCGTCCGGCTCCACGGGTCCGAAGATCTTGCGGGAGGCGACCGCATCGAACAGCCGCTGGTCACGGACGAACAGCTCCGTCGGCAGCAGGTCGAAATCGGGTTCGTCCTCGGAGCCGACCGTGGGCATCCGAATGCGCGCGCGGACCCCGTAGGCGGCCAGGGCTGCTGCGCCGCCGATGCGGAAGTGGCCGGCGCCGAAGCCTTCGGCGTGGAGCTCGCGGAGGAACCGCGCAGTCAGGCTGGACAGGCGTCCGAGCCGCAGCACCTTGAGCACGCGCCCGTGGATCTCCAGGCGCTCTTGAACTCGAGCGAGCCGCTCGCGGGACCGATCACGACCCTCGCGGAACTCCGCCATCCGACGTTCCGTCTCTTCGGAGCGCGGCCCGAGCGAGCGCGTGCGCTGCCGGTTGCCCTCGTAGCGGAGGTTCACCGTGTGGACGAGGTAGTCCAGGCCGGCGTTGGTCTTCCAGCCGAGGCTCCCATCGTAGCGGGCGGCTTCGGCAGAGATCTTTTCGTAGGCGGACCAGAGCGTCTCGAGCCTGCCGAGCGCTTCACCCTCGTCGAGGCCGAACTCCTCAAGTTCCTGCATGGGTGTACCATATAAAATCTGCTGCCAGATTATTTATGGTAAAAGCGATTCGCAAGTGGCGCCGTCGGCCTACCGGCCTGCATGTCGGACGGACAAGGGGGCGACGCCGCGGCTCCTCATCCAGCAGGGCTGGCAGTTCCAGTTCCAGGATCGGAGAGCGTCGCGATTTCCGGCGTTCCGCCGAGAGAGCGGTGCCTCCGGTCTTCTCCGACATCGAGGAGCTTCTCCGGGCAACATTGCCGGCGTCGCAACGAGCTTAGAGCAACCCGGCGTGCAAGACAGCAAAGCGCCCGGGACGCTCGATGTCGGCTGCAAAGCGCCAGGACGCCTGGGAGACGGGGAGGTGGATATACTCCCGCTCAGGGTCCGGTAGCCGCCGGGCGTGAGGGCCGAAGCGACAGGTCGAACGGCTTCGCTCTGCGACGCCTACGAGAGGAGTTCGGCCTCCTCCAGCAGGCCCCGACGCGCGGGCTCGGGATCAATCTGTACCAGAGTGCCGTCCTCGATCGACGCGTCGTCGTGCGTGGCGAGCATCCGCCGGTAGCCGGCGGCCATCCGGCGATGGTGCTCGACGTAGTTGCTGGCGCCGTACGTCCCGTCGTCCATCTCGGCCGTGGCGCGCGCGATCAGAGTTACCTCGTCCTCGAGCAGTACCTCGATCCGCTCACGGTGGACTGGATCGCCCTTGATGATCGCGCAGTCCCGGCAATCCGCGCAGGCGCCGTGGTGCGGGCAAGGCGCGGTCGCCCAGTCGTGCACGCACAGCCCGATCTCGGTGGTGTGGATCGTGGCCAGATGCACCAGGGAGAAGGCCGAGCGCTCGACCGGTGGCAGTCCTGCGTAGGTGTCGGCGACCGGACCCTGCATCTTTCCTTGCGCGAGCAACGCCCTCGCCTTCTCGGCAAGCTTGTAGCCCGGTTCGTGGTCGTAGGCCGCGTTCGTCTGGATGTCGGTGCGCCCGGACCACTTCGCACGCTCGATTTCCCCGAGGCCACCCTCCGCGGCGACCGTGTTGACGAAGTGTCGAACCTGATGGGTCTTCAGGACGTAGTGTCGGCCGTCAGCATCCCGGAGGTCGAAGCGTTCGAACACCGACTGGACGCCGGGCCGGCTCTGCAGGAAGTCCGTGACGTGGCCGTAATCGACGACCTCGACGATCGAGGCGATCGTCTCCCTGGCGGAGCTGAAGCAGTTGCGCTGCACCAGGAGCAGGTACTCTGAGCGCTCCATGGGGGCGTCGCCCTGGATCGGCTGGTGCTGCCTGAGGAGCGCCGCCTCGACGTCGCCCACCCTGTACCGCCACTTCCGCTCCGTCGAGCAGGGCGAGCGCGGGATGCCGAAGCGGCGCGCGAGCGGCGCGACCAGCTTGACGGCTGGCAGGCCGAGGGCCTCGCGCAGCTCCTCGCGGTTCAGGACGCGGTCCGGAGAGAGGCGATAGGGCTCGGCGAGCCAGGCGCGGCCGGGATTGGCTTCCATCCATTTTGCGACCGTGCGCGCGTCGGCGGTCAGCTCCCGGATCTGCTTGATCGCCCGGCGGGCGACATCGACCATCGCCGTCGGGATCCACTTGATGTCGGCGACGAAGCCCTTGGAACCGCGGTAGCCGATGCCGTAGCGCACGACTTGGTTGCCGTCGGCGTCGAGGACGGGGCGGCCGTTCCGAGTGGCCGGCTCGAACACCTCGCAGTCGACGGGCAGCCGGAGGATGTCGTTGATCCGCCAGGGCGCGCAGGGGAGAAGTTCGACGATCCGCATGCGAAGGACGTCCTTGGGCGTCGTCACGAGCTGCGAGGCCTTCGCCAGCGCCGCCAGGGCGCCCTCTGCGGGCATCCGCCTGTCCTCACCGTCGTCGGAACGGACGTCCTGCGGGCGAGGCGCCGTGTTCCTGAAGTCGATCCTGTGCGGCGTGATGCCGGCATCGGTCATGATCTTCCCGAACTTCTGGAGGTTCACGCCGACCTCGTAGGGCGCGCCGGCCTCGGTCCGCCGCGTCCTGGAGATGTCCAGGGCGCGCTTGAAGGTGGAGGTCGAGAAGAGGCATGGATCGTGGCCGACGTCCGACGAGGCCTCGTGGAGCATGCGGGCGACGGCGATCGTGCGGCGGTGCTTGTTGATCTGCGAGGGCTTCTTCGCGTGATCGAGGCGGACCACGGTCTTGAGGAAGTCGCCGAACCGCTTGTCCAGCGCACGACCGCCCGGATCGATGGAGGTCGAGTGCACCGTAAAGGCGAGCTCGCCGACGGCGGAGCCGCCGGGCAGGTTCGTGCGGGTCGGGACCTTCCAGATCGTGTCGTCGAAAACGATGTCCCCGAACGCGTCGGACAGGCGTCCGGCCTCGACGAAGCGCTCGTAGTTCTGCCTGGGGGTCTGTCCGAGCGTCGCCATGACGGCGCTGCGGACGCGGGAGACGCGATGGCGGCGGACGGTGCGGATCATCGGGCGGCCTCCGGATCTGCGGCGTCGCGCGCACGCTTCGCGTCCTCGCAGAGGCGGACGACGTCGGCGACCGCGAGGATCGTGTTGTCGGTCATGGTGACGAGGCGGCCGTCGAGGCCGCGCTCGCGGCGCTCCTCGCGCTGGCGCAGGAGTCCGTCGAGGACCTGGGTGTGCGGACCTTCGACCCAGGGCTGGAAGCGGATGCAGGTGTAGCAGGCGACAGGCGCGGCGAGGCCGCAGAAGGAGAGGCTCCCGCAGGTGCCGAGCCCCTCCTCCTTGGACGGCCCGGCCCCGAAGATGCGGCTCGCCCGGGTGTCGCCGCGGACGGCCTCGGCCTCGGATCCGACGAGCATGCCCAGGAAGGCCTGGGCCATCGGCGCGAGTTCCATCGCCATGGCCGCGTCGAGCTTCTCGACGAGCTCGCCGCGGAGATTCAGGTACGCACGGATGGTCTGCAGGTCCTTGTGGTCGAGCAGATCCTTGACGACCTCGGCCGAGGCCCCCTCGCGCAGCAGGCGGGTCGCGAAGGTGTAGCGGAAGCGGCGGGGGCCCGCCTTCAGCGTCTCTCCGGTCCGAGGCGACCGGACGCCCAGGGCGACCACCGTCCTCATGACGAGACGGCTGATCAGGGCCGACGACCGGTGCATCGCGTAGGCGTGCTGCGGACGGCCGACGAGCCTCGCATCCGGCTTCGTCCGCGGGAAGAGGGCCTTGCCGTATCGATCGTCGTCCCACGGATGCGCCTTCCGCGCGGCGGCGTTCGCCGCGATCAGCTCCTCGACCAGCGTGGCCGAGGGCTCGTCGAGCTTGCGGGTCTTGAACTGGGTACGGCCGAAAGCATCCTTGCCCTTGATCCTCGGGACGGACAGCTCGGGATGCCTGCCGTCGACCCGGCGGAAGTCCTCCTCGCGCATCATCGAGAGCATGCGCGGGTTCGGCCCGAGTACGATGCAGAGCCAGACCGCGACGAGCCCCTGGATCGGCACGGCGCCCGCCTCGCGGGCGGCCGCCAGCGCCTGGAGCAAGGCCGTGGTCTCGGCATCGTCGAGCGGGCCGCCCTTGGGATCCCGGGTCAACACGGCGACGGCCTTCGGACCGCCGCCGATCGAGATCGCATCGACGATGCTTGCGCTCGTCCGGTTGACGCCCGAGCCCTCCCGCTTGGCGCAGAAGCGGTACCATCGCTGCAGATGGCTGAGCTCGCCGCGGGTGAACTTCGCGACGTCACGGGCCTCGTAGAAGAACGACTGGTTGAGGTCGGCCCTGTTCAAAGAGATCACAGGGTGCGACCACAGCCTAAACGCCCGCAGCGTCTTGAGGCGGGCGATGGCGTTGAAGTGGTTCGCCACGTTGCTGGCCGAGGTCGAGAGAAGATCGACGATGAAGTCCGCAGTGGCCTCGACCATCCCGCGATGGGAGAACTCCAGGGACGCCCAGTCCAGCCTGAGTTCGGGATGGGCGAAGTCGTTCAGCTGCCAGATCGGTCGGTCCAGGAAAACCTCCTTTCCATAGTAGTCGCCGGGATGCGTCTCCCGCGGCGCGGGCACCACGATGGGGATATGCCGCTTCGGCGGACCCTTCAGGGGGGCGTTCATGACCGGGCTGCTCCCTGGGCGCTGAGGTTCTGGAGCTTGAGCAGGAACTCGTGCGCCTTCGTCTGGACGAAGCGCTTCCTGTAGTGCTCGCCCTGATCGGAGGTCGGGCTCCAACCGTTGAGGAAGTTGCGCATCCGCGTCTCGACCGCCGGGCGCAGCAGGTCCTCCGGTAGACCGTCCATCATCTCGGAGAGGCGGTCGTTGAAGGTGTGGCGCAGCTTGTGCGCCGTCAGCCAGTCGGGGATCCCTTCGACCTGTCGCAGGGCGATGAAGATGGACTCGACCGTGTTGGCCGCGATGGGTCTGCCAAGTTCCGACACGAACACGTAGGGGTTCCGCTTCGCGCCGGGATAGAGCCCTGGCTTGTTCCGGTGTCCGGTCATCCAAGTCGAGAGGACGTGCGCGAGCGGTCCGGAAATCGGGAGGCGCCGCGCCTTCGTCTTGGACGCGGGCGGGCGGCTGCGCGTGTCGTCCGGATCGTTGTGGCGGCGATGGATCTCCACCGCAGGCGCTGGGCCGAGGGCGTGGAGGTCCCGTCCCTTGAGGCCGAGGATCTCGCCGTTGCGCGCTCCGATCTCGTAGAGGGTCAGGATCAGCGCGAAGTTCCTGTACTGGTGGCGCTCCTCGAACGGGTTGGTCTCGCTCCCGGGCGTGATCGCCTGCAGCAGCGCGGCGCGCTGTTCCTCGTCGAGCCCCATCACGTCCTGCTCGATGTCCCGTCCGATGCCCGAGAGCAGGGTCTCGCAGAAGCGATCGAGCCCATCGCCCGCCATCGCGTAGAGGTGCGCCGACGCGTCGGACGCGTCCGGCCTCGCGAGCCGCTGCATGGCTTCGCCAGCGCGCCATCGGACGTAGTCGCGTACGGCGCGGCAGCGGGCGTCCCAGTAGCCGTTGCCGACCGGGCGGCGGTGGCCGGTCGCCTCGCCGGAGGCGTCGTACCTGAGTCGGGCCTGAAGGTTCTTGGTCTCGGCGTAGGAGAAGAACTCGAAGGTCGCGATGCGCTCCTCTATGTCGATGCCCTTCTCCGCCGCCCAGTTGAAGGCGATGACGATGGCCGACATCGTCCGCTTCTGGGTCGCGTACGCTCTGCCTGCGTCCCGCACCTCGTAGGCGTGGAACAGGTTCGCCCACCAGACCGGCATGCCGACCCGGTCGACGACCGTGACGATCCTCTCGCCGGGCAGCATCTCGTGGGTCTTCAGGCGCCAGGGCCGAGGTTCGGAATAGGGCGTGGGCATCGGAGCGATCCGTCGTTCCGCAGAAGACTGACTCGCGGCAGCGGACGGAAACAAGCCATCGCCACAGTGGACGCCGGAACGGAAGAAGCACTGAACTAAGGTTATGATTTGGCAGAAGAATTTCGATGCAGTGGACGCGTAAGCGTTCTGGGCGTTCCGAAATCGAGACAAATCGGGAACTTACGGCACCCGAGCTGCGGACATCCGATGAAAATCGTTCGATAGCAGAGGCTTATGTCCGATAGTGGACACGGAACAGGCTGCGGGGATTCTGCCGTCGCGTAGCCCCCGAAAGCCGGGAAGCCATCAAATGCGGCAGCAGAGTGGATGGGGATGACCGTCAGCCGGACTCAAGTATCGGAAATGGAAAGTGAATCCCGTCGGAGTGGACGTTTGCGCCGGCGTATCCGGGATCGCAGCTCCTGAACTCGTCGCCGACGCGCTCCCGAAAGGAGCTCGTCCACTAAATACGATGCCGAAACAATGAGTTGACGGCGTTAGTAGACGGAGATGCGTTGATTGGGGTTTTGTTTTTGAAAATAGTGGACGCCGAAACGCAAGAGGCCAGCGCTAACGCACTGGCCTCGTTGGTGAATCCCGATGTAGTGGACGCCGATATGTTGACTGGGGTTCAGAACGGGATGTCGTCGTCGAGATCGTAGTTCGGCTTGGCGCCGCCGCTGCCCGAGGCCGGCCGGCGATCGCCGCCGCCGCCGCCGCCGGAGCGGCTCGAGCCGTAATCGTCGCGCCCGCCGCGGTCGCCGCCGCGATCACCCCCCCGGTCGCCGCCGCGGCTGATCTGGCCGCCGCCCTCGTCCTCGCCGGCGAAATCGCCGCCGCCGCCGCCCCGGCCGTCGAGAATCGTCATCTCGCCACGGAAGCGCTGAAGCACCACCTCGGTGGTGTACTTCTCCGCGCCCGACTGGTCGGTCCACTTGCGGGTCTGGAGCTGGCCCTCGATGTAGACCTTCGAGCCCTTGCGCAGATACTGCTCCGCAACGCGGGCGAGGTTGTCGTTGTAGATCACGACCGAGTGCCACTCGGTCTTCTCCTTACGCTCGCCCGACGCCTTGTCCTTCCAGGACTCCGACGTCGCGATGCGCAGGTTCACCACGGGATCGCCCGAGGACAGACGCCGGGTCTCGGGATCGCGCCCGAGATTGCCGACCAGAATCACCTTGTTGACGCTGCCCGCCATCTCATCTCTCCATCCGGTCCGATCTCACAGGGCATTCTACGGCACGCCCGCGATGGCCGCGACTCTTGAGCGTGCCGCCTCGTCTCGGCAAGCCGTCCGGGGCCTTTGTGCCCGCTAACCACCGCGTGCCGTCGCCGCCACGAATGTTCTATCTCTGTTCTTGTTGCGCGACAAGCGGCTTACGCGGCAAGCGGCGCCCGTCGAAGCTCGGTTTCGTTCAGGAGACCTTCACGACGAGCTTACCGAAATTGGCGCCCCGCAGCATCCCGGCGAAGGCGGCCGGCGCGTTTTCCAGGCCCTCGACCACGTCCTCGCGCGCCTTGACCCGCCCGGCGCGCAGCCAGCCGCCGACGTCGCGCACGAAATCGCCCTGCATCGCGGCAAAATCCCAGACGATGAAGCCGCGCAGCGTCAGCCGCTTGGTCAGGATGGCGCGCATCAGCACCGGCGAGCGGTCGGGGCCGGGGGGCAGTTCGCTCAGATTGTAGCCCGAGACGAGGCCGCAGACCGGCACCCGCGCGAAGTCGTTGAGAAGCGGCAGCACCGCGTCGAACACCGCCCCGCCGACATTCTCGAAATACACGTCGATCCCATCGGGGCAGGCGCGGGCCAGCGCGTCGGGGAAGTCGGCGGCGCGGTGGTCGACCGCCGCGTCGAAGCCGAGCGTCTCGGTCAGGTAGGCGCATTTCTCCGCGCCCCCGGCGATGCCGACGGCCCGCGCGCCCTTGATGCGGGCGATCTGGCCGACGAGGGAGCCGACCGGTCCCGCGGCGGCGGCCACCACCACGGTCTCCTTCGGCTGTGGCCGGCCAATCTCCAGAAGCCCGGTATAGGCGGTCATGCCGGGCATGCCGAGGATTCCGAGGAATTGGCTCGGCGGCCCGTCGGCGGGGTCGATGCGCTGCAGATTCTTTCCGTCCGAGACGGCGAATTCCTGCCAGCCGGCATTGGCCAGCACGAGATCGCCCTCGGCGAAGGCCGGATTCTCCGAGGCGACCACCTCGCTCACCGTCTGCCCGACCATGGTCTCGCCGATCTCGACGGGCTTGGCATAGGATTTCGCGGCACTCATCCGCCCGCGCATATAGGGGTCGAGGGAGAGCCAGCGGGTCCGAAGCAGCACCTCGCCCTGTTGCGGCGTGGGCGTGCGCCCCTCTTCCAGGCGAAAATGTTCGGGCTTCGGCTCGCCGTGTGGGCGCGCGGCCAGCACGATCCGACGGTTGACGACTGCCATGAAGCCCTCCGGGGTTTGTTCGGGGTGGAACCGGGCAGATGGGTCGCGCGCTGGTTCCGGCAATGCATGGCGGCACAACCGCGGAGGTTCGCGATGGCGTGGAAGACGGTGGCCGTGACGGCGGCGATGCTGGCGGTGGGGGGCGCCGCCGCAGCGGCGGGGGGCGATCCGCTCTCGGGCTATCGCTGGAAATCGCGGGTGCTGGTGCTGGCCGCGCCGGATGCCGATGACGCGCGGTTGCAGGCGCAGCGACAGGCGCTGGCATCGGCGCGGACGGGCGCGTCCGAGCGCGATCTCGTCACGCTCGAGGCGGTGGGGAAGGGTGCGGAGGCATCGGCCTTGCGCCGGCATCTCGGCCTTCCGGACAACGCGTTCCGGGCGGTGCTCGTCGGCAAGGACGGCGGCGCCAAGCTGACCTCGGAGGAGCCGATCCCGCCGCAGCGCCTGTTTTCCACCATCGATGCCATGCCGATGCGGCAGGACGAGGCGAAGCGGCGCTGACCCACACGAGAAGAAGGGGCCGCGAGCGACCCCTTCCTTGTCTTCGATGCGATCAGTAGCAGCGCTCGACCAGAACGCGGCGATAGCCGTAGGGCGTCCAGGTCAGGCGCGGGACGGTGTAGCAGCCACCACCGGCGAAATACGGGTCGTAGCCCACCGTCGTGTAGCCGTAGGGGCCACCCCAGCCGCCGTAACCACCCCAGCCACCATAGCCGCCGTAGAGGCCGCCCGCGGCGAGGCCCAGACCGAGCCCGAGACCGACGCCACCCAGGCCGATGCCACGCCGGTAGCCCCAGCCGCCGCCCCGCCAGCCGCCATATCCGCCGCGCCAGCCGCCGAAGCCGGCACCGCGATAGAAACCGCCCCGGCCGGCAAATCCGCCGCCGAAGCGCGGGCCGCCAAACCCACCACCGCGGAAACCGCCGCCGGCGAAGCCGCCGCGGAAGCCACCGCCGCCGAACCCACCACCGCGGAAGCCGCCGCCACCGAACCCGCCGCCGCGGAAGCCGCCGCCACCGAAGCCCGGACGGGCATCGGCGGTGGCCGGGATCATCATCAGCGCGCTTGCCATCACCGCCGATGCCAGAACAACCCGTTTCATCAGATCGTCTCCACCCGAGAGAGAAAGTGCTCCCCTGTTGGCTTTGAACGTGTGACGGGAAAAATCGGTCCCTGCGACCTCTGGTCCCAAACATCTTGTGATGACGCCGCGAACGACCCGGTCTGTCGTGCCGGCTGCTTGAATGCTGCCATGCTTTCGCGCGAGGAGGGCGGATACGGCCGTGCCTGCCCCGCAGGGGCCGCCTCTTCAGGAACCGCCCGTCCGTGATGCGCCGCCTCGCCGTTCCCGCTCTCGCCGCCGCCTTGGTCTCCGGCTTCGTTCTCGGGCCGCTCGCACCCGTGCCTGTCCGGGCGCAGCCGGCGCCCGTCGCCAAGGGGCCGTGCCAGGGGGTCGAGTTCGAAGGGCAGCCCTACACGGTCTGCACCGTCGATCTGCGGCGCGAGCGCGTGCGGCTGTTCTGGCTCGGAACCGACGGGTTGCCCTACGGTTCGCTGTCGAGCCTCGCCGAGCGCCAGGGCCCGCGCCTCAGCTTCGCGATGAACGCCGGCATGTACGACAAGGGGCAGGCCCCGGTCGGGCTCTACGTCGAGGACGGGCGCGAGTTGAAGGGCGCCTCCACCGCCAACGGGCCGGGCAACTTCCACCTCAAGCCGAACGGCGTCTTCTACGTGAAGGGCGACCGGGCTGGCGTGCTCGATACCGGACGCTACTTGCGCGCCAAGCCGGCGCCCGATTTCGCCACGCAATCGGGGCCGATGCTGGTGATCGAAGGCAAGATTCACCCGAAGATCTCGGCGGACGGCCCGAGCCAGAAGATCCGCAACGGCGTCGGCGTGCGCGACGGCGGACACGTCGCGGTGTTCGCGATCTCGGAGCGCCCGGTGACCTTCGGCGCCTTCGCCCGCCTGTTCAAGGACAGCTTCGGCTGCCGCAACGCCCTGTTCCTCGACGGCAGCGTCTCGAGCCTCTACGCACCGGGCCTCGGCCGCTCCGACCTCAGCCGGCCGCTCGGGCCGCTGGTGGGTGCGGTGGGGCGGTAGGACGCCGTCCTGCCACCCCGCGCCGGCCCTACCGCTGCCCGAAGGCCGAGCTCTTGAACAGATCCTTGTACTGGTGCGGCTGGCTGCGCCAGTACTGCTTGGGTGCCCGCACCTGCGCCCCGAGTTCGGCCGCGGCGTGCCAGGGCCAGCGGGGATCGTAGAGCATCGCGCGGGCGAGCGAGACCGCGTCGGCCTTGCCCTCCGCCAGGATGGCTTCCGCCTGGCGCGGCTCGGTGATGAGGCCGACCGCGATGGTGGTGAGCCCGGTCTCCGCCTTGATCCGCTCGGCGAAGGGCACCTGATAGCCCGGCCCGACCGGGATCTTCTGCGCCGTCGAGAGGCCGCCGGTGGAGACGTGGATGGCGGCTGCGCTGCGGCGCTTGAGGGCGCGGGCGAGTTCCACCGTCTCGTCGAGGGTCCAGCCCGCCTCGACCCAATCGGTCGCCGAGACCCGCATCCAGACCGGCTTGCCCGCGGGCACGACCTCGCGCACCGCCTCGAAGCATTCCAGCGGAAACCGCATCCGGTTCTCCAGGCTGCCGCCGTAGTGGTCGTCCCGCCGGTTGGAGAGCGGCGAGAGGAACTGGTGCAGCAGGTAGCCGTGGGCGCCGTGCAGTTCGACGGCGTCGATGCCGAGGCGCATGGCGCGCTTGGCCGTGGCGACGAAGCCGTCGCGCACCCGCTTCAACCCGCCCGCGTCGAGGGCGTGCGGCGGCACCTCGCCCTCCGCGTGGGGGACCGCCGAGGGTGCCTCGGTCCGCCAGCCGTCGGGGGCGTCCGGGGCGATTTGCGCGCCGCCTTCCCAAGGCGCGCGGCTCGACGCCTTGCGGCCGGCATGGTTGATCTGGATCGCCACCGGGATCGGCGCATAGCCGCGCACCGCGTCGAGCACGCGGGCCAGGGCCCGCTCGGTGGCGTCGTCGTAGAGGCCGAGATCGCCGGGTGAGATCCGCGCCTCGGGCGAGACCGCCGTCGCCTCCAGGGTCAGGAGCCCGGCGCCCGACTGCGCGAGCTGGCCGAGATGCATCAGGTGCCAGTCGGTCGCCGCGCCGGCCAGCGCCGAATACTGGCACATCGGCGCAATGAGGATGCGGTTCTCGAGCTCCAGGTCGTCCAGGCGCAGGGGCTCGAACAGGCGGGCTGACATCGGCAGGCTCCGGTCGCGGTGGCGGCGATTGGCGGCCTATCTGGGATACGCTGCCCCCGGCCGCCAGCCCGAAACCGCGCATGGGACGCCTGAGATCCTTGTTGCAGGCTTCCCCCGGCGGTGGACTCCTCCATCTCACCCGTTGCGTAACGCGGAAGGACCGTTCGGGATGGGATTGCTGGTCGAGGGCGCGTGGCACGACAAGGGCTACGACACTGCCAAGTCCGGCGGGCGCTTCGAGCGCTCGGCCGCCGCCTTCCGGAATTGGGTCACGCCCGATGGCACCCCCGGCCCGACGGGGGAGGGCGGGTTCATCGGCGAGGCGGAACGCTATCATCTCATCGTCGCGCTCGCCTGCCCCTGGGCGCACCGCACGCTGATCGTCCGCCGTCTGAAACGGTTGGAGGCCATCACCGTCTCGGTGGTCTCCCCGTACATGCGCGAGGAGGGCTGGGTCTTCCGGGCCGAGGAGGAGGGCGGGGTGCCGGGCTCGACCGCCGATCCGCTGTTCGGCGCCAAGCGGCTCTACGAGATCTATGTCCGGGCCAAGCCCGACTATTCCGGCCGCGTCACCGTGCCGGTGCTATGGGACAAAGAGCGCGAGACCATCGTCTCGAACGAGTCGGCCGAGATCATCCGCATGCTGAACGGCGCCTTCGGTGCGGGCGGGCCGGACCTCTACCCGGAGGCCCTTCGCAGTGCGATCGATGCCGTCAACGAACGCGTCTACGACCGGGTCAACAACGGCGTCTACAAGGCGGGTTTCGCGACAAAGCAGGACGCTTACGAGGACGCCTTCACCGCCCTGTTCTCGGAGCTCGACGCGCTCGAAGACCGGCTCGGCCGGCAGCGCTACCTCTGCGGATCGGTGCTCACCGAGGCCGATATCCGCCTGTTCACCACGCTGGTGCGGTTCGATGCGGTCTATGTCGGGCACTTCAAGTGCAACCGGCAGCGGATTGCCGACTACCCCAACCTCTCGAACTATCTCCGCGACATCTACGCCCTGCCGGGCGTGGCGGAGACGGTGAACCTCGATCAGATCAAGCGCCACTATTACGGCAGCCATCCCGGCATCAACCCGACCGGGATCGTGCCGCTCGGCCCCGAACTCGATTTCGCTGCGCCCAACGATCGCGCCCTGCGCTTCGGCGGTTGAACCCGAACCGACGCAGGAAATATTCCCAGCGACAACCGGCAGCGAATGCCGATCAGGAGGAACATCACGCCATGACGATCCGCTCGCGCGCACCCCTTCTCGCCCTTCTCGGCCTGATCGCCGCCGGTCCGGCCTCGGCCCAGCAGGGCGCCGAGGTGGCGATCACCGGCCGATGCGAGCGGCTGGTGATCGGCGGTCTCGACATCACGCAGAACTGCAAGGAACAGCTCGTCAACACGGTCTCGCGCGGGCGCACGACCTTCGACTTCGCCGCCTGGGACGGACAATCCCTGAGCTTCAGCGGCGCGGGCACGCAGCACGAGCAGACGGAGGAGACCGAGCAGCTCCAGCCGATCAGCCTCGTCGTGCCCGGCATGAAGAACAAGGAGGGCATCGTCCGCACCCCCGCGCCCGCGGTCGGCGCCTGCAAGTTCTCGAAGCCGGAACCCGGCAAGACCATGATCGCCTGCGAGGCGACCTCGCAGGGCAAGACCTATGCAGGCGTCTTCATCACCGAGACCAAAGCCGGCGCCGAACCGGGCAAGGAGGGCGCGAAGGACGGTTCGGCCAATTCGCCGAAGCCCTGAACCGCCGGTCTTGCCCGACGCGCGTGCCGGCCGTGCGGTGACCGGACACGCGGCGTCGTCCGCGTGACGACACGCGCTCTTTCGCCGAGCCGGCCCCGGTCCGGCGCAAGAGCGCTCCGGCGAGCGCGAAAACGTCTGGTCAGCCGCGCCGCCAAGCCCCATGTAACGGAACGATGCGCCGCACGAACCTGCGCTGCCCGCATCGACGTGCGTTCTGTGAATCTTCCGAGGGCTCCATGCTCGAAGCCAACGCCGCCGCCGGCGCCCCCGTCGACGGCCTCATCAAGGACACCACCACGGCGGGGTTCCGGCAGGATGTCATCGCCGAGTCGATGAACCAGCCGGTGATCGTCGATTTCTGGGCGCCGTGGTGCGGCCCGTGCAAGCAACTCACGCCGGTCCTCGAGAAGGTGGTGCGGGCGTCGGGCGGCCGGGTGAAGCTCGCCAAGCTCAACATCGACGAGCATCCCGGCGTCTGGCAGCAGATCGGCCAGCAGCTCGGCCTGCAATCGATCCCCGCCGTGATCGCGATCGACCGCGGCCGTCCGGTGGATGCCTTCATGGGCGCCGTGCCGGAATCCGAAGTGCGCGCCTTCGTCGATCGGCTCGCCGGCCCTTCCGAGATCGATCAAGTGCTGGAGGAGGCCGCCGCGGTCGCTTCCGCGGGCGATCTTCCCGCCGCCTCCGAACTCTACGCCGCGGTTCTGCGCGAGGAGCCGGAGAACCTGAAGGCCATCGCCGGGCTCGCCAAGACTCAGCTCGAACTCGGTGAGACCGAGGGCGCCAAGCAGGTTCTCGCCATGGCGCCGGCGGACAAGGCCGACGACCCGCTGTTCGCGGGTGTCCGCGCGGCCCTCGAACTCGCCGAACAGGCCGGGAGCCTGGGCGACCTCGCCGCGCTGCAGAAGCGCATCGAGGCCGACCCGAGCGACTTCCAGGCCCGTTTCGATCTCGCACTGGGCCTCAACGCGGCGGGCAAGCGCGAGGAGGCGGTCGATCAGCTCGTCGCCATCGCCCGCGCCGACCGGAGCTGGAACGAGGATGCGGCGCGCAAGCAACTGCTCCAGTTCTTCGAGGCGTGGGGCCTGATGGACCCCGCCGCGATCCGGGGACGCCGCCAGCTCTCGACGCTGCTGTTCTCGTGAGCCACTGCCTCCGCGAGAACGCCGGGGCGACCGAAGCGGCCGGATGCGGTGCTCCCCATCCGGTCCCACAGCAGGAAAGCCGCGCATGAGCCCGCAGCCGAGCTGCAAGTCGCCGGCGGATTGCCCCGCCGTCATCCCGATCTTCCCGCTGCCGGGGGCGCTGCTCCTGCCGCGGGGACAGATGCCGCTCAACATCTTCGAGCCGCGCTATCTCGCCATGGTGGACGACGCGCTGCGCTCCGAGCGGATCATCGGCATGATCCAGCCGGACGCCGACGGGGCCGGCTCGCCGCTCAGCCCCCGGCTCTACCGGGTCGGCTGCGCCGGCCGGATCAGCCAGTTCGCCGAGACCGGCGACGGCCGCTACCTGATCTCGCTCACCGGTGTCAGCCGCTTCCGGGTCGAGAACGAACTCGCCGTCACCACTGCCTACCGCCGCTGCCAAGTCTCCTACGACGCCTTCGCCCAGGATTTCGAGGCGCGGGCGGGGGAGGAGGCGGTCGATCGCGAGAGCGTGCTGCAGACCCTGCGCAACTTCGTCGATGCCAACGAGCTTCAGGTCGATTGGGCCGGCATCGACGAGGCGTCGAACGAGGCTCTGGTCAACGCGCTCTGCATGATGAGTCCGTTCGGCGTGCGCGAGAAACAGGCGATGCTGGAAGCGCCCGACCTGAAGACGCGGGCCGAGGTGCTCGTCGCCGTCACCGAAATGGAGCTGGTGCGCGCCAGCGGCTCCGAGCCGACGCTGCAGTAATATCAAGGGCTCCCGACCTTCTGGCGGTCGGGGAGCCCGCCCACCGGAAGCGAACATCATGGCCGATACGCCTACCCCCACCGTCGAAGCGACCCGGGTCGATCCCCGCCTGCTCGAACTTCTGGTCTGCCCGCTGACCAAGGAGTCGCTGGAATATGACGCCGCCCGCGAGGAGCTGATCAGCCGCTCCGCCAAGCTGGCCTACCCGATCCGCGACGGCATCCCGATCATGCTGCCGGAAGAGGCGCGTTCCCTGACGGAGTAAAGACGCTCGGTTTCCCCCTCTCCCCGCATGCGGGGAGAGGGGGAGCGTTCGGCGGCCCTGGTTTGATTCAACAATAGAGAAAGGGCGCCCGGCTTTCGCCGGACGCCCTTCTTCGTTGGTACGATCGGGACGGTTACCGTCCCTGCTGGATCGCCGAGAGCAGCCACGGGCCGCCGGGCTCGCGCACGAAGGTCCAGAACTCCTTGGCCTCCTGCGGTCCATTCTCGACATGGCGGTTGGAAGCCCGCTCGAACACCTCGTCGCGCAGCGAGAAGCGCATGGCGACGGTGGCGAACTCCACCGGGCCCTCCCGCCACGCCTCGGACAGGTCGCCCTGGAGAAGCTTCACGTCCGAGATCCGGTTGACCACGCCGCGGGCGGCGTTGGCGCGCAGATCTTCCTCGAAGTAGTTCACCATCTCCGGGGTCGCGAGACGGCGCAGGGCAGCCACGTCCTCACGGCCATAGGCACCCTGGATTTCCTGAAGGGAGCGCTCGAAGGCCTGGAAGTCGTCCGGCTGGACCTGGACCGGTTGGACGGGCTGCGGACGGCCGCCGCCACCCAAACCACCTGCGCCCAAGCCGCCGCCCATCGGATTCACACCGGGATTCATGCCGCCCTGCGGCGGCAGGCCGGAGCGGGCATGGGGCGCGTTGCCGGCCATGGCGGGCTGGCCCTCCTGACGGCGACGGAAGAAGCGCACCGCCATCATCACGAGGAAGGCGATCAGGCCGATCTGGAAGATCAGGCCGATGAACGAGCCGATGCCGCCGAGACCGCCGGAGAAGCCGGCACCCAGCAGGGCGCCGAGAAGGCCGGCGCCGAGCATGCCACCGAGAAAGCCGCCGCCGAAGCGCCGACCCTGGCTCGGGGCCGTCATGCCGGGATTGTTGAAGCCGGGGCTCGGGCTCGTCTGCGAGCGCTGGATCGGTCCCATTGCGCCCGGCGAGGTCGCGGTGGAGGGCGGTGCGCTGAAGGTCTTCGAGCCACGCGAGCCCATGCCGCCACCGCCGCCCGGCCGCGCATCGACGGCGGGCGCCGCGAGGGCGAGCGAAGCCGCAAGCGCAAGGAGGGTCACGACGCGCCGACGGCGCGCGGGGGAGGATGCCATGGGTCAAAACCTCGTGGTGAGCGTGAAGGGGAACAATTGCCCCTTTAAGATGGTGGCGTCCGAGCGGGATTTTTAGTCCCGATCCAGGGGTGAGTTTCGAACGGTTAAGAGTGTCTCACGAACCGCCACGCTCTGGCACGTGTCCGTTTTTCCAAAGCGAGCGTCGAGGCGTCCCGAGACGGGCGCCTGCGGGGTCGGGCGTCACCGGGCTGCCGGGAAAACCAGCCGTACGGTCGCGCCCTCGCCGGGCCGGCTCTCGATGGAGATCGTGCCGTTCTGGCGCTTCATCAGGCCGTGCACGATGGCGAGCCCCGCACCGCGGCCGGATTCGCGGGTGGTGGCGAAGGGAGCGAGCGCCCGCGACAGCATCTCCGGGGACAGGCCGTGCCCGGTATCCGCGACCGTGAGACCGACAGCCCCGGCCTCCGGGCGCTGGAGCGAGCGGTCGCCCGGCTCGATGGCGAACAGCGCGACGCGGATGCGGCCGTGACCGGACATCGCCTCGCAGGCATTGGCGAGGATGTGGCCCAGAGCCAGTTCGAGCTGGATCGGGTTGCACAGGGCCGGCGGCAGATCGTCCGGGATCGACAGGTCGAGCTGGATCCCGGCCGGCAGGATGGGGCGCAGCCGGTCGAGACCGAACCGCACCGCCGCGGCGAGATCGACCGGGCGCAGGTCGGGCGCGATCCGCCGGGAATGGGCGAGGAGCTGGCGGGTGAGCACGGCGGCCCGCTCGGACGCCTCGGTGGAGCGGATGATGGCCCGCTGGACGAAGGGCTCGGGCCGGTCGCCGAGGCGCCGCTTGAGCCCGTCGATGTAGCCGATCAGGATTTGCAGGAAGTTGTTGAACTCGTGCGCGACGCTGTTGGTGAGGAGGCCGAGCGCCTCGCGCTGCCGCGACAGGGCGAGGGCGTCCTCGGCATCCCGCCGCCGTGTCACGTCCACGATCTGGCCGAGAAAGCGGGGGGAGCCCTCGCCGGGGAGAACCGTGAGGTGGATCTCGCCCCAGAACGAGGCGCCGCCGTTGCGGCCGAACAGCAGCTCGGCGCTCTGTGCCTCGCCGCGGGCCAGGGCCTCGCGCAAGGGCGCCCAGCCCGCGTGATTGCCGTGGTGGCAGGTAAGCACCTCGATCCCGTGGCCGACCAAAGCAGCCTCGTCGAAGCCGGTCAGCGCCAGCAAGGCGGGGTTGACGCCCGCGATCGTCGGCCCGGCCTCCGATCCCGCCAGGATGAGCGCGGGCAGGGGGAGCAAGGCGAGGAAGCCCGTCTCGGCTCCCCCTTCCGGGGGGGGAGAGGCCGCGGCGCCGGACAACATCATGCGGCGGCGCCGACATGAGAGAGGGCGTTGGCAGGAGGCGACGAGGCCCGGCGGGCGATGGGACGTCTCATGGATGGTCCGGAGCGCGGCAGGGGCATGGCCGTCAACGCTCGAAAGTCGATCCGGATCAGCGGTTGGCGGTGGTGACGGGCGAGGTGCCGTTGTCGAGGCCGACCCAGGCCCGGCCGTCCTGTCCCTCGCGCTTGATGAAGCTGTAGCCGGTGCGCTGCCACGGCAGCACCGCGTTGGTCTTGTTGTCGAGGATCAGGTCGCCCCGGTCGGTGCGCACCATCAGCACCGCGTGGCCCTCGCCGATCTCGTCGATCACCACCGTCATGCGCAGCGCCCGACGCGGCAGGCGCCGCTCCACCAGCATCCGGCGCTTGAGGAGCTGGATGTCCTCGCAATCGCCGAAGCCGTCATCGGGAAAGTCCCAGCGGTCGACGACACCCCAATGGGCCATGTCGGTGATCGGCTTGATGCGGGCGTTGACCCGGCGGTTCACGGTCGTGAGCGTGTTCCACAAAGCGGGCGTCAGGGCGACGAGCGCCGGCTCGGCGGTATCGACCACACATTCCGACGGGTACCGGGCGCAGAAATCGTTCCAGGCGGCCACGGGCCGGGCCGGCGCGCCGGCATCGGCGGCGGTGCCCGCTTCGGGCAGGCTGGCGACGGTGCGGGCTTGGCTCGGCTGGACCGGCGCTGCGGCGCCGCCGAGCAGCAGCGTGGCGCCGACGAGGGACAGATGGGCCGCCCGGCGGAGGCGCCGCCTCACGTTCCCGCGGGGGAACGCCGATCCGTCGCCGACGCTCCGAAGCACCGCGTACCGCATGGCCGACCGTCCTGCCGCCCCTGTTTCCCAGCAAAGCTTGCACGGGCCGGCGCCCGGCTCAATACGAAAGTGACGGAAGGATGAAGGCGGATTGCCGCTTATCCGTGCCACCGTGAAACAACCCCGATCAGGCTGGCAATCCGGTCACACCCGCCCGCCCGATCGGCTTCAGCCGTGCGGGAGCGAGCCGCCGAGCCGGAAGCCGATCAGCGGTTCGCCGTGGTCACGGGCGAGCTGGCCCCGCCGAGCGAAACCCATGCCAGGGCGTCCTGCCCCTCGCGCTTGATGAAGACGTAGCCGGTCTCGTGCCAGGGCATCACGGCGTTGGTCTTGTTGTCGAGGATGTAATCGCCGCGATCGGTGACGAGGGTGAGCACGGCATGGCCCTCGCCCTTCTCGTCGATCACCACCGTCATCCGCATCGCCCGGCGCGGCAGGCCGGCCGCGGCGAGCATCCGGCGCTTGAGGAGCTGGAAGTCCTCGCAATCGCCCGCACCGTCCTCGGCGAGATCCCAGCGGTCGGGGCGGCCCCAATGATCCTGATCGGTGATGGGGTCGATCGTCCGGTTCACGCGGCGATTGACCGAGACGATGCTCGACCAGATGGCGGGGGTGAGGGTGATCCGGGCGGGCTCGTCCCGGTCGAAGGCGCATTCCGCCGGATAGGACTGGCAGAACTCGGTCCAGGCCAGGATCGGCTTGGCCGTGGCGCCGGGGGTGAGGCCGACGGTCGCCGCGGGCAGGGCAGCCATCTGCGAGGCCGTCTGTGCCTCGGCGGCGCCGATGAAGCCGACGCAGAGGGCCAGCAGCGTCAGCATCCCCATCCGGAGACCCGACTTGAAATGACCCGTCCCGGTGGTGCGCATCGTGGCGTTTCCTTCGAACGAGGCCAGGATGTCGCCGCATCTCCTCCGCCGCGCTGAAGCCGATCCGCGCAATTTTATCGATTCGCCCCGGCAACGATCCGCTCCTGCGGGAGGGCGAATTGCGGCTCACGGATCCGCGGCAAATGCCGGGGATCGCGTTAGGGTTCGGGAAACCCTGACTGCCGCCGTCCGACGTGACCGCGAGCGCGCCGGCCACCGCGCTCCGCGCTGGCACGACGAGGGGGGCATGCGGCAGGCTTCGCCGCTCTGCTGCGGACGAGGCGGACCTTGGGAAGATCCGGAAGAGGGGGCCGGCTTGGGAGAGCAGGATCAGCCGCACGCCTCGTTCCGGGTCCGGTCATCCCGCCGGACGACCGGGCACCGTCCCTTCGGGCCGGCGATCCTTCGTGTCCCTCACAACACTCCCGACACGCTGTCATCGCCAGAGCGAGAACGGCCAGGGACCGGGAGTTTTGTGAGGCACTCTTAAACCTCGGACCCGGCGTGGCGGAACGCTCCGTTCAGGAGCCGGCCTGCGGGATCGGGTTGTCGGTCGGGCAAGGGCTCCGATGGGGCGCCCCGTCACGTCAGAGCGTGATGCCCTCGTGGAAGCGGTCGGGCGAGATCGGCAGCATGAACTGGGCGCCGATGCCGCCCTCGAAGTAGCGCACCACCCGCCCGGGCGTGGAGCCGACCAGGATGTGCGTGCCGATCGGCGGCGACGAGGCGGTCGCGAGCGCTACGCCCGACATCGAGATGTCGATGATCCGGGCGGCGATGAACCGACCGCTCTCCAGGCGGAGGGTCACGCCGGGCTGGTTCGGCACAAGGCGCTCGTTGGTCCGGCCCTCCGGCAGGCCGAGGCTCTCGCGGTTGGCGAGCCACATGAGCTGGGACGCGATCTTGTCGCGCTTGCGCGGCGTCGCGTTGATCCGCATGGCAAAACCCCGCGGAGGGTGGCGGACGATCACCCCTTCGAGCCGGCCGATCTGTTCGAGATACAGCACCACGCGCTCGTTGAGCGCGCCGATCACGGCGCAGGTCAGACGGACGCCGCCGGGGGACATGTCCACCGTCTGGCACGGGTATTCGCGACGGTCCGCCAGCATGTAGCGACCGAGCAGAGTCGCGCGCACCCGCTGGTGCCGGCGCTGCTCGGCGGCGTAGTCGGACAGGGTGGGGGCCATCCCGGATCGGGAAAGCTCGGTCATGTCAGCTCGGCGGTCTCGGTGTTCCAGCCGAATCACTAGCCACGTTGCGGTTACAAAAGGCTTGCAGGCACGCCGAACTTGAATCGCGAACGGGTCACGAAAGCGGGATGTGGCAACGAAGACGGTCCGCACCGAGCGTGACGGATCCCGTTTCCTTCGTTGACGCAGACCGATCCACCGTGCGGGGCGACGCCCCGGCCGGCGCGGGGTCAGGCGTTGCCGCGCCCGCCCTCGTGGACCAGCAGATGGCCGAATCGGACGGGACGGGCATCGTTGGCGGGCTCGGGCAGGGCGTCCACGAAGGTTCGCATCGCCGCAGGCTCCGGCGCGACGGTCTCCAGCACCCGCAGGGAAACCGCCTCGAGCCGCAGGATCGGGCGGCTGCCGAGCCAGGTCGGGATGCAATGCGGGCTGAGGGAGCCGAGGATGCGGGCCTGGGTCTTGCCCCTGTGGCGCAGGGGCAGGAGCAGGAGTTCGAGATCGAGGGTCTCATCCCGCGCGGTGAAGCCGGTGAGCCCCGCCACCACGCCCACCGTATCGCCGGTGACGGTTTCGACGAGGTGCCACGGATCGGAGAAGGCCGGCTGCCGCTCGCCCCACAGATCGACGAAGGAGCTGCCGCGCAATTCGCGCCCGAACAGGGCGCACAGGCGCGTGCCGGCGAGGCGCACCGCGCTCGACCGCCGCGCCGGATCGGTTTCCAGAATGAAACTGTCGGCGAGCAGGTTGCGGATTTCGCCGGGCTCGATTTCACCGCGCTCGGGCGCGGACCGCTCTCCGCGCAGCCGGTCCCAGTAGAGGTGAAGCTGACGGCTGGTCGGATGCTTCATGGTGTTCCGCATCGGTACGGCCCGGTTCGAAACGGGCTCGGTTTTCGGTCGGCACGGGACGAAACGCGTCACCATGCGCCGTTCATGGTCCTCGTCCGCACACCCTATGCCGTCGCGTCCCGGCATGCTTGCGCAACCCATCCTTAACCTTAACGAGCAATTTACGAATTCGACGGCAATTGACCGACCCTGTGCCCGATTGGACCTTGCGGCGGCGCACCTCCCCCCGACATGGTGCGGCATGGATGCTTCTCCCGACCTGCCGCACCAGGGCCGCGTTCCCGTCTTCAACCTGCCGGGAGTCGTCACGGTCTCGATCGCGGTTCTGGCCGCGATCCACATCGTTCGCACCGTCCTGCCGGATGAACTCGACCTGTCGGTGCTCCTCAACCTCGCCTTCATCCCCGCCCGCTGGACCGCCGCGTTCGATCCGGCCTCCGCGGCCGAGATCGTCCGGGCGGCGGGGGAGGGGGCGGGTCGGCCCGATATCGCCGCGGCGCGCCAGGAATTCGCCCGCTACCTCGTCGCCGAGCCGTCGGCGATGCCCTGGACCGGCGCGACCTACGCCCTGCTGCACGGCTCGTGGGTGCATCTCATCTTCAACGCGGTGTGGCTCGCCGTCTTCGGCACCCCGGTCGCGCGTCGCTACGGGGTCCTGCGCTACGGCCTGCTGGCGCTCGCCGGCGTCGTGGTCGGTGCGCTCGTCCATCTCTTCGTCGATCCCTACAGCCTGATGCCGCTGGTCGGCGCCTCGGCCGGCATCTCGGCCCTCATGGCGGCGGCGGCCCGCTTCGTGTTCCAGCCCCCGCCGCCCTTCGTGGCCGGGGCGCCCTGGCAGTTGCCGCCGCAGCCGACGCTGCAGACGATTCCGGAATTGCTGCGCAACCGCCCGGCGGTGCTGTTCCTCGGGGTCTGGTTCGTCACCAACCTGCTGTTCGGCGTCCTGGCCCTACCGCTCGGGGGCAGCGAAGGGCCGATCGCCTGGGACGCGCATCTCGGCGGCTTTGCCGCAGGGTTCTTCCTCCTGCCACTGATGGAGCGAGGCGCTCGCCGCGTGCGGCATTAGACGCTTGAGACGCTTGTCGCGAACGCCCAAGACATCGTCGCCGTCAGAGAGGGAATCGAAGATAAAGCGAAGTCACGCCAAAGACTTGTAAGGTCAGCCAAGAAGCGTTGTGGCTTTGGCGCCACGGCGGGGGTTTTTGGACTTGAGGCGGCAATAAAACCGCCAGCTCGACCGTCGATAAAGTGAACGGAAGCGGATTAAAACGAAACTATCAAATGATCGCTTCGTTCCTGATGGAGAGTGGACCCCGGTGAAACATCGAGCAGCCGTCATTGCCCGCCTCGGGCTTGCCCTATCCGCCACCGCGTGGGGCCTCGGCGGCACAGCCGCCCATGCCGCCTCGGCCGCGCAGCCCGGCCAGACCATCGGCGTGCCGTTCGGTGCGCCGTTTCCGAAGGGCTTCTACGCCGTGAACCTTTCGAGCTTCGGCGTGCGCGAGACCGCGCCGCTCGACTCCGAGAGCAACGTCAACCTTCCGACTCTGCTGTGGGCGACGCCCTTCTCCGTTCTCGGTGGGCAGGTGCAGTTCATCTTCGTCGCGCCCATCGCCGCCTCCAGCGTGCGCGGCAACCCCTACAACAGCGGCT
Source organism: Methylorubrum sp. Q1 (assembly GCF_004683995.1). Lineage (NCBI taxonomy): Bacteria > Pseudomonadati > Pseudomonadota > Alphaproteobacteria > Hyphomicrobiales > Methylobacteriaceae > Methylorubrum > Methylorubrum sp. Q1. The sequence continues at coordinate 331,030 of NZ_SRHQ01000001.1, read as the reverse complement.
GGGGGCAGCCCCTGCTGGCGGGCCAGCTCGCCTGGGATCTCGGCGGTGGCGTCGGCGTCAGCTACCTTCTCGGCGGCTACCTCCCCTGGGACACCCGCTTCCTGACCCAGTCGCCCTCGCTGAGCCACCGCTTCGCGCTCACCTATGCCGCCAACGACTGGGCCATCACCGGTAACCTGCTCTACGGCCACATCCTGGAGCCGCGCTCGCCCAACGGCGTGCTCTATCCCGACTACCTCAACCTCGACGTCACCCTGACCAAGAAGTTCGGCAAGTGGCAGGTCGGCCCCGTGGCCTTCGGCTCGGTCGATCTCACGACCAACGTCGTCGGCTACCGGCAGCAGGGTCAGATCGCGGTCGGCGGCCTCGTCGGCTACAATTTCGGCTTCATGAACGTGCAGGGCTACGTCACCCGCGACGTGGCCGAGCGAAATTACGGCGGCAAGGAAACCCGCGGCTGGCTGCGCGTCATCGTCCCGTTCCTTCAGAACAAGGGTGAGGCCGAGCCGAACCGGACCCTGATCACCCGGCGTCAGGCCCAGGGGCGCTGAGAGACGCTTCACGCGCTGTTACGGCACGACCCGAAGCCGACCCCGATGGCGCTCCGCCATCGTGGTCGGCTTTTTCGTTGCGCGCTGACCCCGGCCGATGCGTCGGTGTCGTGCGATGCCTTGCGGATCCCACCGGCGCATCGGGGCCGGATCGAAACCGCTCCGCCGTCGAACCCCGACCGGCGGAACTGAATTTTTCTTCCGAATTTGTTCTTTCATGAACAATAGCGCCTCGTCCGGCGCTTGCCAGCACGACCAAGGCGCCACACACTCGCCCAGGTCAGAACCGGGGCCAACCCGGTCGTATCCGCTCCCGCACCGCGGGCTGACGGTGTGGGCACCCTTGGGAGGAGACTTCATGACCGTTGCGCGTATCCTGGCAGAGAAAGGCAGCTCAGTGGTCACGGTGCCGCCGCATCGCACCATCGACGAGGCGATCCATCTGCTGGCCGAAAAGAAGATCGGTGCCCTCGTGGTCGGCAATGCCGATGGCCGCGTGATCGGCATTCTGTCCGAGCGCGACGTGATGCGGGCGCTGGCCAGCGAAGGGGCCTCGGCCCTCGACCGCCCGGTCTCGCATCACATGACCACGAAGGTCGTGACCTGCACCCGGCGCGCCAGCATCGAAGACGTGATGGAGACGATGACGGAAGGCCGCTTCCGCCACTTGCCGGTCGTGGAGGACGGGCGTCTCGTCGGCGTCGTCTCGATCGGCGACGTGGTGAAGCGGCGCATCGCCACCGTCGAAGCCGAGCATCAGGCGATGCGCGACTACATCACGATGGCCTGATTTCGGGCCCGTATCGCCCGCGGCGGCTTCAACCGCGCGCCGCCGCACTCGCGATCATGCGCCGGATCTCGGGCAGGGCCGCCCGCACCGCCTGCCGGCCGAGGGCGATTCCATCGGCTGCCCGGTGGAACTCGAACTGCCCGAACTCGGCGAGAAGCGGCCGGATCGCCACGTCCGGCGGTTCGCTCGCCAGCCGTGCCCGTGAGATCCGATCCTGCGTGATGTTGAACGCGTCGAGTATGACACGGGCGACGCCGGGGCTCGGCCGGCCGACGGATGGCGGTGGTTCCGGTCTGCGGCGGCGGCCCATGAGGCGGCGGCTCGCGCCGCTGAGCAGGGCCCAACGGCCCCGGCGGCGCACGGTGGCCTCCAGCGTCTGCTCGATTGCCCGCTCGACCGGCTCCTCGGGAGCGTCGAACATGGGATCGTCCCGCTCGGGGCGGATCACCGTCGCGGGCGCGCGCATCTCGCAGGCGAGGTTCACGCAGATGACGAGGTCGGCGCCGAGTTCGCGGGCCAGGCGGACGGGCACCGGATTCACCAGCGTCCCGTCCATCAGCAGGCGCCCTTCGAGCGCGACGGGCGGGAAGATGCCGGGGATGGCGTAGGACGCCCGCACCGCCTCGACCAAGGGGCCGCGGGACAGCCACACCTCGTGGCCGGTGCCGAGTTCGGTCGCCACGCTGGCGAAGGCGAGGCGCAGATCCTCGATGCGGAAACCGTCGAGTTCGCGTGCGAGACGGCGGCGCAGGCGCTCGCCCGCGATCAGGCCGGATCCGGTGATGCGCGGGTCGAGCAGGCCGACCACCCGGCGCCGGGTGAGCGAGAGCGCGAACGCCTTGAGGGCACCGATGCGGCCCGCAGCGTAGGCCCCGCCGACGACGGCGCCGATGGAGCAGCCCGCGACCACTTCCGGGAAGATCCCGGCTTCCTCCAATCCCTCGATCACGCCGATATGCGACCAGCCGCGGGCCGAGCCGCCGCCGAGCGCGAGACCGATGCGGGGAGAGCGGAAACGCGGCACCACCGGTTCCACGGCCCCGTCCGGAAAATGGGGCACGGCGGAACGGGATGCCTCGAACATCATCGATCCGAGTCGGCCGGCGCGAGGGTGACGGCGCCGGTCGTAGGGTTGCGCTCGACCGCGCGGTAGAAGCAGGAGCGGCGGCCGGTATGGCAGCAGCCGCCGTCGCCGCCGACGTCCACCCGGATCAGGATCGCGTCCTGATCGCAATCGACCCGCATCTCCACGACCCGTTGGATCTGCCCCGAGGTCGCGCCCTTGTGCCAGAGTTCACCGCGGGAGCGCGACCAGTACCACGCCTCGCCGGTCTCCAGGGTGCGGGCGAGGGCCTCGGCGTTCATGTGCGCGAGCATCAGCACGCGCCCGTCATGGGCATCGACGGCGATGCAAGCCACGAGTCCGTCGGGGCCGAAGCGCGGCGTCAGCCTTGCGCCCTCCTCGACCTCGGCGCGGGTGCCGGGGGAAGCGAATCGTTCGGTCATGGCCGCAGGCCCGGGTGCCTGAGTGTCTCCCCCGAAACGCCCGCTCGCCGTTCTGCCTCGAGGGAAAAGCGGCGGTGGCCTGGGGTTTCGTGAGGCACTCCTAGCCCTTCTGGTTCCGAACGAAGGTCAGGAAGCGGACCTGCTCGGACGGATCGTTCTTGTAGACGCCGCGGAACTGCGTGGTGATGGTGGAGACGCCGGCCTTCTGCACGCCGCGCATCGCCATGCAGAGATGCTCGGCCTCGATCATCACGGCGCAGCCGCGGGGCTGAAGGATGCTCTCGATCGTGTCGGCGATCTGCGCCGTCATGGTTTCCTGCGTCTGCAGGCGTCGGGCGAAGGCATCGACCACGCGCGCCAGCTTGGAGAGGCCGACCACGCCCTTGGTGGGGTAATAGGCGATGTGGGCCAGCCCCATGAACGGCACCATGTGGTGCTCGCAATGGGAGTAGAATGGGATGTCGCGCACCAGAACGGCGTCGGAATAGCCCTCGACCTCCTCGAACACCCGCTCCAGCAGCGCGTCCGCGTCGGCGCGATAGCCGCCGAAGAGCTGCTCGTAGGCCTTCACCACGCGGGCGGGGGTCTCGATCAGCCCCTCTCGGGTCGGGTCGTCGCCGGCCCAGCGCAGGAGCGTGCGCACGGCGGCTTCCGCCTCCTGCCGGCTCGGACGGCCGAGCGCCACCTCGTTCGGCACCCGCTGGGCCGATTCGGGCAGGGGCGCGATGTCGGGCGTGAAGTCGGGACGGCCCGGATCGTTGGCGCCGCGCATTTCTTGCAGGCCGACGGCACTCATGCGTCGTTCGTCGTCGCTCATGCCGTAGGACAGGGATTTGAGAGCGGCATCCATGGCATCTCCGGCCTTCGCCACACGCGCCTTCAGGGTGGTGCTGTCGGGCTTGGCGTACATCGTCGATCCGTCCGGGCGTCTTAAACGTTCAAGTGCCGACGCCCTCGAACGATCCGAATCCTGGGCCAGGGCGTGACCGGGGTCGACGGTACCATTCTCGCGGAATGGCGGTGTCGCGCCTATATCGTCGCAATCGCGCCGTCGCGCAATGCATGGCATGCGTATCTGGCGCAACGAATCCTGCGACCTCACTCGAACAGGCGCCGCGAAAGGCGTGTCAGCGATGATCGACGACATCTATAACCGCCGCATCCTGGAACTGGCCGCCGACATTCCCCGCCTCGGCCGGCTGGCGGCACCGGATGCCACCGCCACGGCCCATTCCAAGTTGTGCGGTTCGACCGTCACCGTCGATCTCAGTCTGGAAGCGGACGGCGTCACGGTCGCCGACTTCGCCCACGACGTGAAGGCCTGTGCGCTCGGGCAGGCCTCCTCCTCGCTGATGGCCCGCCACGTCGTCGGCGCGACGGCCGAGGAATTGCGCGCCGTTCGCGCCCGGATGCGGGCGATGCTGAAGGAGAACGGCCCCGCGCCGGAGGGCGAATGGGCGGATCTCGCCGTGCTGGAGCCGGTGCGCGACTTTCGGGCCCGTCACGCCTCCACGCTCCTGACCTTCGACGCCGTTGTGGACGCCCTCGATCAGATCGCCGCCCGCAGGGATGCCGGCAAGAGTTCCGGCAAGGGGGCCGGGGCGCCCGAGGCGGCCTGAGCCTCGCCCCGGACGGTGGCTGCTTCTTTTTCGGACAAAGGATGATGCGACAACAGGAGCCCGGTCGCCGCGTGATTCGCCGGGCGGCGCACGGAGCGATCCGCGCCTACCAGCTCACGCTGTCCGGGCTGATCGGGCGCCAATGCCGGCACTGGCCGTCCTGCTCGGCCTATACCGACGAGGCGATCCAGCGGCACGGCCTCTGGGCCGGCGGATGGATCGGCTTTGCCCGCCTTTGCCGCTGCGGCCCGTTCGGTACGCACGGCATCGACCTCGTTCCCGAACACTTGCCGGAGTCGGCCGTATGGCACCGGCCCTGGTCCTATGGCCGCTGGCGCGGTGTCGAGGCGCCGCCACCCTTGGTGTGTGAGGCGGTGGAAGAGCGTTGCGCGGCCAGCGGGGCTGCGGGCCCGCCGGCCGGGTGACGGCGCACATGAAAAAGCCCCGACCTTTCGGCCGGGGCTTTTTCTCGTTTCGGATACTGCTTCGTCGCTTAGCGGCGGTCGCCGAGCAGCGAGAGCAGGAACTGGAACATGTTGATGAAGTCCAGGTACAGCGTCAGGGCGCCGTTGATGGACATCTTGGCCGCGCCCTCGGCATCGACGCCGCTGTAGAGGTACATCTCCTTGAGCTTCTGCGTGTCGTAGGCGGTCAGGCCGGCGAAGATGAGGACGCCGAGCACCGAGATCGCGAACTGAAGCGCGGAAGAGGCCAGGAAGAGGTTCACCAGCGAGGCGATGATGATGCCGATCAGGCCCATGATCAGGAACGAGCCCATTCCCGACAGGCTGCGCTTCGTGGTGTAGCCGTAGAGGCTCAGACCCGCGAAGGTCGCCGCCGTGATGAAGAACACCCGCACCACGCTGGCGCCCGTGAACACGAGCAGCAGGGTGGACATCGAGGCGCCCATCACCGCCGCGAACGCCCAGAACATCGTGCGTGCCGAGGAGGCCGACATGCGGTCCATCCGGAACGAGAACACGAAGATGAAGGCCAGCGGCGCCAGCATCAGCACCCACTTGAAGGGGCTGGTGTAGAGGAACTGCCCGAACGGGGTCAGGGCGACGCGGCCGGCGCCGGTCTGCGCGACGGCGGCCATGTTGAGGGCCAGTGCCACGAGACCGGAGATCCCGAGGCCGACGACCATGTTGTTGTAGACGCCCAGCATGAAGCTGCGCAGGCCCTGGTCGACTTCGACCTGAGAGCCAGCGTACCCCTGCGGCTGGGCGCCGGCACGGAACGGGCTGTTGTCGAATGCCATGAAAGTTTCCCTTGAAACCTCTCGGCGCGGAGTTGTGACGGGGTCCACGCGCGACCCCTGGCGCATCGGGCGCGCCTTACGCTCGAATATGTTCGCTTGAAGAACCATAAACAAGTGGGCCTTCAGCGCAGGGCCGCGTTTTCAACCCGGCTGGATAACGAAGTTTTTTGTAGTTCGAGCGGGATGAAAATCTTCGCTTAATCGTCGTGGTGCGTTTTCAGAACTGCCGCAGATAGGGGGCCGGCTTCTGTCCCAAGATGCGCCATGTGCCGGTCAGGCCTACGGCCACCGCGAAGACGACCGCGAAGGCGGCGACCGCGAGGGCGCCCATCGGGTCGGGTGCGAAATCGAGGCGCATCACCCGGGACACGATCACCCAGCCCGCGGCCGAGCCGGCCAGGATGCCGAACAGCGCGGTGATGAGCCCGAGGGCGCCGTATTCCAGGGCGTAGGCCGAGAGCAGGCGCATCCGCGTGGCGCCGAGCACCTTCAGCACCACCGCGTCGTAGAGCCGGGCGCGGTGACCGGCGGCGAGCGCGCCGGCCAGAACCAGCAGGCTCGCGAGCACCGCGACGACGCTGGCACCGCGGATCGCCAGGACCAGCTTGTGCACGAGGTCGTTGACCGCATCGAGCGCGTCCTTCACCCGCACGCTCGTCACCGAGGGGAAGGCTTTCGCGGCATCGCGAACCACCTCCGCCTCCAGCTTCGGGTCGGGCCCGTTGGGCAGCGTCAGGGTCGCGAGGTCGGCATGCGGCGCGCCGCGGAAGGTGCCGGGGGAGAACACCATCACGAAGTTGATGCCGAGCGAGCGCCACTCGATCTTGCGCAGGTTGGCGACCCGCGCGGTGATCGGGCGGCCGAGCACATTGACGGTCACGGTGCTGCCGACCTTCAGCCCGAGCGCGCGTGCCAGTTCGAGATCGAAGGAGACCAGCGGCGTGCGGCCCTCGTCCGCGCTCCACCACGCGCCCTCGACGATCGACGAGCCGTCGGGCGGGGTCTCGGCGTAGGTGATGCCCCGGTCGCCGTCGAGCACCCAGGCGGCGTCCTCCGGCGGCTTGATCTGCCCGGCCGGTACGCCGTTCAGCGCCGTGATCCGTCCGCGCATCATCGGCACCCGTTCGATCTTGGCGTCGGGCGCGCGGGCGCCGAGGAAGGCCGAGAAGGCCTCCGCGTCGCGCGAGGGCACGTCGAGGAAGAACAGGCTCGGGGCGCGGCCCGGCAGCGAGCTTTCGAGCGCGCGGGTGATGTTGCTGTCGATGGCGCTGAGCGTCACCAGCAGCGTCGTGCCAAGGCCGAGCGAGAGCACCACCGCCGGGGTCAGTGCGCCGGGGCGGTGGAGGTTGGCCAAAGCCATCCGTGGCACCATCCCCTTCGGCCGCGGCAGGCGCGCGGCCAGCGCCATCAGCCCCGCGGCGACGAGACGCAGGCCGCCGAAGGCGAGGCCGGCCGCCGCCATGAAGATCAGCGCGACCTTGCGGTCGAAGGCGGTGACGAGGGCAAGGCCCGCGAGCGCGAGCAGGGCGGCGGCGAGCACCGCGAGATAGCGCCAGCGCGGGCGGCGCGCGGCCGGATCGACAGCATCGCGGAACAGCCCGGCGACGGAGACGTCGTGGGCGCGGCCCAGCGGCAGGATCGCGAAGGCGAGCGCCGTCAGCAACCCGTAGGCGGCGGCGAGCGCGAGGCGGGCGGGGGCGATCTCGGGGTTGAGCGGCAGCGGAAGCTGGTCGCGGAGCGCAAGGTCGAGGAGGAACGGCAGGGCTGCACCGATGGCGAGACCCAGCACGGTGCTGACCGCGGCGATCAGCATCACCTGGATCAGGTAGAGCGCGACGACCTGCGAGCCCGGCGCGCCGACGCTCTTGAGGGTAGCGATGGACGCCTGCTTGCCATCGACGAAGGCGCGCGCGGCATTCGCCACGCCGACCCCGCCGACGATGAGCGCGGTGAGCCCGACGAGCGTCAGGAACTGCGTGAAGCGCTCGATGCCCTTGGCGAAGCGCGGGTCGGCGTTGTCGCGCGAACGCATCTCGAACCCGGCCTCGGGCAGCGCCGTCTGCACCGCCGTGTTGACCGCCGTCAGGCGCGCGTCGTCGGCACCGGGCATCTGGAGCCGGTAGGTGAAGCGGTTGAGGCTGCCGGGCTGGATCAGGCCGGTGGCGCGCAGCGCGGCGAGTGAGACGAGCAGGCGCGGCCCGAAGCCGATGCCCGAGCCGATCCGGTCGGGCTCCGAGACGAGGGCGGCGCGGATCTCGATGGGAAAGCCGCCGAGCGTCACCCGGTCGCCGGGTTTGAGCCCGAGCCGGGTCAGCAGGGCCGGATCGGCCGCCGCGCCGTAGATGCCGTCCCGTTCCGCGATGAGATCCTGCACCGGCATCTGCGGGTCCGTCTCGACCGTGCCGACCGCCGGATAGCTCGGATCGACCGCCTTCAGCTCGACCAGGGCCGCGCCGCCATCGCCCGCCACCGCCATGGCGCGCAGACTCACCACCTCCGAGACCGGCGCCCGCCCCTCCAGTACGGCGCGCTCGGCCGGCGTCGCCTCGCGGTTGATCAGGCTGTAGGTGATGTCGCCGCCGAGAATCCGCCGGCCCTCGCGCCCGAGCCCGCCCGAGAGCGAGGCGGCAATCGAGGTGACGCCGCTGATCGCCGCGACGCCGAGCGCGATACAGGCGATGAACACCCGGAAGCCGGCGAGCCCGCCGCGCAACTCGCGCAAGGCCAGCCGGAGGGTCAACGGCAGGCGGGAGGCGGGGGCCGGCTTCGAAGAATCCGGCTGGGACAACGTGCCGTGCATGCGGGCTCGAGCGTTTCGCCACCGGTCGGGCCGGCGGGGCCAATCTGGGCATTGACGCGGCGCACGCAACTGCTCGCGCCGCCGCATCGATCCTTGCGGATCAGAACGGCTTCACGACGCGGTCACGGGACAATCGATCGTCACCCCTGTCCCGACCCCCTCCTCGCTCGCGATGGCGATCTGCCCGCGCAGCGTCGAGACGACGAGATTGTAGACGATGTGCAGGCCGAGCCCGGTGCTGCCCTTGTCGCGTCCGGTGGTGAAGAACGGGTCGAAGATCCGCTGCAGGTTCTCCCGCGGGATGCCGCGTCCGTCGTCCCGCACCGTCATCCGGATCTGCGTCTCGCCGAGCCGGCTCACGTCGATGCGGAGCGTGCCGGAGCGGCCCTCGGGAAAGGCGTGCACGACGGCGTTCAGCGCGAGGTTGCTGACGATCTGCGCCAGCGCGCCCGGATAGGAATCGAGGAGGATCCCGTCGGGACAGGTGAGCCTGACCTCGTGGCCCTTGCGCCGCAGGATCGGATCGAGCGTGCTCATCAACTCGGCGAGCCAGGGGCGCATCTCGAAGCGGCGCCGGTCCTCCGTCGCCTGATCGACCGCGACCTGCTTGAAGTTGTGAACCAGATCGGCGGCGCGCGTCAGGTTGGCGAAGACCAAACCCGCGCCCTCGCTCAGCCGATCGACGCTCTGCGTCAGATCGGACCGGCGGATCTGCCCCGAGGCGACGGACCGGCGCAGCTGGGCAAGGTCGTGGTCGAACGCGGTCGCGGTCGTCAGCGCGAGGCCGATGGGCGTGTTGATCTCGTGCGCCACGCCCGCCACGAGCTGGCCGAGCGCGGCGAGCTTCTCGGCCTGAACCAGTTGCGCCTGGGCGGTGCGCAGTTCGGCCAGTGCCGCCTCCGAGCGCTCCTTCTCGACCTGCAACTCCCCCGTGGTCCGGAACTGGCGCCGTGCGCGAAACTCCCGCGCCCCGACCCCATAGAGCGAGAGCGCGTAGGCCGCGCCGATCTCGGCATTGTTCACGAGGGCCAGGCCGGGATTGTCGTGCGTCGCGATGGTCTCGAACAGGGCAAAGCAGGTCCAGGTCAGGACGGCGAACACCGCGAACGAGGGAACCCGCAGCGGCAGCAGCGTCGAGACGAACAGGATCACCACGATCAGGCCCGCCGCGCCGTGGTCGAAGCTCGGCCGCAGGAAGACATAGATCACGCTGAGCATGCAGCCGGGCACGACGCAGTAGACGAGGTAGATCCGTTCCGCGAAAGGCCGGGCGTCCGGCCGGCTGAGCAGGAGGGTCGCCGGCAGCAGGACCAGCACGGCGACGGCGAGCCGCAGCGCGGTGGCCACGGCCCAGGCGTCGGGACTGAGAATCCAGTCCATGGCCGAGAACGAGCAATAGACGAAAGCGCCCAGCACCATCGCGGCCTGCGTGCGGCCGAGATCGTCGAGCGTGAAGCTCCTTACGAACGACCGCTCCTCGTGGGGATCGTCGAAGCGAAGGCCGAGCTGAATCAGCAGCTTGTGCATCGCCTCAGAGCTACACGCCGGCACGGGTTCGGGCGACGTGAAACGCGATCCGTCCCGCGGCTTTCCCCAAACCTTCGACGCGTCGCCGCCGCCCGGCACCCTTCCAAGCACCGGCGCCAGCCGCTACACCGTCAGCCCTTCGATCCGTCGAGCATCGGAAAGCCAGCCGTGTCGTCCCTGCGCCTGGGCGTGAACATCGATCACGTCGCCACCGTCCGCAACGCCCGCGGCGGGATCGCACCCGATCCGGTGCGCGCCGCCCACGAGGCCGTGGCGGCGGGCGCCGACGGCATCACCGCGCATCTGCGCGAGGACCGCCGCCATATCCGCGACGCCGACATCGCGGCGCTGCGGAAGCTGCCGGTGCCGCTCAACCTCGAGATGGCGGCGACCGACGAGATGGTCGGCATCGCGCTCGCCACGCGGCCGCACGCCGCCTGCCTCGTGCCGGAGAAGCGCGAGGAACGCACCACCGAGGGCGGCCTCGATATCATCGCCGGCCGCGCGCATCTGGCCCCGCGCATCGCCACCCTGTCGGAAGCCGGCATCCGCGTCTCGCTGTTCGTCGAACCCGACGAGGCGGTGATGGAGGCTGCCCACGCCCTCCACGCGCCCGTGGTCGAGCTGCATACCGGCTCCTATTGCGAGGCGGTGATCGAGGGCGATCGAGGAAGGATCGCGCACGAACTCGGCCGCATCGTGCGGGCCAGCGCGCATGGCGCCGGCCTCGGCCTCGAGATCCATGCCGGCCACGGCCTCACCGTGGAGAGCGTCGGCCCCGTGGCGGGGCTGCCGCAGATCCGCGAGTTGAACATCGGCCACGCCCTGATCGCCGAGGCGATCTTCGTCGGCCTGCGGCAGGCGGTCCACGACATGCGCGCGGCGATGGACCGGGCGCGGCGGCAGGCCGAACCGTGATCCTCGGCATCGGCACCGATCTCTGCGACATCCGCCGGATCGAGTCCTCGCTCGAACGCTTCGGCGAGCGCTTCACCCACCGCGTCTTCACCGACGGCGAACGGACGAAATGCGACCGGCGCGCCGCGCGTGGGCCCTCCTACGCCCGGCGCTTCGCCGCCAAGGAGGCCTGCGCCAAGGCGCTCGGCACCGGTATGAGCCAGGGCGTGTTCTGGCGCGACATGGAGGTCGTCAACCTGCCCAGCGGCCAACCGACGCTCAACCTGACCGGGGGTGCGCGGGAACACCTCGCTCGCATGGTGCCGGCGGGGCACGAGGCGCGCCTTCACCTGACCCTCACGGACGAACCGCCCCTGGCACAAGCCTTCGTCATCATCGAGGCGGTGCCGGTCGGAGCGGCATCATAGGTTTGTATTCATTCGAGCGCCGCGTTGCGGGGCGGCGCGCCTTAGTCTAGACCCGCCGCCCAGCAGGACAGTCACCGCCACGTGGAACGTGGCTGCGGATCCTACGGCGGGGCCGGAGGCTGTTTCACTCATGAGCATGGGACGCGCGCGCTTGGATCGCGAGGGCAAGACGGAGATCCGGACGGCCGAGCCCGGAACCTGGGCGAGCATCCGGGAAACCGTGAAGGTTGGCGTCCAGGCGCTGCTGATCGCGCTGGTGGTGCGGACGCTGCTGTTCCAGCCGTTCAACATTCCATCGGGTTCGCTGATTCCGACGCTGCTGATCGGCGACTACCTGTTCGTCTCGAAATACACCTACGGCTACTCGAAATACTCCCTGCCGCTCTCCGAGTACCTGCCGTTCCAGGCGCATGGCCGGGTCTGGGCCGCCGAGCCGAAGCGCGGCGACATCGCCGTGTTCAAGCTGCCGAAGGACAACGCGACCGACTACATCAAGCGCGTGATCGGCCTGCCCGGCGACAAGATCCAGGTCATCGAGGGCGTGCTCAACATCAACGGCAAGCCGGTCAAGCGCGAGCGCATCGCCGATTACGAGACCCTGGACGCCTTCGACCAGACGGTGAAGGTCGCGCAGTACAACGAGACGCTGCCCGGCGGCGTGACCCACCGGGTGATCGAGCGCGACGGCGACCGCGGCTTCTGGGACAACACCGAGGTCTACACGGTGCCGCCCGGTCACTTCTTCATGATGGGCGACAACCGCGACAACTCCACCGATTCGCGCGACCTCGCCAGCGTCGGCTACGTGCCGTTCGAGAACTTCGTCGGCCGCGCCGAGATGATCTTCTTCTCCATCGACGAGCGCACCCCCGCTTGGCAGATCTGGCGCTGGCCGTCGGACGTGCGCTGGAGCCGCATCTTCTCGACGATTCACTGATCTTCTTACGAACGTGACAGCGACGGAACGATCCGCCGTTCTGCCTCGGGGCGGGCGGCGATGAGCGAGGACGGCGAAGGCGCCGCTCGCTCCAGCCGCGCCCGGCGTGCGCATCGCCCAAGGCCGAGCCTCGCGGTGCTGGAGGCGCGCATCGGCCATGTCTTCGCCGACCCCACGTTGCTGCCGCTGGCACTCACCCATGTGAGCAAGGCCGGCCAATCCGGCCGGGTCGGCAGCTACCAGCGCCTGGAATTCCTCGGCGACCGGGTGCTCGGGCTCGCGGTTGCCGAGACGCTGTACAAGGCGCTGCCCGGTGCGGAGGAGGGCGAGTTGTCGCGCCGTCTCGCCGGCCTCGTGCGGCGCGAGACCTGCGCCGTGGTGGCCGAGGCCTGGGAGGTTGGGCCGCATCTCAATCTCGGTCCCGGCGAGATCCAGACCGGCGGGCGGCGCAACCAGACCATTCTGGCCGATGTCTGCGAGGCGATCCTCGGCGCGATCTTCCTCGATGCCGGCTACGAGGCGACGCGGGCGATCGTGCAGCGCGCCTTCCGCCCCGGCGAGGAAACCGCCGCGCCGCGCGGGCGCGACGCGAAATCGGCCTTGCAGGAATGGGCGATGGCGCGCAGCCTCGCGATCCCGGTCTACGAGGTGGTGGAGCGCTCGGGGCCCGACCACGCCCCGGTCTTCCGGATCGCGGCGCGGGTCGAGGGCATCGAGCCCGGTTACGGTGAGGGCGCCTCGAAACGCGTCGCCGAGCAGGAGGCGGCCCGCGCCGTGCTTGCCCGCGAGGGCATCGGCGGGACGCAAGGGAAGGATGGATCGAGTGGTTGAGCTGCGGATGGTCGAATCGGATGTCTGAGCACGAGCCGGAACACGAGGCTGACGAAGACGGCGCCCCGCAGGAAAAGCGGCAGGACGCGCCGGACCAGCCGCGCGAAGAAACGCGTGCGGGCTTCGTCGCGCTGATCGGCGTGCCGAATGCGGGCAAGTCGACCCTGCTCAACGCCCTCGTCGGCGCCAAGGTCTCGATCGTTTCGCGAAAGGTCCAGACGACGCGGGCGCTGGTGCGCGGCATCGTCATGGAGGGCAATGCGCAGATCGTGCTGGTGGACACGCCCGGCATCTTCGCCCCGAAGCGCCGTCTCGACCGGGCGATGGTGCACTCCGCATGGAGCGGCGCGGCGGATGCCGACGCGATCTGTCTGCTGATCGATGCCCGGAAAGGCGCGGACGAGGAGGTCGAGACCATCCTGCGCCGCCTGCCCGAGGTGAAGCGCCCCAAGATCCTGATCCTCAACAAGATCGACCTGATCGCCCGCGAGCGCCTGCTCGAACTGGTGGCCAAGCTCAACGCGATGGTGCCATTCGAGGACACCTTCCTGATCTCGGCGCTGAAAGGCGACGGCGTCGCCGACCTGCGCAAGGCGCTGGCCGCACGGATGCCGCCGAGCCCGTGGCTCTACCCGGAGGATCAGATCTCCGACGCGCCGCTGCGCATGCTGGCCGCCGAGATCACCCGGGAAAAGATCTACGACCGCCTGCACGAGGAACTGCCCTACCGCTCCACCGTCGAGACCGACCAGTGGCAGGTGCGGCCCGACGGCTCGGTGCGGATCGAGCAGACGATCTTCGTCGAGCGCGAGAGCCAGCGCTCGATCGTGCTGGGCAAGAACGGCCAGACCATCAAGGCGATCGGGCAGGCGGCCCGCATCGAGATCACCGAGGTGGCCGAGGCGAAGGTGCACCTGTTCCTGCACGTGAAGGTCCGCGAGAACTGGGCCGACGATCCCGCGCGTTATCGCGAGATGGGCCTCGAATTCCCGACGGGCTGACCGATCTTACAGCCGACGGATTTCCACCCACCACCGCATCCCGAGGCGCCCGCGACAGCGGGCCCAAAAGGATCCTTCAGCCCGTTGCGCGATCCCTGAAGCATCCTTCGAGGCTTCGCCTGCGCGTCGCATCTCAGGATGAGGCGGAGTGTGGACCACGCATCCGGCGATCGCGCCGCTCTCAGGCCCAACCCCCATGCCCCCCACCGACTCCGATATCCGGGCCATCCATTACGGCCTCCCGCCGGCCGATCTGGCGGAGGTGCCCGAGGGCGCCGCCCAGGTTTCGCCGCTGATCCCCGGCTCGGCGCGGCTGGAGGACGTCGCCGAAGCGAGCCTCGATGCGGCCCTGCTGCTGGCCCCGCCCGGCACGGCGGAGCGGCGTTACGCCCTGGCGCTCGCGATCCGGGCCGTGAAGCCCGGCGGGCGGCTGGTGGCGATGGCGCCCAAGGACAAGGGCGGCACGCGGCTCGCCAAGGAGCTGCGCGGCTTCGGCTGCGCCGTCACCGACGAGCCGCGCCGCCACCACCGCATCTGCACGGCGACGCGTCCCGAGATGCCCGCCGGCATCGAGACCGCTCTGGCGGGTGGCGCACCGCGCCACATCGACAACCTCGCGCTCTGCACGCAGCCCGGTATCTTCTCCTGGGACCGGCTCGATCCCGGCAGTGCCCTGCTGCTGCGGCACCTGCCCGCTCTCTCGGGGCGCGGGGCCGATTTCGGCTGCGGCCTCGGCATCCTGGCCCGCGCGGTGCTGAAATCGCCGAAAGTCGCGTCGCTCACCCTGATCGACATCGACCGCCGCGCCATCGAGATGGCCCGGCGCAATGTCGAAGACGCGCGGGCCACAGCTCACTGGGCCGACCTGCGTGGGTCGGAGCCGGCGCTGTCGGGCCTCGATTTCGTCGTCACCAACCCGCCCTTCCACGATGGCGGCGCCGAGGATCAGGCGCTCGGCCAAGCCTTCATCACCCGCGCGGCGGCGGTGCTGCGGCCGAGCGGAACGCTCTATCTCGTCGCCAACACCCACCTGCCCTACGAGGCGCCCCTGCGCGCCGCCTTCCGAACCGTCACGACGCTGGCGACGGAGGGGGGCTACAAGCTGTTCGAGGCGCGCAAATGAAGGCGCTCCGCCTCGACCGATTGCTGGCCAATCTCGGCTACGGTTCGCGCCGCGAGGTCGAGGGGCTGGCCCGCGCCGGTCTCGTCCGGCTCGACGGGCAGGCCCTGCGGGACGCTTCGCAGCGCATCCCGCTCGAGCCCGACCTCTCGGCCCGGATGACGGTGCAGGGTGAGGCGCTCGATCCGCTGCCGGGCGTCTGCCTGATGCTGCACAAGCCGCTCGGCGTCACCTGCTCGCACAAGGAGGTCGGGCCGCTGGTCTACAGCCTGCTGCCTGAGCGCTGGCGGCGGCGCGATCCGGCGCTCTCCACGGTCGGGCGCCTCGACAAGGAGACCTCGGGCCTTCTGCTGATGACCGATGACGGCGCGCTCCTGCACCGGATCATCTCGCCGAAGGCCAAGGTCTCCAAGCGCTACCGGGTGACGCTGGCCCGCCCGCTCCAAGGCGACGAGACCGCGATCCTCGCCTCGGGCGAGATGATGCTGGAGGGCGAGGACAAGCCGCTCCTGCCGGTGGAGATGGAGACCGATGACCCGACGCATTGCACGGTGATCCTGCACGAGGGCCGCTACCATCAGGTCCGGCGGATGTTCGCCGCGCTCGGCAACCATGTCGATGCGCTCCACCGCGACCGCGTCGGCGGCCTCGCGCTCCCCGCCGACCTGCCGGCGGGGGAGTTCCGGATCCTGGGGCCGGGCGAGATCGCGACGACGTTCGAAGGGTAGGGCGCTTTCCGACGAACCGGACGCCGGTTCGCGATAAGAATGCGTGTCGACACAAAGATTTGGAGACGCCGGCCTGATGCAATCAGGTCGGATACGGCGCCAGCGGTCTAGCCGGCCACGGCCCTGCGCCGTGCGAGGCGCCGGTCGAGGAGCACCAGCGCCCATCCGACAGCGAGGAAGGCCGCCGCGATCGCCCCGGCATAGGCCGCGACCGGGCCCCAGCCGATCTTGCCCACATCGAGAAACGGGTAGGGATAGCGCGCATCGTAGGCGCCGCGCACGAGCGTGTAGCCGAGGTAGATCAGCGGGTAGCTCGCAAACAGCACGAGGTCGCGCCCTGCGAGGCGCCCCTTCGGCACGAAGGCGAGCCAGAACAGCGGCACCAGCACCGGCAGCGCTTGGTGGAGCAGGATGTCGCCGACGAGGTCGCCCCCGCGCAGCGTCCTGACGCGGTAGAGCAGCAGCCGCTGAACAAGGCCGACGAGCAGGGTCGCGAGCACCGTGGTGGCGACGAGCCGGGGCTGGGCCAGGGCCGGCACCCGCAGGGCGATCCCGCCGAACACCGCGAGGACGAGGAGTCCGGTGAGGTTCGTGAAATAGGCGGCCATGATCCAGGCCGCGAGCGGCACCGAGCCGGTTCGGCCGAACACGGCGGAGAAGCCGAATCCGACGCCGACGGCGGCGCAGAGCGCGATCAGGGCCGCGGCGAGGCGGGCGGTGCGGGAATTCATCGTTCGCGGCGTCGGCATCCGAGACGGGCTTCGTTCTGGCCGCGCTTCGCGACCCGGCGATGACGCGTGCTGATTCCGGTCGCGGCGCTGGGGTGATGAAGCGCCGAGACAAGGGAATTGGGATTCCGGGTCAAGTCGCGAGCGTTGAAATCCGGTTCCGGCAAAGGTGAGGGTCCGGGCGGCACGGCGCATCCTGCATTCTTCGCGCCGGTGCCGCCTTTTCGACCGAGGACACCCCGTCATGCTCGGGCGGATCGCGTCGTCGCGGGGCTGCTTTCTGCCCCACTCCCCGCCCTGGCCGTCGAGACCGCGCCGACCGAAGGCCAGGAACGACGCCGCCGCCAAGGGCTGGTACGAAAAGGCCGCCGCTCTCGGCAACACGGGGGCGATGCAGAAGATCGCCGCCCTCTACGAGAAGGGCACGGGCAAAGCAGGCGCCAAACGCTAGCGCGTCGTCCCGACGAGCGTGGCCGGCTTTCGGAAGAAGCCAATGCCTTCCGGGGATGCCTTGACAGGGGAGGGCGGCTGCCGGAGGCGGTTTCGCCGTGCTGCTCGATCTCCTCCATCTTCTCACCACGCCTGCGCCGCGGGCCCAGCGCCGGCTCGGCTATTTGCGCGATAGCATCTGGCTGATGTCGCGGGCGCGCCGCTGCCGCCGGGCCTGGGCGCCGCATTTGGAGGCGAGCCGGGCGGTGATGCGCGCGGCCATCGCCGCCACCGGGCGGCGCGACACCGCCGTGGTGCTGGGCTCCGGACTTCTGCTCGACGTGCCGCTGGCGGATCTCGCCGCGCGCTTCCGCCGGGTGGTGCTGGTCGATGCCGTGCATCTCACGCCCGCCCGGCGCGCGATCCGCGCCTTCACCAATGTCGAAACGCTGACGGCGGATCTGAGCGGCGCGATGGCACTGATGACCGGCACGGCGCGCGATCTCGATCCCCGCCTGCCATCGGTCTGCGCCGAGCCCGGCACCGGCCTCGTCATCTCGGCCAACCTCCTCTCGCAACTGCCGATCCGCCCGGTCGAGCGGTTGGAGTCATCGCGCCGCCCCTTTGGGCCCTGGACGCCGGAGGACGGCGACGGCTTCGGCCGGCGGATCGTAGAGGGCCATCTCGATGCCCTGGCCGGTCTCACGGCGCGGGTCTGCCTCGTCACCGACCTCGACGAGGCCGAAGAGGACCGAGAGGGACGGGTCCATGCGCGGCACGACCTGCTTTACGGCGTATCGCTTGGAAGCCCTGAACGGGCCTGGAACTGGGAACTCGCGCCGTTCGGGGAGACCGCGCGCCACCGGCGCCTGATGCATCGCGTCGCGGGGTTTTCGGATTGGAGGCCGTGAGCTGAGCGATCGTGCTCATCGCAGCGGGAACCGGTCGAACTCTCAGAGCAAAATAAGAAAAACCATCCGGGTATTCGGCTGTCTGGCCGTCCCCAAGTGTTTATCTGGCGACATCATCCGCTGCTTCCGTCTCGATTCTAGGATCGAAGCGGAGTGTTCGGAAGATTTGACCGGGAAAAACAGAAAAGACCTTCGGGAGGTTTTGGTACGATGCGCCGCTTCTCCGCCCTGTTCCTTGCCGCGACCCTCGTGCCCGGCGCCGCCAGCGCCCTGTCGATGACCGACACGCTGGAGGCCTGGAAGCAGAGCTCGACCATGGATCGCCTCCAGCTCGCGACCCGCTTCGGCAAGTCGTTCGTGTCGGTCAACGAAAGCTTCACCGCGGGCTACTTCGTCAAATGCATCGACGAGGTGGCGGGCTACGCCAACGCGCAGAAGGCCAAGATCGAGGATGCGGTACGCGAATGCGTCGCCTCGCAGCTCCGGATGACGGGCAAGGGACAGGCGGACGATTAGAGCATCATTCCGAAAGGCGGTCGCCGGCTTTTGGAAAAAGACGATGCTCTAGCCCCCTCAGATCTCGATCTCGGTGCCGATCTCGATCACCTGCCGCGCCGGCACGCAGAAATGGGCGCCGGTGTGCTCGGCGTTGTTCTGCATCACCGCGAAGACCGCCTCGCGCCAATCCGACATGCCGCGCTGGTCGGAGACGGGGATGATGGTCTCGTGGCCGACGAAGACGGTGAGATCCTCCGCGAACTCCTTCGGCAGGAGCCCGGCGCCGACGGCGCAATCCAGGCCCTCGGGGATCGAGGCCGATTGCATGAAGCCGTAATGCAGCACCACGCGGCGGATGTCGGGGGTGATCTCGGTGACGCGGGCGCGCTCTTCGCGCGGCACGGTCGGCGTTTCCTCGAACAGAGCGGTCACGATCAGCACGCGGGCGTGGAGCGCGCCCAGGCGCTCGACGAAGCGCATCATCGGCAGCGGGATGCCCTCGGTCGCCGAGGACAGGAAGGCGGCCGAGCCCGGCAGCGTCGTCGGCCGCCCATGGTGCAGGCTCTCGAGGAAGCGCGCCTCCGGCGGGCGCAATTCCACGCGCGCCCGTTCCAGGCAGAGATTGCCCTTGCGCCATGTCAGCATCAGGAAGGCGATGATGCCGGCCAGCAGCAGCGGAAACCAGCCGCCCTCGAACAGCTTCACGCTGTTGGCCGAGAGGAAGATCAGGTCGATCACGAGGAAAAAGCCGTTCACCGCCAGCACGAGGGGCAGGCCGAAGCCCCATTTGCGGGCGACGAGGCCGGCGAGCAGGGTGGTGATCGCCATCAGCAGCGACACGGCGATGCCGTAGGCCCCGGCCAGCGCATCGGAGGAGCGGAAGATCAGGACGGCCGAGAGCGTCGCGGCGGCGAGCATCCAGTTCACCAGAGGCACGTAGATCTGGCCGCTCTCGTCGGAGGCGGTGTGGACGATGCGCAGCGGCGGCAGGAAGCCGAGCTGGATCGATTGCCGGGTCAGGGAGAACACGCCCGAGATCACCGCCTGCGAGGCGATGACGGCGGCCAGCGTCGCCAGCCCGATCAGCGGATAATGCAGGACGCCCGGCGCGAGGCGGTAGAACGGGTTCTCGGCCGCCGACGGATCGACCAGCAGGATCGCGCCCTGCCCGAAATAGTGGATCACCAGCGCCGGCAGCACGAGCACGAACCACGCGACGCGGATCGCCCGCGCGCCGAAATGGCCGAGATCGGCATACATCGCCTCGCCGCCGGTGACCGCGAGGAAGGCCGCGCCCAGCATCGTGAAGCCGACATGCAGGCCGGCATGCGCCGTGAACTCGACCGCGCGCAGCGGATTGACCGCCGCGAGGATCTGCGGCGCCTGCACGATGCCACCGAGGCCGAGGGCGGCCAGCACGAGAAACCAGACCAGCATCACCGGCCCGAAGATCTTGCCGATGAAGGCCGCGCCCCGGCGCTGCACGAGGAACAGGCCGACGAGGATCACCAGCGTGATCGGCACGATGAAGCGGTCGAGGGCGGGGGCATCGACCCGCAGGCCCTCCACCGCCGAAAGCACCGAGATGGCCGGGGTGATCGCCCCGTCGCCGTAGAGCAGGGCGGCGCCGACGAGGCCGACGGTCAGCAGCAGTGCCTGTCGCGAGCCGGGTTGCGCGTGGCGGGCGCCGAGCAGCGCCAGCATCGCCACGATGCCGCCCTCGCCACGGTTGTCGGCCCGCAGGATCAGCACCGCGTATTTCAGCGAGACGACGAGGATCAGCGCCCACAGGATCAACGAGACGGCGCCGGTCACCGCGACCGGGCTCGGATCACCGCCCGGACTCGCGGCGCGCACCGCCTCCTTGAGGGCGTAGAGCGGGCTCGTGCCGATATCGCCGTAGACGACGCCGAGGGTGGCGACCAGCAGGCCCGCCCCGAGGCGGCGGCCCGGCCCGGGCTCCGATTGGCTCGCGTCGGAGGGCTGGGTGGCGGGCTGGCTCACGATTGTGCTCCGGAAAGCGGGGCCATCAGAGCGCTTTCCGACGGAGTGGATGCCGGTTCGGCCAAAGGAAGCGCGCTGAAACGAAAGACCGAGAGCCGTCTCCGGCCTGATGCGATCAGGCCGGAGACGGCTCTCGTGGCGGTTCACCTATGGAGCGGTGGAATAAAAGCCAGGGTCTCTCGTAACGTGCGCCGGGGTTGGTTACGGCTCGCGAGACGGGTGGGCATCCGGCCCGGTCTTGTCGGGGTTGGGGCGGCCGTCGCGCAGACGAGCGGCGGCGGCGGCGGCCTTCTCGCCGATCCGGCGGCGCAGGTCGTCGGACAGCTCGATATCGACGAGGCGCCAGCCCCAGTCGCGCAGGCGCAGGCGGATGCGGAACTGCTCGTGGCGGGGCCGGTCCGGCGGCACGGCGATCAGCACGGAGCGGAAGCCGCGCATGTCGGCGGCGAGATAGTAGCGCAGCAGCCGCTTGAGATCGGGGATGCGCAGGCCGTCGCGCCGCTCGTGCCGGCCGGCCGGCGCGGCGAGGTCGGCGCCCTGCGGCCAGCCATCGTCCAGGAGGTCGATCACCGCCTTCGGCGTCAGCGCCGATTCTATGATCGGGAGCGCGACGGCTGCCGCCGCATCGGCGATGCGCTGCCGTTCGCGTGGATCCAGGGCGTTGCTGTCGGCCTTGACGGCAGCGCTGATCTGCCGGGCGAGCGAGAGGCGCAGCGTGCGGAAGTTGACGCGCTGCTCCACCGCCGCCGCGTCGCCCGCCTGCACCGCCGCGGCGAAGCCGTAGAGCGACCAGAAGGGCGTCAGCGTGTAGGCGAACCAAGCCGCCACCGCGAGAAGGGGAATGAGCCACCACCGCATCGGATCAGCCGCGGATGCGCGGTTGGATCATGCCGGGCTGTCCCCGGTCACATTGTCCCCTGCGCCATGCCAGCCCGTCAAACCGGAGAAGGCCGCGACGACGCCTTCGTAGACCGGACGCTTGAAGGGGACGATGAGATCCGGCAGCGCCTCCAGCCGCTCCCAGCGCCACGCCTCGAATTCGGGCTTGTGGTGACCGCCGCCGGGGGCGTCCACATCGATCACCGATTCGTCGCCGGTGAGCCCGAAGGCGAACCATTTCTGGCGCTGGCCGCGGTAGCGGCCCTTCCAGGCCTGCTTCATCACCGCGGGCGGCAGGTCGTAGGCGAGCCAGTCGCGCGTCTCGCCGAGCAGCGTGACGGCGCTGGCCGGCACGTTGGTCTCCTCGTGGAGTTCGCGCAGGGCCGCAGCGAGAGGCTCTTCCCCCTCGTCGATCCCACCCTGGGGCATCTGCCACGCGCGATCGCCGTCGACATGCTCGGGGCCCGCCTCGCGCTTGCGCCGCCCGATGAAGACGCGGCCGTCACGGTGGAACAGGGCCACGCCCACGCAGGGGCGATAGGGCAGCGCGCTGCTCTCGGGCAGGCGCCGGAGGTCGTCGTCGGGGCGGGTCATGGCGGGCTCGTGCTGGCGGCGCGACCATAGGAGGCCGAACCGGTGCGGGCAACGCCGACCTAACCCGCATCTGAGGCCGTAAAACGAGCGTGGGCGCGGCCGAGGCCGCGCCCACGTCTTTCCCTGCAGTTCCCAAGGTGTGACTTAGGCCGCGCGCACGTTCGCGAGGAAGCGGCCGACTTCCGCCGAGAGATGGTCGGACTGGCGCGACAGCTCGGAGGAGGCGGCGAGCACTTCGGCGGCGGTCGCCCCCGCCTCCTCGGCGGCCTGCGCCACGCCCGTGATATTGTGCGTCACCTCGCCCGCACCCATCGCCGCCTGGGCGACGTTGCGCACGATCTCCTGCGTCGCCGCGCCCTGCTGCTCCACCGCCGCGGCGATCGAGGCCGCCACGGAGCTGATCTCCTCGATGCGCCCGGTGATGCTGCCGATGGCCGAGACCGCGTGGCCGGTGGTCTCCTGAATGCGGCCGATCTGGCCGGAGATTTCCTCGGTCGCCCGCGCGGTCTGGTTGGCGAGTTCCTTGACCTCGGCGGCGACCACCGCGAAGCCGCGGCCTGCGTCACCGGCGCGGGCCGCCTCGATGGTGGCGTTGAGGGCGAGCAGGTTGGTCTGCCCGGCGATCGTGGTGATCATGGTGACAACGTCGCCGATCTTGGAGACGGCTGCGCTGAGTGCCCGGACATGGGCCGCCGTCTGTGCTGCCTCTCCCACCGCCGCCTGGGCGAGCGTCGAGGAGCCGCTGACCTGCCGGCCGATCTCCTGCACCGAGGCGCCCAGTTCCTCGGCCGCCGCCGCCACGGTGTTGACGTTGGTCGCGGCCTCTTCCGCCGCCGCCGCCACGCTGACGGACTGGCCGGCGGTACGGGTCGCGGCACCGGTCATGCCGTGCGCCGAAGCCTGCAACTGGGATGCGGAGGAGGAGACGAGGCTGACGACGCCGCCGACCGCACCCTCGAACCGCTCGGCCATCTCGCGCATCGCCGCCTTGCGCTGCGCCTCCGCCTCGGTGCGGGCTGCGGCGCTCTCCTCCTCGAGATTGCGCATGCGGATCAGCCCCGCCTTGAAGATCTGAACCGCGTCGGCGATCGTCCCGATCTCGGTCCGCTGGCCCTGATGCGGGATCGTGACCGAAAGGTCGCCCGCGGCCAGCGCCTGCATCGGCCCGACCACGGAGGCGATGCCGCGGGTCACGCCGCGGGTCATCAGGACCGCGAGTAGGACCGAGAGGCCGAGCCCGAGGGCGAGGACGGCGAGGCCGATCGTCCGCACCTGCTGGAACACGGCCTCACCCGCCGCCATCGCGCGGGCGGCGCCCTCGTTGTTGAAGGCGACCAGCTTCTCCAGGGCATTCGACATCGCCCGGCGCGGCACAAGGCCCTTCGCCTCGTAATAGGAGAAGGCTTCCGCTTTCCGGCCCTGGCGCGAGAGATCCATGACGATCCGCCGTTCGGTCTCGAAGGCGGCGGCTTCCCGAGCATAGGTCTCGTAGAGCGCCCGCTCCTCGGCATTCGCGATGAGAGGTTCGTAGGCCGCCCGCTTGTCGTCGATCAGCTTGCCGAAACGCTCGAAATCCTTGTCCATGGGCGGGGTCATCTTCGGATCGGCTGCCTGAGTGTGGCGCAGCATCACGCCGTTCATCCGCGCCGCCGCCGTGTCGATCTCGCCGAGCAGGCGGACGCTGGGAAGCCAATTGCGCTCGATATCGAGCGCTTGGTCGCGCATCCTTTGCGTTCCGACGAGACCTAGAACCCCTAAGCTGACGAGGAGGATCGTCAGCACAGTGAATGAAGCGATGAGCTTGCTGCGAATAGGAAGTGTTTGGAGCGACACGGAGGACTCCGCCAGGAGAGGCTCGCGCGAATTCGTTGAGCGAGCGGCGGGAGCTTGGCCCGGAAACACTTACCGGATCACCAACTGTTCATCAGATTTCGCGCCGTGCGGCGGGATTAAAATGGATGTACGTTTCGCAACAAATTGAAGGCTGACTTGGATGATCTGACTGCAATCTGCGCGTGTCCTATACCCTCAACGGGTAGGGTAGGCGTGTCATCGCTGGCCGTCTGGCGGTTTGCCGGGTTCCAATGGCTCGTACGCCGATGAATTCGGCTGATTGCCCGGCTCCAGACCGTTGTCATCGGGGGATCGATTTCGGATCCCTGTCATCCCAACAGCGGCACCCCCCGATCGGGCGATGTCCTAAGGCGCCGCGCTCGACAGCTTGGAGACGCCGCCAGGGCGGCGCAGGATCGCGCTCACCGGCACGAGACGGATGCCGCGTGCCTCCAGATCGCGCGACCAGCGCGACAGGCGCTCGATCGTCAGCGGCGAGGCGCTGGAAGAGGCCAGCACGAGACCCTTCTGCCGGGCCAGGGTCTCCAGGCGGGCGAGTTCCGCGTCGATGGCATCGGGCCGTGCGACGGCGTCGATCACGATCTCGGCCCGCGCGGTCGGCAGCTTGGTCTTCGCCGCGACGGTCGCGACCTGGGTGCCGGGCGCCGCGCCGTCATCGACGAAGCCGAGCCCGCGGGCGGACAGGTCCTTCAGCACCGGTTCCAGGGCCCCGGCCTCGCTCATCAGCTTGGCGCCCATGAAGTTCACGGCCCCGACGAAGCCCGGAAACCGGCTCATCGCCCAGGCGGCCCGGTCGAGGTTCTCGCTGGGGCGGGCCGAGGCCAGGAGCGTCTGCGGACCGGGATCGCTGTCGGGATAGTCGAACGGCTCCATCGGCAATTGGAGCAGGATCTCGTGGCCGGCCTCGCGGGCGCGGGTCGCGGTCTTTTCGAGGTCGGTGCCATAGGGCGAGAGCGCAAGGCTCACCGCAGCGGGAAGCCGGGCGATGGCGCCGAGGGTGGCGTTTTCGCCGATGCCGAGACCGGAGACGAGGACGGCGATGCGCGGCCCGGTGCCGGGCTCGTCCGGGCGGGCATAGACGTCGAGCGGCCGCAGCCGCCCTTCGCCGATCCGGGGCAGGGGGCCGTGGCGCCCGCGCTCGGTCAGGCGTGCATCGGGGGCCGGCGCGAGCTTCACCTGGGCGGCGTTCGGGACGCGGATGATGACCGGCGCATCGGGGGCCGTCGAACCGTCGGGGCGGAACACGCTGACGCCGGACGCCTGCTCGACCTCGCTGGCGGACTGGGCCGGTCCTTTCGAGGGAGGCGGTGCGGCGTCTGCGATGCGGGGGACGGAGGCCGAGGCCTCGCGGATCTCGATGAACGCCTGCGCCCGAGGTTCGCCGCCGCGGGGATCGCCGGTGAGGGCGATGCCGCCGGCGAGCAGGGCCACGACCAGCGCGCCGACGCCCGCCGCCGCACCTGCGGACGGGCGCAGGGAAAAGCGCGGACGCGCCGCCTTGTCCGCGACTCCGAGAGGTTTCGTCAGGATGTCGTCGGCCGCGTCGCTCACCCGCCGTCCTGCCTGTTGGCCCATGCTCGGACGACCGGGCGCGGCCTTGAACGAGAAACGGCCCGCAATCCCGGTCTGAACCGGTATTGCGGGCCGCCATGGTTAATCTTTCCCTAACACCGCAGCGGATGCCCGCGGCGGCCCGGCACAATCAGTTCTGCGTGGCCGGCTTCGTCACGTTGGCCGCACCCTTCTGGATGCCGTGCAGGAAATCGACCGCGGCGATGAGCTGCTTGTCCTTGGCCGGATCCGGCGGGATGTAGGCCGAGGAACCACCGCGCTCCTCGGTATCCTTCTGCTTGAGGTGGCCCTTCAAGCCGGCCTCGCCCTTGGTCTCGTCCTTGCCCTTCAGATCGTCGGGCACCTCCTGCAGCACCTCCTGATCCGGCTCGATGCCCTTCGCCTGGATCGAGCGGCCGGACGGCGTGTAGTAGCGCGCGGTGGTGAGGCGCAGGGCGCCCTGGCCGCCGAGCGGGATGATCGACTGCACCGAGCCCTTGCCGAAGGAGCGCGTGCCCATGATGGTCGCGCGCTTGTGATCCTGCAGGGCGCCGGCCACGATCTCGGAAGCCGAGGCCGCGCCGCCGTTCACCAGCACCACGATCGGCTTGCCCTTGGCGAGGTCGCCGGCCTTGGCGGAGAAGCGCTGCGTCTCGTCCGGGTTGCGGCCGCGGGTCGAGACGATCTCGCCGCGGTCGAGGAAGGCGTCGGAGACCATCACCGCCTGATCGAGCAGGCCGCCGGGGTTGTTGCGCAGGTCGAGCACGTAGCCCTTCAGCTTGTCGCCGCCGATCTCGCTCTGGAGCTTGTCGATCGCCGTCTTGAGGCCGTCGTAGGTCTGCTCGTTGAACTGGGTCAGGCGGACATAGCCGACATCGCCGCTCTCGACCTTCGAGCGCACCGGGCGGATCTTGATCACGTCGCGCGTCAGCGAGACGTCGAGCGGCTCCTTGGCCTCCTTGCGGGAGATCTTCAGCTTCACCGTGGAGTTCACGGGGCCGCGCATCTTGTCGACGGCCTGGTTCAGGGTCAGGCCCTGGACCTGATCCTCGTCGATCTGGGTGATGATGTCGTTGGCGAGCAGGCCGGCCTTGGAGGCGGGCGTGTCGTCGATCGGCGAGACGACCTTGATCAGGCCGTCCTCCATGGTGACCTCGATGCCGAGGCCACCGAACTCGCCCTTCGTCGTCGTCTGCATGTCGCGGAAGGCTTTCGCGTCCATGTAGCTCGAATGCGGATCGAGCGATGTCAGCATGCCGTTGACGGCCGACTCGATCAGCTTCGATTCCTCGGGCTTCTCGACGTAGTCGGTCCGCACCTTCTCGAACACGTCGCCGAACAGGCTCAGTTGCCGGTAGGTTTCCGCCGAGGCCGCGATGGCGCTCGTACCGGACAGGAGCTGGGTCTGGGTCGACAGGGCCGAGGCGCCAATGCCGAGGGCCGCGCCGAGTAACACGAGGGACACTTTGCGCATTATCCGCGAACCTTCTCGCTGGAACTTCTCGCCCACCACGGCTCCGGATCGATAGAGCCGCCGTCTTTCCTGAATTCGACGTACAGGACGGGATCAATCCGATCATCGTCCTTCTGTGACGCAGCCTGCGTCACGTTCGACGGCGTGCTTGCCGGGGTGCCGTTGCCCTCGCCCATCACGGCCACCGGTTCGCCCGCCAGTACGAACTGGCCGACCTCGACGTTGATCTGATCCATCCCCGCGAGCAACAGATAGTAGCCGTCGCCCGCATTGATGATCAAGAGACGCCCGTAGGAGCGAAAGGGTCCGGCGAAGGAAACCCATCCGTCCGCGGGCGAGGAGACCACCGCCTTCGGCCGCGCCCGCAGCGAGATGCCGCGGGTGGTGCCGCCCTGGCCGTCGGGCTGGTTGAAGCCGCGCAGCAGGGGGCCGCTCACCGGCCTGGGCAGATCGCCGCGGGCCTCGGCGAACTTCACCTTGGGCGCGAGCCGCGCCGGATCGCGGGCGCCGGCGGCTGCGAACTTATCCTGGATCGCCCGCTGCTCGCGTTCGGCGGCGGCGCGGACCTCGTCGGCGGCGCGGCGGGCGCTCGACAGCTCGCCCTCCATCCGGTCCACGAGTTCCTTGAGCGATTTGGCCTGCGTGCCGAGTTCGGCGCTCTTGCGGCGCTCGGCGGTGAGGCTGGACTCGACCTCCGCCTGCCGGCTGCGGCGGGCGGCGATCAGCGCGTCGAGGCGCTGGCGCTCGGCGGCCCAGCCCGCGAGATCTTTCTTGAGCGCCTCGCGGTCGGCGGCGATGAGGCCACGCACGCGTACCAGTTCGGTGAGGTCGCCGGCCAGCGTATCGGCCTCGCCGCGCAACTCCGGCACCACCGCGCCGAGCATCATCGAGGTTCGGATCGCCGCCAGCACATCCTCGGGGCGCACCAGAACGGCGGGCGGGGGGCGCCGGCCCATGCGCTGGAGCGCGGCCAGGATCTCGGCGATGACCGCGCGGCGCGCCTCCAGCGACTTGCGGATCGCCGCGTCGCTGTCGGTCAGCGCGCGCAGGCGCTCCTCCAGCCGATTCATCCGGTCCTCGGTCGCCTGGGCTTGGCGTCCGGCATCGAGCAGGGCGGTGCTGAGCTTGGTCCGGTCGGAGCCGATCGCGGCGATCTCGGACTCCAACGCCGCCCGGTTGCCGCTGCTGGCCGCCAGCGCGTCCTCGATCTGCTTGAGGCTCTGGGCGCGGCGGTCCCGCTCCTCCTGCGTGCGCCGCATCGCCTCCGGGTCGGGCGTCGTCTGCGCGCGCACGGGCAGGGCGAGGCCGCCCGCGAGGCAGGCGAGGGCCGTCAGCGCCAGAGCGGACTTGGCCGTCAGGATCTTGGCCGCCAGGATCTTGGCCGCCAGGATCGTCGCCGACCGGGAGTGAGCCGTCACCTTGGATCTCATGCCTCGGGATCGCCCCGGTGATAGGGGTGTCCGGCCAGGATGGTCAGCGCCCGGTAGACCTGCTCGAGGGCGAGCACGCGCACCAAGCCGTGCGGCAGTGTCGCCGCCCCGAAGGCGAGAATATGGTCCGCGCGTCCGCGCACCGTCTCGTGAAGGCCATCCGCACCGCCGATGACGAGGACGAGCGTGCTGCGCCCCGCATCGCGCCACGCCCCGATCTTGTCCGCGATGCGCTCGCTCGGCCAGTCGGAGCGGCCGCGCTCGTCGCAGGCGATCACCGCCGCGTCCGCGGGTACGAGAGCCAGGATCGCCGCCGCCTCCTCGGCGATGCGGTCGGCGCCCCGGCGCGCGCGCGATTCGGGAATCTCGGCGAGATCGCAGGCGGTGACGCCCAGGCCCTTGCCAAGCGCGACCGCGCGCTCGCGGTAGCGGGCGGCGAGATCCCGCTCCGGCCCGTTCTTCAGGCGTCCGATGGCGACGACGAGCAGGCGCAAGGGGGTTGAACGATCCCGGGAGCGAGCGAGGTGTTGGGGCGCGATAGCACGATCACGCCAGGAACGGGGAGCCGATCGCGCGGGAAAACGTCGCCGGCCAGGCAGCCACGGACGGCCCGAGCGCCGAGAGGGTGGGGCCATGAGTGCCGGGATGCGACTCGTCCGGGGTGGCGGCACGGCGGCGGCGACCTACCTGCCGCCCTCACCGACGCCTTCGACCCGGAGCCGGCCTCCCGCCGCGCCTCGATCACCCGGGATCTCACGACAGGATCACGATGCACTCGCCCGCAAGCGCCGCACCGACGCGCCTCGACCGCAAGGCCGTGGGAGCGGTCGTGCTCGGCAACGCCCTCGAATTCTACGATTTCACGATCTACGCCTTCTTCGCCAAGTCGATCGGCGCGACCTTCTTCCCCTCGGACAGCCCGACCGACAGCCTGCTCGCGTCGCTCGCCCTGTTCGGGATCGGCTACGTGATGCGCCCCGTGGGCGGCGTGCTGATCGGTGCCTTCGCCGACCGGGCCGGGCGCAAGCCCGCGATGCTCATCACCATCGCGCTGATGGCGGTGGGCATGCTGATGCTGGCGGCCTGTCCCGGCACGGCGGTCCTCGGCGTCTGGGCACAGGTGATCGTGATTGCCGGGCGGCTGATCCAGGGGCTGGCGCTCGGCGGCGAGGTCGGACCCTCCACCGCCTTCCTGATCGAGGCGGCCCCGGCGCGGCACCGCGGCTTCGTCGCGAGTTGGCAGATCGCGAGCCAGGGCTGCGCCGCCCTGTTCGCCGGCCTGTTCGCCACCGTGCTGACCCTGGTGCTCGGCGATGCGGCCATGGCCAATTGGGGCTGGCGGCTGATGTTCGGCCTCGGACTTCTCGTCGTGCCGGTCGGCCTCGTGATCCGCAGCCATCTGCCGGAGACGGCGGGCGAAGGGCACGATCCCGCCGCCGCCGATTCGACGGGTGCGGTGCTCGGCCGCCTGTTGCGCCAGCACGGCCGGATGCTCGGGCTGACTTTCCTCGTCATCGCCGCCTCGACCGTCTCGAACGCGGTGGGCACCAACATGCCGGTCTATGCGGGGGCGACGCTCGGGCTCTCGGAGATGGCGGCCAACGCCGTGCCGATCGCCCTGGGGCTGGCCTCCGTGATCTTTCCGCTCCTCGGCGGATGGCTCGCCGACCGGTTCGGGCGCAAGCCGGTGATGATCTGGCCGCGCGCGCTGATCCTCGTGCTCGCCGTGCCGGCCTTCCTGTGGATGCTGCAGGTGCCGAGCGCGTTCAGCGTCTACGCCGTGACCTTCCTGCTCTCGGCCCTGTCCTCGATCAACGCGGCGGCGATCATCGTCGCCATCCCCGAAGCCCTGCCGCGGGCAGTGCGCAGTGCCGGGCTGTCGATCGTCTACGCGCTCTCCGTCTCGATCTTCGGCGGCAGCACGAATTACGTCGTGAACTGGCTGATCGCCGCGACCGGCGACCGGATGGCGCCGGCCTACTACCTCGCCGCCTTCAGCCTCGTCGGAACGGTCGCCGCACTGCTGCTGCCGGAGACGCGGGGGCGGGACATCCATGTCGACACGGCCACGCGGAGGTGAAGTCCGGCGGCGCGGACATCGTCGACGGGCAGGCTCTCACGGACCGGAGAGGACCAAATCGAGTCCGGACATCCCGGATGATCGGCGAGAGCACTCTCTCGCCGATCTCGTCGGGCTCGAAGACTGAGTATTTCGATGCAATGAATTATTAGGAAAAATGAGACCTAGTGCATCTCTGGCATAGGGCGCACGACGACCTGTCAATGGCCCGGTGTCCGGTAAGACGAGAATGAAATTCTTTCACGGCCGCCGAGAGCTTCTGAGCGGTATCGTACCGAGCTATACGGACCCGCAAGCCTGCATTCGCCAACTCGCGGAGTTGCGGAAGCAGATCCCGTCACTCTATGCGCTTCTCTCCGTCAACGCCTGCGCCCTCGCTTTCACCCATTACCCTTTTGCGCCAGCTTGGCTGACCGTCGGGCTCCCCGGCGCGATGATCGTCCTGTGTGCGGTACGGGCCGTGCACTGGTGGCATATCCAGCCGCTGGTGCTGTCCGGAGACGAGGCCGTCAAACGGCTGCGCGGCACCAGCCTCCTCACCGTCCTGTTCTCGGCCCTCTTCGTCGGCTGGGCGATGAAGCTTAACGCCTTTGGCGGGTCGTTCGAGCAGGGCCACGTCGCGATCTTCATCGCGATCACCGTCATCGCCTGCATCTTCTGCCTGACGCACCTGCCGGCCGCGGCGCTCCTCGTGACCGTCATCGTCATGGGCAGCTTCCTGATTCACTGCTTCACGAGCGGCAACAGCGTCTTCATCGCGATTGCGCTCAACACGGCCTTCGTCACCGTGGTGATGGTGCGCATCCTCATCAACAATTTCCTGGCCTTCCTCCAACTGGTCGAGTCCAAGGCCGAAGAGCAGCGGCTCGGCGAGGAGAACGAGCGCCTGGCGCATACCGACAGCCTGACCGGGTTGCCCAATCGACGCTATTTCTTCCAGCGCCTCGATGCGCTGATCGCCGCCTCGGCCGACGGAAACGCCGCCTTCGCCCTGGCGATCTTCGACCTCGACCGGTTCAAGCCGATCAACGACACGTTCGGCCACACCGCCGGAGACCGGGTGCTGGAGGAAACCGGGCGTCGTCTCGGCGCCTTCGCCGCGGACGGCGTGACGGTCGCGCGCCTCGGCGGCGACGAGTTCGGCGTGCTGATCCACGCGGCCGACTGTACGGCCGACGCGGTCGAGCTTTGCAGTCGCATCGGTGCGGCGCTGCACGCGCCGATTTCGCTCGGCGAGACCCAGGTCGTGCCGGGATGCTCGGGCGGCTTGGCGCTGTATCCCAGCGCCGGACGGGCCGCGGATGCGCTGTTCGACCGGGCCGACTATGCGCTCTACCACTCCAAGGAGCGAAAGCGCGGGACCACGACGCTGTTTTCGCAGGAGCATGAGGACGCGATCCGGGCCGAGCGCGCGGTGGAGACCGCCCTCCAGAGCGCGGATCTCGCCGCCGAGATGGAGATGCACTACCAGCCGATCCTCGACACGGTGACGGATCGCATCACCACGGTCGAGGCGCTGGCGCGCTGGACGAGCCCGAAGCTCGGGCGTGTGCCGCCCGACCGCTTCATTGCCGTGGCGGAGCGCTGCGGCATGATCCACTCGGTGACGCTGCTTCTCCTGAGCAAGGCGCTCGCCGACGCCGCCCGGCTCCCGCCCGAGATCGGCCTGTCGTTCAACCTCTCCTCGCACGACCTTGCCTCTCCCGAGACGGTCATCGCGATCCTCGCCGCGGTCCGGCAGAGCGGGCTCGATCCCCGGCGAATCACGCTGGAGTTGACGGAAACCGCGCTGATGCGCGACTTCGAGGGGGCGCAGAACGCGATCACGCTCCTGCGCGCACTCGGCATCAAGATCGCGCTGGATGATTTCGGAACGGGGTATTCGAGCCTGAACTACGTCCACCGCCTGCCGCTGGATCGGATCAAGATCGACCGCGGCTTCATGGCCGATGTCGAATCCGACCTGGGGCGCAGCGTCGTGATCACCATCCTCGATCTCTGCCAGAATCTCGGCCTGGACGGCATCGCCGAGGGGATCGAGACCGCGGAGCAACTGAGTGCGGTGCGCCGTCACGGCTGCCGCTACGTTCAAGGCTACCTGATCGGCATGCCGCAGCCGATGACGGAACTGCTGGACGACCTCAGGATGACGGCCCCAGCCGAGAAAATTTCGGTTTGAGAAGCCTCTCCAACTGGGGGTGTTGGTTTCATCACTTTATGTGTGTAAATTGATCATTTCGCTCTACGCTATTTGAGGCCAATCTAATGTTGGCCAAAAGGGTCGGAGCCTAGAGCGTGTTATGAACTGATAGGCAGGATTGGCGTTTTGGATCATGCCTTCTGATCGCCGCTCCTATCCGTCCGACGTGTCTGATGAAGAATGGGCACTGGTAGCGCCCTACCTCGCGCTGCTGCGGGAGGACTCGGCTCAGCGCGACCACGAGTTGCGCGAGGTGTTTAACGGGCTGCGCTACATCGTGAAGACGGGGGCGCCCTGGCGGTTCATGCCGCACGATCTGCCGCCTTGGGCGGCCGTGTATCAGCAGACGCAGCGTTGGCTGTCGGCCGACAGTTTCGCGGACGTGGCCGGCGACCTGCGGGCGGTGCTGCGGATGGCGGCGGAGCGGGAGCCGGAGCCCTCGGCGGTGATCCTCGATAGCCTGACGCTGCGCTCCTCGCCCGAGAGCGGCGAGCGGGCCGGCTATGACGGGGCCAAGCGCAAGCGGGGTGCGAAGCTGCATCTGGCCGTTGACACGCCGGGCCATGTCGTGGCGCTGCACGTGACGCCCGCCGATGTCGACGACCGGGCCGAGGTCGGCCGGCTGGCCGCCGAGGTGCAGGCGGAGACGGCCGACAGCGTCGAGTTGGCCTTTGTCGACCAGGGCTATTCCGGGCCTAAGCCCGCCGCCGCCGCGAGCGCGCACGGCATCGACTTGGAAGTGGTGAAGGCGCCTGAGGCCAAGCGCGGCTTTGTCCTGCTGCCGCGCCGATGGGTGGTGGAGCGCTCGTTTGCCTGGGCCACCCGCTGTCGGCGGCTGGTCAAAGATTACGAGCGCTACGCCAGCACGTTGGCTGGCCTGCACATGGTCGCCTTCGTCTGCCTCATGCTCCGACAAGCTGAAAAGCTTATGACAAGTGCATAACAGGCTCTAAAATTTGCTGCAATTCTCGTGGTAATCAATGTGTTCCACATGATAATATTCGACTAGATCAAAAAATTGCTCTCAGCAGCCTCCGCCTGACCCTCGCATGTCTGTAGAGGGAATTCACCCACTGTAACTATCGATCCAGGCCGGACGACCGTAAATTCGATAAAAATGAATAGCGCTGTCTTTTAGAGTTTTGTGCAGTAAATCTAGACCGTGTCGAATGCAGTATAAATGCAGAAAATTTACAAAACACTGGCGCTACCATGCCGCATCAAATTTTTCTCAATACTTTGCCGTACTCTATCAAAACCACGTTGGGATGGTTTGAGAACATGCAATGGCATCGGGTGCAAGCACCCGATGCCATTGCATGTAAAGCCCAATGCGATAATTTAAATAACTCGGATATTCATATTTCTTATATTTATAAAATGCTCGATATCAATCTTGTCATATGACAGTAAGTGCCCTTCGATTCTGTGTAGATCATCTGAAGAAAATATTGAATTTATTGAGCCAGATGAATTCAAGCTTTGAATCAATATACTAAGCTTGACTCGCCACTCTTCTGTAGGGAGACAATATCTTCTGGTCTCTGTTCCTGTCAATTTATCAATGCAGCTAAATAGCAAGATATTTCCTGCCTCTACATGCTGGCTGAAGCATGCGTCGCCAACATCTTCTGCTGACATGCCTGGCTCGGCAGAAAAAAGGGCAAAAGGCTTTCTTCCGCATAGCATCAACTCTAACTCTATGCCGCGGTGGGGGGCAATTTTTCCGGAAGAAATTGAAGACAGGCTTGTTTCCTTTTCTGAGTTCGATGAAGAATCCTAAGAACGTCCTCAGCATTGCTGGTGCCGTGCGGATCTACTTCCTTGGGCGTCGCTACCAAGTTTGAGTGTCCTCGGCCTCTACAATAATATATCGCCAAGCAAAGCGACGTCCGAAGAAATTCACCGAAGCCCGTCCGGCCGGTCTCCGGCGGCCCAGGCGAGCGCCTGCTCCAGGCGGTCGTTGCCCCAGAACAGCTCGCCGTCCCCGGTGAGGAAGCTCGGCGCGCCGTAGATGCCGCGGGAGCGGGCCTCCTCGCCGGCCACCTTCAGGCGGCCCTTGTTGCCCTCGGAGGCCGCCGCCTTGAGGATCTGGGTGCCGTCGAGCCCGAGCGCATCGAGGATGCGCCCCACCGCCGCCGGCTCGGCGATGGAGCCGCCCTTGGCAAAGCTCGTCTCGAACACCGACTTCGAGAACGGCACCAGCCAGTCCTGGTCGGCGCCGTAGGTCGCCACGCGCACTGCGCTGAGCGAATTCTGCGGAAAAGGGTTCGGGCGCGTGACCGGCGGGAGCCCGAGCCGGGCGGCCTCGCGGTCGAGGTCGCGCCACATGTTGCGGCCCTTGGCCGGGTAGAGGTTGAAGGGCGAATTGGTCCACCCCTGCGTCGCGAAGATCGGCCCGAGCAGGAATGGTCGCCAGCGCAGCTCGACGTCGGCGGCCTTGGCCAGCGCTTCGATGCGCATGGCCGAGAGGTAGGAGTAGGTCGAGGCGAACTCGTACCAGAATTCCAGGGTCGCTCGCCGCGGCATTCGTCGATTCTCCGGGTCATCTGGTCCGTCCTGCCGGTGACCCTACCACGTCTGCGATGACGCGCCGGGGCCGGCTGGATCGGAAACGAGGCAACTTGCATCCCGCCCCGGCGGTTGCGCGCCGCGCGCCTCCGCTGTTAATCCGCCTTCACCCTGTTGCCCGAGCCCAACACCATGTCCGACGCCCCTCCGAACAAATCCGTCAAGAAGGTCGTTCTCGCCTATTCCGGCGGACTCGACACCTCGATCATCCTCAAGTGGCTTCAGACCACCTATGGCTGCGAGGTCGTGACGTTCACCGCCGATCTCGGCCAGGGCGAGGAGCTGGAGCCGGCGCGCCGCAAGGCGGAGCTTCTCGGCATCAAGCCGGAAAACATCTTCATCGAAGACCTGCGCGAGGAATTCGTCCGCGACTACGTCTTCCCGATGTTCCGCGCCAACGCGGTCTACGAGGGGATCTATCTCCTCGGCACGTCGATCGCCCGGCCGCTGATCGCCAAGAAGCAGATCGAGATCGCCGAACGCGTCGGCGCCGACGCGGTGTGCCACGGCGCCACCGGCAAGGGGAACGACCAAGTCCGGTTCGAACTCGGCTACTACGCGCTCAAGCCCGACGTGACGGTGATCGCGCCGTGGCGCGAGTGGGACCTGCGCTCGCGCGAGCAGCTCATCGCGTTCGCCGAGCAGCACCAGATCCCGATCGCCAAGGACAAGCGCGGCGAGAGCCCGTTCTCGGTCGATGCCAACCTCCTGCACGCCTCCTCCGAGGGCAAGGTCCTGGAGGACCCGGCGGTCGAGGTGCCGGATTACGTCTATTCGCGCACCCTCTCGCCGGAAGAGGCGCCGGACACGCCCACGATCGTCACCATCGGCTTCGAGCGGGGGGACGCCGTCTCCATCGACGGCGAGGCGCTCTCGCCCGCCACGCTGCTGGCCAAGCTGAACGAGCTTGGCCGCGCCAACGGCATCGGCCGGCTCGATCTCGTCGAGAACCGCTTCGTCGGCATGAAGAGCCGCGGCATGTACGAGACGCCCGGTGGCACGATCCTGCTGCCGGCCCACCGCGCCATCGAGTCGATCACGCTGGATCGCGGCGCGGCCCATCTCAAGGATCAGCTGATGCCGCAATACGCGGAGCTGATCTACAACGGCTTCTGGTTCTCGCCCGAGCGCGAGATGCTGCAGGCGCTGATCGACAAGAGTCAGGAGAAGGTGACCGGCGAGGTGCGGCTCAAGCTCTACAAGGGCGGCGTCCACGTCATCGGCCGGACGAGCCCGCACTCGCTCTACGATCAGGATCTCGTCACCTTCGAGGAGGGCGCCGTCGCCTACGATCACCGCGACGCGGCCGGCTTCATCAAGCTCAACGCCCTGCGCCTGCGCACCCTGGCACAGCGCAAGAAGCGCGAGGGCTGAACGCCCCGCGTCTCAGCGATCCCCCAGGAAGGCGGGATCGTTCGAGACGAGGAGCACGCGCAGGTCGGAATCCGGGACGTAGTCGCGGGCTTCCCAGACGAAAGTGGTCGGACCCGTCTTGCGCACGCCCTGCCGGCAGAAGCTGACCAGGGCGTCCGCGCGGCCCTTGTCCACTGTCAGGGTGAAGCGGCCGATGCGCCCGGCCCAGTTGCGGGCCGTGGTCACGATGTAGGGCACCTCGAAGGCGCGGGTGTAGCCCTCGGGCTTTGCCGCGGCGAGGCGCCGGATGCCGGCCAAACCGGCCTCGTCGAGGCAGTAGCGCGCACGGAACTCGCGCGCCGCGGCGTCCTTGGGCGAGAGGAACTGATTGCCGGTCACGGGCACGTAGCTGTGGGAGAGGCGCAGCTCTGCGTCGGCCGGAAAGACCTGCTCCCAGTGGAACTTGGCCTCGCTGCGCCACTGCGCGCCGGCGTCGAACGTCGCATCGGACAACAGGTCGGCCTTGTGCAGGGCCTGGAGGTCGGCCGGTGAGAGCCGCTTGAGCGCCGTCTCCAAGTCCTCGCGCCGCAGAGGATTGAGCGGCAGCCCGTGGCGGGTGAGACGCTCGGTGACCTCCTGCGTACCGTGGAAGGCGCGCTCCTCCAGGGCCGGCTCGATCGTTTGGCCGTCCGCCTTGACCGTGAAGCCGACGAAGTTGGCGCTCCCCCGAACCGGCAGCGAGAGGGCGCTGAACGAGAGTTCGGCCCCGTCGATGGGCGGGAGCGGGAAGGCGAGGCGCAGGGTGCGCGGCGCCTTCGAGCGGTTGCGGAAGACGTAATCGACGCCGATGCGGTCGATGGCGATGCGAAGGTCCTCGCTCGCCAGCTCGATCTCGGCATCGCGCACCAGAACGAGGCCGCCCGCGTCGAGGGTGGCCGCGCTGTCGTTCGCCCGGGCGGGTGAGAACGACGATGCCAGGGCCAGGATGAGCGCGCCCGGCACCGTTCCCGCGATCCATCCCCGCTTCATCCGGCCTCTCCCCTTCGGAACCGCTGCACGGCCCGACCGCTGATAGGCGGCCGGCGCAGCGATTCGCAAAGGGGGAGCGGATGCGCTCAGGCCGGCTCCCAGGCGATCGTGCCCTCGGGCTGCCGGAATGGTCCCGGCCCGAGATCGCCGTAGCGCAGGAAGATCTGCATCGCCGGCTGCATCTCGCGGTGCAGGCGCTCCAGGCGGGCCTCCTGTTCGTCGGTCAGGATGGCGCGTCCGTCCGCGTCCTTCTCGGGCGGCTCGCCGAGATGGACTGCCATCTCCACCGTGTACCACGTCATGTGGCCGTAGGGCCGCTTCGGATCGACGCTCGGCACGTCGTATTCCTCGTCCCATTCGAGGCTGAACGCCCGCAGCAGCCGAAGGTGCTCGTCGGTGACTTCGAAGGTGATGTGCTCGGGCGTCTCGCCGGTGGCCTCGTCGCGGAACACGTCGAAGACATCCCCCGGCGCGAGCTTGGCGAGCGGGTTGTGGTACTGGTAGCGGCCGGGCTTCAGCGTCGCGTTCTGCAGGAACACGGCGAGCGCATCGCCCATCGCCCGGTGCTCCTCGTCCGCGCCCTCGTCGTCCCCGGTGACGTTGAAGATGTCGCCGTCGCGGTCGGTGCTGCCGTAGGGCGCATCCGGATGGATCATCGGCGCGCCGGCCTCGGCTCCGTTCCAGGCCACGACCATCCGCCGGATCAGCGCGATGCGCTCCAGCGTCAGGTCGAAGGTGTCCGTCTCGCTCATGTCGCCGGTCTGCCTCTCGCGCCCCTCGGGGCGGTTGAAAGCCCCGTCGCAACGCTCAGTGGCCCAGCGCCCGCGCGGGTGCAAGCCGTGCGATGTCTCGTCAGGCGGCCGGTTTCACGGTCTCGCGGGCGAGGAGGGCGCCGACCGCGTCGGGCAGGGCGTCGAAATGCTCGATGACCCAGTCGGGCGCCAGCTCGCGCATCGGCACGGGGGTGTAGCCGAAGGTCACGCCGACGACCGGGATGCCGGCCGCCTTGGCCGCGGCGACGTCGGCCTTCGAATCACCCACCATCACGGCGCGGTGGAGATCGCCCCCGGCGCGCTCGATGGTCGCGGTGATGTGGCGCGGGTCCGGCTTCGAGAACGCGAAGGTCTCCTTGCCGACGATCGTCCGGAAGCGGTGGCCGATGCCCAGCGCATCGAGCAGCGCCACGGCGTGCGCCTCGACCTTGTTGGTGCAAATCGCGAGGCGGAAGCCCGCCGCTTCCAGCCGGTCCAGCGCCTCGACCACGCCGGGGAAGAGGTGCGAATTGTCGGTGAGATGCGCGCCGTAATAGGAGAGGAAGTCCTGGAACAGCGTCTCCAGCCGTTCCGGCGTCAGGCTTGCGCCCGCGACCGTGAAGCCGCGCTGGATCAGCGCGCGCGCGCCCGCGCCGAGTAGGTCGCGAGCCTGTTCGAGGGGAAGCGGCGCGTGGCCGTTCCGGGCGAGGATGACGTTGAGGGTGCCGATGAGGTCGCCCGCGGTCTCGGCGAGGGTCCCGTCGAGATCGAACACGACGATCGGGGAGCTGTGCGGGTTCATCGGCATCCCGGTGCGTTTCATTGTCAAGCTGGCTAGCGGTCGTCTCTCCTACGATCAACCCTAGCGGTTGATACCCGGTTAGCGCGGACACTCAGTGTTGCCTCTCTGCCCAAGCTCCGCCACGGAGCGGGTGCTTGATCGCGCCGCCGATGATTCGCCGTTTCGCTCTTTCGCAACAAGACGATGTCCCGCCCCATGCGTGTCCCTTCGCGTCTTTCTCTTCCCCGGTTGACCGCCGGCCTGCTCGTCGCGGCCCTGGCCGGATTGCCGTCGGCAGCCGAGGCTGCCGGGCCCTACGAGTTCGTGGCTGCGCCCGCGGTCGATCTGAACCGGATTTACCGGATCGACCGCGCCAACGGCGAGGTCACCTCCTGCCAGTACGGCCTGCGCGACGACAGCGTCGGCGTCACCTTGTGCTTTGCCGCCGGAGAGGGCGCCGGCCCGCAGACGCCGGGCGAGTACGGCCTGATCGCCTCGCGCCACGCCCGCGAGTCGGGGATCTACCGGGTCAACTACCGCACGGGCGAAACCAGCGCCTGCTACGTGCAGATCCGTCAGGAACTCGTCGTCTGCACCGAGCAGGCCGGCCCGCCGCCCGCCGGCACCGCCAGCGGGGCGGGCGCCGCCGCGACCGGTCCGGCCCCCGGCCGCGCCGGCCCGAGCGCCACGCCGCCGCAGGGAACGCGGCCCTGACCGCCGACGCAGCGCCGGACGCCCTCGGGAAGCATCCGTGCTTCTCCGCGTCCGTCTTTTGCGGCGGCGGGGAGGCGTGCTAGGGCCTGCCTCCCCAATCGTCCCAGATTCGCCGCCCCAGCTTCGATGGTCCGAGTGCCCCCGATGAATTCGCTTCCCGAGGACGTTTCGTGAGCGCGCCGGATCTGAAGCGGGCGGCGGCCGAGCGCGCGATCCCCCTGGTCGAGGACGGGATGCGCCTCGGCATCGGCACGGGCAGCACGGCCGCCGCTTTCATCAAGCTGCTGGGCGAACGCGTGCGCGCGGGCCTCACCGTCACCGGGGTGCCGACCTCGGAGGCGACCCGCATCGCTTGCGAGCGCGAGGGCATCCCGCTCGCGACGCTCGAAGACCTGCCCGAACTCGATCTCACCATCGACGGGGCCGACGAGGTCGATGGCAGCTTGCGCCTCATCAAGGGCGGCGGTGCCGCTCTGCTGCGCGAGAAGATCGTCGCGGTCGCAAGCCGCCGCATGGTGGTGATCGCCGACGCCGGAAAGCACGTCGAGACCCTGGGTGCCTTTCCGCTGCCGGTGGAGGTGAACCTGTTCGGCATCGGTGCCACCACCCGCGCCGTCGAGGCGGCGGTGGCACGGGCCGGCTGCGCGGGCGAGATCGTGCGCCGCCACGACGCGTCCGGTGCTCCCCTCCTCACCGATGGCGGCCACGCCATCCTCGATCTTCGGCTCGGCCGCATTCCCGATCCGGAGGCTTTGTCCGCCGGGCTCTGGGCGGTGCCCGGCGTGGTCGAGCACGGCCTGTTCCTCGGCATCGCCGACGCGGCCATCCTCGCCGCGGCCGAAGGCGACGCGGCCGAAGGCGACGCGGCCGTCGTCAGCGTTCTCGGCCGCCTCTGACGCCCGGTCGCCGCTTTTTCCTTTTTCGGAGCTTCTCCCGCATGGTTCTCCGTCTCGCTGCCCTGGGCGGCCCCTTCCTCGCGGCCCTGCTGTCGCAGGCCGTCCTCGTTCCGGCAGCGCAGGCGCAGCAGCCGGCCGCCAAGCCCCCCGCCGCCTCCCCGAAGCCGACGGTGAAGCCCGGCGCGGCCCCGCCGCCGGCCGCCGCGCCGGAGCCGGACCTCAGTGCCGCCCACCTCGCCCTCGCCCGCGAGGTCATGCTGAGTTCCGGCATCGCCCGCTCCTTCGACTCGATCATCCCGACCATGGCCGAGCAGATCCGCAAGAACGCGGTGACGCGGCCCGATCTCGCCAAGGATCTGGACGACGTGCTCAAGGGTCTCGATCCCGAGATGGAGCTGCAGAAGCAGCGGCTGATCACCATCGCCGCGCGGATCTATGCCAAGCGCCTGAACGAGGCCGAGCTGAAGGACATCGTCACTTTCTTCCGCTCGCCCGCGGGCAAGCGCTACGTTGAGACTCAGCCGCAGATCCTCGATGACATGGTCGGCGCCATGCAGGATTGGACGCAAGAAGTCTCGGAATACATCATGGTCCGCACCCGCGCCGAAATGGGCAAGCGCGGCCACCAGCTCCAGTGATCGCCGGCCCTGGCGCGGCGCAGCGGCTCTACGCCGCCGGCGCCGTCGCCCTGGCGCTGGTGGCGCCGATGATGGCGCTCGCCAATCGGTCGAGCCCGCTCGTCCTCGGC
Organism: Methylorubrum sp. Q1; assembly: GCF_004683995.1. Lineage (NCBI taxonomy): Bacteria > Pseudomonadati > Pseudomonadota > Alphaproteobacteria > Hyphomicrobiales > Methylobacteriaceae > Methylorubrum > Methylorubrum sp. Q1. Next base: position 289,558 of record NZ_SRHQ01000001.1, on the reverse strand, counting down.
ATCGCGGCCCTGCTGTTTCTCGCGGGCGCCGTCGCCGAGCATGGCGGGCGCGCTGTCTCGCTCCTGATGGGGCCGCTGCGCTCCCCGCTCGGTCTCGCCGCGCTGGCCTTCCTCGGCTGGTGCCTCGTCTCGCTGGCCTGGAGCCCGTTTCCCGCGCTCTGGGGCCGTGTGCTGTCCGAATTCCTGCCGACGCTCGCCGCCGCGGCGATCCTGGCCCGGCTCGCGCCGGCCCGGCTGCCACCCTGGGCGCTGCCCCTCGGCGCCGGAATGCTCGCTGCCGCCTGCCTTTACATCGCGGGAAGCCTCGCCCTCGGGCTGGCGCCGCAGGCTTGGCTCGGGCAGCGCGTGGCCCTGTTCATGTTCAACCGCCCGCTGCTGACGGTGCTGCTTCTCGCCGGGCCCATCGCCGCCTTCCTCGCCCTGCGCGGCCATCGCCTTGCCGCCGTGATCCTGCTCGCGGTGGCGGCGCTGGCGATCCTGCGCTCGATCAGCGGCGCGGCCATCCTCGGGCTGCTCGCGGGTGCCGCGATGTTCGGGGTCGGGCGCTTGGCTCCCCGATCCATGGCCCTTGCACTCGCGGCGCTGACCCTCGGGCTCGCCTTTGCCCTTGCGCCGGTCGAAGGCGACATCCTCCACCGGCTGATGCCGGAGGCGGCGCACGAGCGGCTGACGCAGAGTTCGTCGCGGGCGCGGGTCGCCATCGCCCAGAGCTTCGGCGCCGCTTTGGCCCAGGCCCCGTGGATCGGCTCCGGCTACGGCATGGGCCTGCGCTTCGCCGAGGTGCCGGCGGCGGCGGCGCTCGAACCGGAGATGCGGGCGATGCTGGCCGTCGGCCACCCGCATAACAGCTTCCTCCAGATTTGGGCCGAACTCGGCCTCGTCGGGGCGGTGCTGGCGGCGCTGGTCGCCTTCCTGGCCCTGCGGGCGGCGGCGGCCCTGCCGCAGCTCCTGTTCGCCACGGCGCTCGGCGTGCTGGGCGCGGCGGTGGCGGTGATGTTCGTCGAGCACGGCGCGTGGCAGGGATGGTGGACGGCGGGCCTCGGGGCCGCCATCACATGGCTGCGGGCGGCGGCTTGCGCCAAGCCCCCATACGAGCCCGCACATGAGAGTGAAGACGCGCGCGCATGAGCAAGACCGAGATGAGTGAGTCCTTCGACGTCGACCTGTTCGTGATCGGCGGCGGTTCGGGCGGGGTGCGGGCGGCCCGCATCGCCGCCGGCCACGGCGCGCGGGTGATGCTGGCCGAGGAGTACCGCGTCGGCGGCACCTGCGTGATCCGCGGCTGCGTCCCGAAGAAGCTGATGGTCTATGCCGGCCGCTTCACCGACGAGTTCGAGGACGCTGCCGGTTTCGGCTGGCACATCGAGACGCCGCGCTTCGACTGGGCCGTGCTGAAGCGCGCCCGCGACGCGGAAGTCGCGCGGCTGGAGGGCATCTACGGCCGTAACCTTGCGGGCGCCGGCGTCGAGGTCGTGGCCGACCGCGCGGTGATCGAGGACCCACACACCGTGCGCCTCGTCGGCGCGGATCGCACGGTCCGGGCCCGCTTCATCCTGATCGCGACCGGCGCGACGCCGGTGCGCGAGCCACTGATCCCCGGTGCGGAACTCGCCATCGATTCGAACGGCGTGTTCGAGCTGGAGCACCAGCCCGAGCGCATCCTCGTGGTCGGCGGCGGCTACATCGCCGTGGAGTTCGCCGGCGTCTTCGCCAGCCTCGGCTCGAAGACGACGCTGCTCCATCGCGGAAAGAGCCTGCTGCGCGGCTTCGATCCCGAGATCGCCGACGCGCTCGGCGAGGCCTATGCCAAGCGGATGGATCTGCGCCTGGAGCAGACCGTCGAGCGCCTGGAGCGCGACGGCTCGGCGATCCGCGCCATCCTGAACGGGGGCGAGAGCCTCACCGTCGATTGCGTGCTGGTGGCCACCGGCCGGCGCCCGAACGTCGCCGGGCTCGGGCTGGAACGGGTCGGGATCGACCTCGACGAACGCGGTGCGATCCCGGTCGAGGCGGATTCGCGCACCAAGGTTCCGTCGATCTACGCCGTCGGCGACGTGAATGGCCGCGCGGCGCTGACGCCGGTCGCGATCCGCGAGGGCCACGCCTTCGCCGACACGGTGTTCGGCGACAAGCCCTGGTGCGTCGATCATCGCCTGATCGCCACCGCCGTATTCTCGACGCCGGAGATCGGCGTGATCGGCCACAACGAGGACGTAGCCCGGCGCTGCTACGGGGACATCGACGTCTACAAGGCGAGCTTCCGCCCGATGAAGGCGACGCTCTCGGGCCGCGACGAGCGGGTGATCATGAAGGTTCTAGTGGACCGTGCCAGCGACCGGGTGGTCGGCGTCCACGTGCTCGGGACGGATGCCGGCGAGATCATCCAGGCCATCGGCATCGCCGTCACCATGGGCGCGACCAAGGCCAATTTCGACCGCACCATCGCCGTGCACCCGACGCTCGGCGAGGAACTGGTGACGATGCGGACGCCGTTCGTGGTGAAGCATCCCGTCGGCGTGGGCTAGAGCCGGCTCGTTCCGGGAGCCGGCAGCGGCCTTTCGGGACGCGGCGCGCCTATTCTGCGGCCGGCAGGCTCAGCGATAACAACCGCGCGGTGCGCGATCGGCTGCCGTTGCTCGGATCGGCGCTGGGTTCGAAGGAGCGGCGGCCATCGTCGAGGGCGCCGTTCACCGCGTCGATGGCGAGGATCAGCGCGCTGATCATCCGCGTATCGATGCTGCGCTCGCGGGCTTGACGCACCACGTCGGCGATCAGCGCATCGGTCTCGCGGGTGAGCGCGCCGAGCGCGGCCGCCGATTGCGCCTCGCGGGCCTCGGCCAGGATGTCGAGCAGGCGGTCGAGGACGATGTCGATCCGCTCGCGCCGCTTGCGGGCGAGCCGCTGGCCGAGCCACGCGACGCCCGAGCCGAGCGTGCCGCCGAAGAAGGCGAACAGGTAGATCCAGTCCTCGTAGCGATCGAGGAAGGTCTGCTGCTCACGCTCGAAATAGTCCACCGCGCCGGGATGGTTGGGAAGCTGCGCACTCGTGGCGGTGACGGTGGTGTCGTAGTCCGGCGGCTTCATCTGGTGGGCGATCGGGGCGGAGGCCGCGAGCCGCGAGCGCCACTCGAACAGGTGCTGCACCACGGAGGCGACGGCGACGCGGCTCACCGCGCCGCGGGCCATCAGCCGGTAGGAGACGCCCACCGTCTCGACATCCTCTTCCGGGCGCTTCGGCCGCCCGCCGAAGGTACCCGCCGAGAGGGTGACGGCCTGGAGCGTCGGCATGCGCTGCACGATCGCCTTGCCGTCCGGCACGCTGACGAGGGTGACCTTGCGCTCCGGCGCCGCCGCCTCGACCGCCCGCAGCATCGCCTGCGCCGGTTTGGCGGTGGGAGCGGCGATGATCGCCACCGCATCGACGCGCTTGCCCTCCAGCGCCGCGGTGATCTCGGAGGCCTTGAGCGGTACGAGGCCGATGCGTCCCACCGCGAGGGGTTCGCTGCCGAGCGCCTCGGCTTCCGGGGCCGCCTTGAAGTCGTAGAAGTCGAGCAGGCTCGTCAGAACCGGCAAGTCGGCCTCATGGCGCGTGACGACGCCGAGGCGCCGGGTCGAGAGATCCGAAAAGCTCTCGATCTCGCCGGCTTCGGGGGCGGCGATGATCAGCGCCTCGTCGTGGAGGATGGCCAGAGTCAGGCCGTTATCCGGCAGCTTCACATCGGGCCGCACCACGGCGAGGTCGGCGCGGCCCTTCTCCAGGGCGGCGGCGCTGTCGCGCACGTCGTCGAAGGGCGCGACCTTCAGGCGCACGTCCTCGTGATTGCGGGTCAGCGCCCGCGCATAGGTCTCGATCAGCCCCGCTTCGACCCCGTCGCGCGGGCCGACCGCCACCGTGAGCAGCGTGGGACGTGATAGGGTGACGACGAGGCCGGCCACGGCCGCGAACCCGAGGGCCAGCAGCACGTAGAGCCATTCGCGCCTCATGAGCGTGGCCACCATGCGGCGGCGGAGCCCTCGAAATCGCGTGCGATCCATCCGAGATTCATGAATCGAAAACCTGTCCGGATCGTGAAGAACGAATGATTGCGCGAACCGTTTCAAACCGACGTGATGGCTCAACAGATGGGCGACATGATGGGCGACCCGAAGCAAGGGCCGAGCCGCCGGTCACGCCTGCGTGGCTGGAACGGGTGACGACGCATTATCTCGACCGCTACGGCGCCTCGTCCGAGATGCTGCGCCGGGTGCTCGCCCGGCGCATCGAGCGCCGCTGCCGCTCCCGAGACGAGGATGCGAGCGCGCATGCCGGGCTGATCGAGGAGACGGTCGCCCGCGCGCAGAAGGCCGGGCTCGTGGACGATGCGCGCTTTGCCGCCGCCCGCCTGCGGGGCTTGAGGCGGCGCGGCACTTCGACCCGGCAGGCGCAGGCGCGGCTCGCCGCCAAGGGGATCGACCGGGAGACGATCGCGGCGACCCTCGCCGAGGAGGACGAGGCGGCCGGGACGCAAGAGGGCGAGGCCGACACCGAGGAGCGGGCGGCCCTCGCCTATGCCCGCCGCCGCCGCCTCGGCCCCTATCGCCGGCCGGAAACCCGCGAGGCCAACCGCGAGCGCGATCTCGCCGCCATGGCGCGGGCCGGTTTCTCCTACGCGCTCGCCAAGGCCGTGCTCGCCGGCGAAGCGCAGGAGCACGAGAACGCGGACGAGACATCCGTCGACCAAGAGTAAGGGCTGCCCCTCGACATGCCCGCCCACCGCTCCACGTCGAAGGCGACGCGGATCGCTTCCGCTTGAAGACGACGAGGACGACAGCATGACCGACCGCCACGCGAGCGCCCACTGGGAAGGCGACGGCAAGACCGGCAAGGGCAAGATCACGACGCAATCCGGCGTGCTCTCGGACAATCCCTACGGTTTCAACACACGCTTCGAGAACGAGCCCGGCACCAACCCGGAAGAGTTGATCGCTGCGGCGCATGCGAGCTGCTTCACCATGGCGCTCGCCTTCCAGCTCCAATCGGCCGGCCTCAAGGCAACCTCCCTCGATACCAAGGCGGTCGTCACGCTCGTGCAGGACGGCGACGGGTTCAAGGTCACGAAGTCGGCCCTCACCCTCAAGGCGGTGATCCCCGGGATCGATGGGGCGAAGTTCGACGAACTCGCCGGCAATGCCGAGAAGGGCTGCCCGATCTCGAAGCTGCTCAACGCCGAGATCACCCTCGACAAAACGCTGAGCCCGAGCTGAGCCTGAGCTGAGTGTTGCCGGCCCTCCCGTCGCGCTGCGCGGCGGGAGGGCGTTTTTCCGGTGCGCGGGCCAACGCGCCGCATTGATCCGGGCGCGTACGCGTTCATCTTCCGTTCGATGGACGAGAAGCTCGCGCGCAAGCTGCGCATCCTCGCGGATGCCGCCAAATACGATGCCTCCTGCTCCTCGTCGGGGGCGCCGAAGCGCAGGGCCGGCGCGGGGGAACTCGGCTCGACCACCGGGGCGGGGATCTGCCACGCCTACACCCCGGACGGGCGTTGCGTCTCGCTGCTGAAGATCCTGCTGACGAATTACTGCCTGTTCGACTGCGCCTATTGCGTGAACCGGCGCTCCTCGAATGTCGCCCGTGCCCGCTTCTCGGTCGAGGAGGTGGTGACGCTGACGATCGAGTTTTACAAGCGCAACTACATCGAGGGTCTGTTTCTCTCGTCGGGCATCATCCGCTCGCCCGACTACACGATGGAGATGCTGACCCGCGTCGCCAAGAAGCTTCGGCGCGAGCACGGCTTTCGCGGCTACATCCACCTGAAGTCGATCCCCGAGGCGAGCCCCTGGCTGATCGAGGAGGCGGGGCTCTACGCCGACCGGCTCTCGATCAATCTCGAACTGCCGACGGAAGCGAGCCTCAACCGCCTCGCGCCGGAGAAGGACGGCGCGGCGATCGAGAGCGCGATGGGCCAGATCGGCGAGCGCATCGTCCAGGCCAAGGAGGAGCGCCGCCGCTTCTCGCCGGCCGGGCAATCGACGCAGGTGATCGTCGGGGCCGATGCCACCACCGACGAGGCGATGATCCGCAAATCCGCGCTGCTCTACGGCACCTACGGCCTCAAGCGCGTCTACTACTCCGCCTTCAGCCCGATCCCCGATGCCTCCGCGGCCCTGCCGCTGCAGGCGCCGCCGCTGCGGCGCGAGCACCGGCTGTATCAGGCCGATTGGCTGATCCGTTATTACGAGTTCTCCCCCGACGACGTGGCCGGGGCGTCCGAGGACGGTATGCTCGCCCTCGACATCGACCCCAAGCTCGCCTGGGCTTTGAAGAACCGGCACCGCTTTCCCGTCGATGTGAACCGCGCCGACCGCGAGATGCTGCTGCGGGTGCCGGGGCTCGGGGCGCGGGCGGTCGATGCCATCATCAAGGCGCGCCGCCACGGCCGCCTGCGCCTCGACGACGTCGCCCGGCTGAGTTCGGGGCTGAAGCGGGCGCGGCCCTTCCTCATCGCCGAGGATTTTCGCCCGACGACGCTGACCGACCGGCTCGATCTGCGGGCGAAGCTCGCGGAGCCGGCCGAGCAGTTGAGTCTGTTCTGATGGGCGAGCCGTCGCGTGACCTTCCCCCCACGGAGCGGGCAGGGGATTTCGGCGGCATCCACGTCGTCAGCCTCGCCCCCGGTGCGGATCTGTCAGGGTTTCGCACCGCGGCGCGCCGCCTGATCGCGGCCGGGATCCCGCCGAAAAACATCGTCTGGCAGACCGAGGCGCCGAGCCTGTTCGGCACCGAGTCCGGCTCCGCGGACGGCCCGCCGTTGCAGCTTCCCCGCGCGGTGACCGAACTGATCCCGATGGTGGTGCCCCACCGCGATCCCGAGCGCTACGGCCTCCTCTACGCCCTGCTCTGGCGCGTCCTGCACGGTGAGCGGGCGTTGATGGATGTCCTGAGCGACCCGCTCGTCCACCGCCTCCACCGGATGCGCAAGGCGATCGGCCGCGACCTGCACAAGATGCACGCCTTCCTGCGCTTCCGCCGTGTGTCGGGGGAGGGGCCTGAGCGCTTCGTGGCGTGGTTCGAGCCCGACCACCACATCCTGGGGGCCGCCGCGCCCTTCTTCGTCGATCGCTTCCGCGCACTGACATGGTCGATCCTGACGCCGGAAGGGTCGGCGCATTGGGACGGCACGCTCCGCTTCGGCCCGCCCGGCCGCCGCGAGGACGTGCCCGACGGCGACGGCTTCGAGGCGGGCTGGCGCGACTACTACGAAAACACCTTCAATCCGGCCCGGCTCAACCTCGATGCCATGCGCGCCGAGATGCCCCGCAAATACTGGCGAAACATGCCGGAGACGGCGGCGATTCCCGCTCTCGTCCGGGCCGCGAGCGCACGCGCGCAGGCGATGATCGAGAAGGAGCCGACGATGCCGGTCAAGCGTGACCCCGTCCGCGCCGTGGCGAAGATGGCCCGGGACGAGCCGGACTCGCTGGAAGCCCTCAACGCGATCATCGCCCGCTCCGAACCGCTGGTGCCCGGCGCCACCCAGGCCGTGCTCGGCCAAGGGCCGGTTGGAGCGCGGATCGCCTTCGTCGGCGAGCAACCGGGCGATCAGGAGGACCGCCAGGGCCGGCCCTTCGTCGGACCGGCGGGGCAGCTTCTCTCCCGCGCGCTGGAAGAGGCGGGGATCGACCGGGGGGAGGCCTACCTCACGAACGCGGTCAAGCACTTCAAGTTCACGCTGCGCGGCAAGCGCCGCATCCACGAGAAGCCGACGGCGGGCGAGGTGAGCCATTACCGCTGGTGGCTCGAGAAGGAGTTGGACTTCGTTGCCCCCAAACTCGTCGTGGCGCTGGGGGCCACCGCGGTGCTGTCGCTGACGGGCAAGCCGATCCCGATCACCCGCGCCCGCGGCCCCGCCGCGTTCGGGCGGCCGTTCGCGGGCTTCATCACGGTCCACCCGTCCTACCTGCTGCGCCTGCCCGACGAGGCAGCGAAGGCGGCGGCCTATCAGGCCTTCGTCGATGACCTGCGGCGGGCCAATGCCCTCGCGGCCTGAAGCGAGCGCGTGTCCCAGAGCGCTTTTCGACGAAGTGGCACCGGTCCGGCGCGAGAAAGCCCGTTGATACAAAGACCAAGCGACGCCGGCCTGAGGCCATCAGGCCAGATACGTTTCTAAGAGGCGCCGGGAAGCTGAAAAACGATCAATTGTAAGCAGCTCCAAACATCATCGATCAAGATCGAAACAAAACCCGCTATCCCGTGGATATACAGGCAGCGTGCGCAAGCATTCGCGCGTGTCCGAAAATAATCCTTGGGAGAGATCCGATGAGAGCCCTCGTCTGGCACGGCACCCAGGACATCCGCTGCGATACGGTTCCCGATCCCGAAATCGAAGACGATCGCGACGCGATCATCAAGGTCACCGCCTGCGCCATCTGCGGCTCGGACCTCCATCTCTACAACCACTTCATCCCGGCGATGAAGAAGGGCGATATCCTCGGCCACGAGTTCATGGGCGAGGTGGTCGAGACCGGCCGCGGCCTGAACGGCGCGCTGAAGAAGGGTGACCGGGTCGTCATCCCGTTCACGATCATCTGCGGCGAGTGCGACCAGTGCAAGCGCGGCTTCTTCTCGGTCTGCGAGCGCTCGAACCGCAACCGGGATCTCGCTGCCAAGGTGTTCGGCCACACCACGGCGGGCCTGTTCGGCTACTCGCACCTCACCGGCGGCTATCCCGGCGGGCAGGCGGAATATGTGCGGGTGCCGTTCGCCGACAAGACGCATATCAAGGTGCCGGATTCGCTCACCGACGAGCAGGTGCTGTTCCTCGGCGACATCTTCCCCACCGGCTGGCAGGCGGCGGTGCAGGCCGACATTCAGCCGCACGACACCGTGGCGATCTGGGGCGCGGGCCCGGTCGGGCAGATGGCGATCCGCTCGGCGATCCTGCTCGGCGCCAAGCAGGTGGTGTGCATCGACAGCGTGCCGGAGCGCCTCGACATGGCGCGGGCGGGTGGTGCGATCGTCATCGACAACAGCCGCGAGAGCGTGGTCGAGCGCTTGAACGAGCTGACCCACGGCAAGGGCCCGGAGAAGTGCATCGACGCGGTCGGCATGGAGGCGCATTCGCCCCGCGCCGTCGAGCAGGTCTATGACCGGGTGAAGCAGGCGATGATGCTGGAGAGCGATCGCGCCTCGGTGCTGCGGGAGATGATCTATGTCTGCCGCCCCGCCGGCATCCTCTCGATTCCCGGCGTCTATGGCGGCCTCGTCGACAAGATGCCGATGGGCGCGTTGATGAACAAGGGCCTGACGATCCGCGCCGGACAGACCCACGTGAACCGCTGGACCGACGACCTCGTGCGGCGGATCGAGGAGGGCCAGATCGATCCCTCCTTCGTCGTCACCCACCGGGCCGGGCTGGAACAGGGCCCTGAGCTGTACCGGACGTTCCGGGACAAGAAGGACAACTGCATCAAGGTCGTGCTGCGGCCCTGACGGGCAAACCGATTCAATCTCGAAAGCGGAGGTGTCATGGCCCGCGACAACGACAGATCGAACGGCGGCGCGCTCGCTCGGATCGCGCCCGATTCCCGACGACGGCCCGATCCGGCGACGGAAGGGCTGGCCCAGGGACTCGGCTGGTTCTCTCTCGGTCTCGGCGCGGCCGAGATCGTCGGCGGCGCGGCGATCGCCCGCTGGCTCGGCAAGCCCGAGCTGACTCCCGTCATCCACGCCTACGGCGTGCGCGAGATCGTCACCGGCGTCGGCATCCTCGGCACGCAGGATCCCACGCCCTGGATCTGGGGGCGGGTCGGGGGTGATGCCGTCGATATCGCCACGGTGCTGCCGGCCCTGGAGGAGACCAACCCGAAACGGGGCAACGCGATGATCGCGCTCATGGCCCTGGCCGGCGTCACCGCCCTCGATGTGGTCTGCGCCCACAACCTGTCGGAGGCGCCGCTCCGTCCCTCACGCCGGGTTCGCAGCGATTATGGGCGCCGCAGCGGCTTCCCGGAATCGCCCGAGGCGATGCGCGGCCGGGCCAGCGATTTCGAGCCGCCGCTCGACATCGTCGGGCCGCAGGCGATGCGGCCTTGGACGTCGGCCGAGGTGTAGGGCGCCGAGGCGGCGTACAAGCCGTCTCCGCGTTAAGGCCGGCTCAGGCGGCGAGGCGCTCCCGGTCCGCGCGGTAGCTGAGGATCAGGTGCTCCGGGATCATGCCGGCGGCCACCGCCACGGCGATCGCGCGCGGGCGTGCGATGCGCTTGGGCGCGACCAAGATCTCGGGCAACGGTTCCGGAACGATCGCCGTCAGCGGCTCCGGCGAGGGCGCGGCGATCAGGGCCGGGATCGGCGCCGAGGCCGCGGCACGGTCGGCCATGAACTGCGCGATGATTGCGTCGGCGAGGCCGGCGAGCACGATCTCGGCCGAATCCGGCACGATCGCCGCGTCCGGCCCGGCCGAGACCACGGTCGCACCGATCCGGTCTTCCGGCCGCGGCGCCAGCGGCCACGCGGTCGAGGCGTCGGGCATGTTCGGCTCCAACGTGGCGGAGGCCGGGGACAGGACGAGGATCTCGGAGGGCGCGGTTGCGGCGACGACCTCCACCGGCGCCGGTGCGGTGAGCAGGATGGCGGCCTCGACCGTTTCCCGCGCCTGCGCCTCGGCCTGTTCGTGCGCCAGGATGCGGGCCTCGTCCCGGGCCGCCTCGGCCTCGAAGCGGGCGAGCAGCGCCATCAGGCCGCGCGCCTCGGCGAAGGGCAGGGTCTCGCAGGCGGTCAGCGCCGCCTCGATCATCGAGCGGGCGAGACGCGGCCCGTCGATGCCGTTGCGGCCGTCGTTGGAATCGCGCCACACGGTCAGCGCGGCGCGCACCGCCGGCAGCAGCAGCTCGGGCAGTCCGGCGCGGCGATGCAGGGCGGAAAAGCCCGCTCCGTGCGGCTCGCGCATCAGCCCGGCGACGCGGGCGCGGCTCAGTCCGCTCAACTCGGCCAGCGCCATCTCCGCGAAGGGCAGGCGCAGGGAGAGAACCGCCCGCAGCATCAGCCCGGCGGTGAGCTGTTCCTGCACCCGCAGATGCGCGACGAGCCGGGCGAGCCCGGCTTCCCCGGCCTCGTCGCTGAGCGCCAGCGCCGCGGCGTCGCGGGCCTCGCGGGCGGTGCGGGCGCCGCGCTCGGAGCTGATCCAGCCGGCATCCTGGCCGAAGCGCGAGAGCTGCTCGGCGATCAGGGTGACGATGGCATGGCGGACCTCGATGGCGAGATCGGTGCGCGCGAGCAGGGCTTGGCGCAGGGTCGCGTCGTCGCCGTGCCGCTCGACCATCCGCAGCAGCGCGGGGGTGCCGATCGCGGCGAAGGGATTCTGTGCCAGGGCGATGAGCGAGGGGGCGCCGCCCACCTCCGCCAGGGCGGCGGCGACCGGTTTCGACAGGTCGAGCCGCCCGGCCACCGCGGTGCGGGTTTCCTCGCAGCCCATCGCGACGCAATCGACGAGGTCGGCATCCATCAGCACGGGTGAGCGCGCCAGGACGAGGCAGGCGATGTCCGGCTGGTCGGAGGCGAGCGCCACGATCAGCGGGCGCGGTGCCTGATCCGAGTCGGCGCAGGCCTGCGCCAGGGCCCGGCGCACCGCCGCGGCGGGGTCGTCGAGCAGGGCGAGCAGGGCCGTCTTGGCTTCCCAAGCCGCCTCCGGGCCCAGCGTGCCCTGGAGGTAGCTGCGCGTCAGCGCGCCCGCGGCCTCGGCGCGCCGCTCGGGGGATGCGTTCTGGGTGAGGGTGAGGAACTGGCGGAGGATCATGAGCCGCTCCTGAGCCGGAAGGCGGAGGGATCGAACAGCGAGTTTTTCGCAGGTGTGGCGGCCGGCCGGTCCGTCGTCGGGCCAGCCATGAAGGTGGTGGTCGTCGCAGCTATCGCCGTCAGTCCGGCGGGCCGGCGCGGCGGCAGCGGCACGACGATGGCCTCCGAGGCGGCGGCGGTTTCCGCCACGGCCGTGCCCACGCTCGCGGCGGAAACCGCCGCCGTGCTCTCGGCCTCGTTCCAGGCGTCGGAGCGCGGGAAGTAGGTCGGGCCGGTGCGCTCCGCATTGCTCGCGGCGGCGCGGTTCTGCCAGAGCTTGGCCACCCCTTCCGAGACCGCGCCCTGGCGCCGGTCGGTCTGGAACAGCGAGCGCAGGCCGCCCTCCAGCGAGGCGTAGGACGTCGGAGGGTTCGCGTCGGCCGCGGCGGTCGCGACCGGGGTCGCCACGCCGGAGGTGGTCTGGCTCAACAATCCGTAGAGTTCGGAGGCGCTGCGCGGGCGCCCGGCGCGGTCGTAGAACAGGCTGCGGTTGGCGGCGGCCGCTTCCGGCATGTCGAGGGCGGCGGGACGGGACGGGTTCGCCTGCGCCGACGCGATCAAGGCGCTCGCACCCTTCGCCCCGAGGACGTGAGCCGCGTAGAGGTCGCCCGCATTCGGCTCACGCCCGAGCGCCGCGCTCAACGCCTCGCCGTTGCGTTGCGTCAGCGCGCCCGCCATCGCCGCCGAGACCTTGGGATCGCGGCGCAGATCGAGGATCGCCTGCCGCGCCGCCGGATCCGCCACGGTGTAGCGGCCATCCGCACCTGAGGAGATCGCGTCGGCGTAGGTGGAGAGGCCGAGCTTGGGCCCGGCATTCTTCATGACGCCGAGCCAGGTCTGCTCGATGAACTGGAACAGGCCGGTCGCCGTGGAGGTGCTCGCCTTGGCCGAGGGGTTGAGGCTCGATTCCCGCTGGGCCGTGGCGAGCAGGTAATCGAAGCCGACGCCGCTCGTCTGCGCCCCTTCGCGGATCGCATCGACGACCTCACCACTCGCCGCGGCGGCACGCGCCGGGGCGGCGGTCTCGCGGGTGGCGACGGGAGAATTGGTGAACAGGAACATGACGTGTCCCGCCGGGACCGTCACTCGGCCCCGCGAGACCCGACTTTCCTGCACATATGGTAAAGGAAGCTTGAATGAGGCCGCTTCCGACCTGTCGCGTCATAAGAAAGCGTAGGTTTTCCGCCCGCTTGGACGGAGGAGGCGCCGTTCTGAATCCGCTCCGATCCATCGAAGGACGCATGCGCCCCGCCTCGCCCCCTTCCGAGCCTGACGCGCTGCGCCGCGCCGTCGCCATCGTGGATGCGGCATCGGCCGCTGCGGCTCTGGCGGCGGGAGCCGATGCGCTGGTGTTCGAAGCGGCGCTGCCTCCGGAGCTCGTGGCGGATCTGCGGGCGCGCCGGCCGGAGCTGACGCTCTACGCCGCGCTCGACGGTCCCGACGATTCCGGCCTCGATGCACTCATGGCGCAAGGGCCGGACGGCGTGCTGCTGCGCGATGCGCGCTCCGGCCGGGACGTGGCCGCCCTCGGGGGCCGGCTCGCCGTCTGCGAGGCGCAGGCCGGCCTGCCCGACGGCGCGACCGTGATCCTCGCCGTGATCGGCCATCCCCTCGGCGTGCTCGACGCCCACAGCTTTGCCGGAGCGAGCCCGCGGCTGACCGGCCTCGGCCTCGACGCGACGGCGCTTGCGGCCGTCCTGGGAGAGGCGGGCGCGCTCGCCCAGGCCCGCAGCCTCGTCCGCCTCGCCGCGGCGGCGGCCGGGGTGGCCGCCTTCGACATGGTGACAGAGGGCGAGGATTGCTCACCCGAACGGCTTGCGGCGGCGCGGCAGGACGGCTTCGAGTGTGTCGTGGTGCGGGCCCCGGCGCGCGTTGCGGCCCGGCCGCGCGACGGCGCCGGATGAGGCCGCCCTCGGCCGCAAGCGAAACAGAAGAGGTCGTCATGTTCACCGTCTACGGCGACCGCAAGTCGGGCAATTGTCTGAAGGTGGCCTGGGTCGCGGCGCATCTCGGGACCGACCTCGACTGGCGCGAGCTCGACATCCTGAAGGGTGAGACGCGCACCCCCGAGTTCCTCGCCCTCAACCCGGACGGGCGCGTGCCGACCCTGGTGCTGGAGGACGGGCGCAGCCTTGCCGAATCGAACGCGATCATCGGCTATCTCGCCCGCGATTCCGCGCTGATCCCGGCGGACGCCTTCGCGCAGGCGAAGATGCGGCAATGGCTGTTCTGGGAGCAGTACAGCCACGAGCCGTACATCGCCGTGCGCCGCTTCCAGCTCCTCTATCTCGGCCGGTCGGAGGCCGAGCTGGAACCGAAGCTGTTCGAGCGGGGCCACGCCGCGCTCGCGCTGATGGAGGGCGCGCTGGCGGAGCGGCCCTTCCTCGTCGGCTCTGGCCTGAGCCTCGCCGACGTGGCCCTCGTGGCCTACACCCGTCTTGCCCACGAGGGCGGCTTCGATCTCACGCCCTATCCGGCTCTGCGGTCCTGGATCGAACGTGTTGAGACCGGGCTCGGGATCGACGCGGCGGGCCTGTCGGCATGAGGTCGTGACCGGCGCTTGCTTCGGATTGAAACCGTTCCATTTCGCGTGGGCCGCCCCATCTCCCATGTCGCGACATGCGCCGAGAGGAATGAATGGTGGTTTCACGATACGGACGTGCGCTGGCTGCGGGTGTCGCGCTGGCTCTCCTCGGCGGCCTTCCGGCCCGAGCGCAAGACAGCTCGACGGCCGAGCAGACCATCGATGTCATGAACACCCTGTTCGGCAAGCATCCCGGAAAGCGCGCCAACCACGCCAAGGGCGTGGTCGCCGAGGGCAGCTTCACCCCCTCCGACGACGCGGCGAAGATCAGCAAAGCGTCCCTGTTCGCGGGGCCGGCCGTGCCGGTGACGATCCGCTTCTCGGATGCGACCGGTGTTCCGACGATCGCGGACGGCGCCGCCAACGCCAATCCCCACGGCATGTCGCTCAAGTTCAAGCTCGGCGACGGCTCGGATATGGACGTCGTCCTGAACGCGCTCGCCTATTTCCCTGTCGCCACCGGCGAGGAATTCCGCGACCTGCTGAAGGCGGTGTCCGAGAGTGGGCCGGACGCGAAGAAGCCGACCGCACTGGAACGCTTCGTCGCCACGCACCCCGCTGCGGCCACCGCCGGCGCCACGGCCAAGACCCCGTCGAGCCTCGCCCGGCAGACCTATAACGGCGTCAACGCCTTCGTGTTCGTCGACAAGGACGGCAAGCGGCAGCCGTTCCGCTTCCGGTTCGTCCCGGTCCAGGGCGAGGAGATTCTGTCTCCCGAGGAGGCGGCCAAGCGGGAGCCGAACTACCTCATGGACGAGATCGGCCCACGCATCGCCAAGGAGCCGGCGAAGTTCCGGGTGCTGGCGCAACTCGCCGAGGCAGGCGATCCCACCAACGACGCCACGAAGCCGTGGCCGGAGAGCCGGAAGACCCTCGACCTCGGCACGCTGACGGTCACCAAGGTCGTGCCGGACAGCGCCGAGGCCGAGAAGGCGCTGCTGTTCATGCCGAACGCGCTCACCGACGGCATCGAGGTATCGGACGATCCGCTCATCGATGCGCGCGTTCAGGCCTACGCGGTGTCGTTCGGCCGGCGCGCGCAGTAGAGGGTCGTCGTGGCCGGGATCGCTCCGTCTAACGGGCGGTCCCGGCGGCCGGAGCCGCGGATCCGGCGGGGCGGGGCGTGTCCGAAGCGCCGGTGCGCGCCCCGTCCTTCGTGGCGCCCGAGCCGGTCAGTCCACCCGCGCCCACGCTGCCCGTGGAGGGGGCGGCCTCGTTCCGGTCTTTCGCCGGGGAGGGGGAGGCAGCCCGTTTGTCCTCAGCCGCCGCGGCGCTCCCGGCGAGACCGGTGAATAGCGCGACACCGAGGAGAATACCGCGTCCAGACAGTCCCATCATGCGTTCGCTCCCGAGTGCGGCAGGTCATGCTGCCGTCCTGCGTGACCAACCGCAGGCCCTCGGCCGTGTTCCGGGGCGCCGTGACGGAGTTCCGCAGACCGAACAGTGATCACGCGGATCGGGATTTCACTTCCCGCGCTCAAGCACCCTTCGGCCGCCGCAGCTCGAACCGGTTCTCGGACTCGGTGGTGAAGTAGTCGAAATAGCCGCCGCGCAGGATCGGGCGCATGGCGCCGGTATCGACCCGGCCGTCCTTCACGAAGCGGTCGTCCACGTAGATCGAGACCACCTGCCCGATCACCATGAAATTCGCCGGCTCGCCGCCGCCGAGCGGCACCAGCGGCACGGTCTGGAGCCACTTGCACTCGATTGCCGCGGGCGATTCCGCGACGCGGGGCGGGCGCACGCGGCGCGAAGGTGCGGGGGTCAAACCGGCAAAGCCGAACTCGCTCTCGCCCCGTGCCAGCGGCGCCGAGGTGGCGTTGACCGCCTCGCGCAGGTCGAAGGTGGCGAGGCTGCACACGAACTCGCCGCCCTCTTCCGCGAAGGTCATCGCGTCCTTGCGGCCCGACGAGGAGAACATCACCATGTCGGGCTCGCCGCCGACCGCGTTGAAGAACGAGTACGGCGCAAGGTTCACCCGCCCCGCCCGGTCCATGGCGCTGATCCAGCCGATCGGGCGCGGGGCGACGATGGCCTTCAGCGGGTTGTGCGGCAGGCTGGGAGCCTCTGCCTCGTAATGCATGGGGCGTCCCTCAGAGCTTGGTGACGATCTGGGCGAGGTCCGGCCGCGGCCGGTCCGACGGCACCTCGCGGGCGCGGCCGATATGGATGAAGCCGGCGATCCGTTCGGCTGGGTCGAGGCCGAGGGCATCGAGCACCCGGCGGTCATAGGCGAACCACTCGGTGAGCCACGAGGTCGCGAAGCCCGCGGCGTTGGCAGCGACCACGAGGTTCATGCAGACGGCGCCGGCCGAGAGCACCTGCTCCCATTCGGGGATTTTGACGTGCGGCCCGGCGCGGGAGACGACACCCACCACCGTCGGCGCGTGGGTGAGGCGCTGCCGCTCCTGCGCACGCCGCTTCTCGTCGGCTTGCGGATAGTCGGCGAGGAAGGTCCGCTCGATGATCGCGCCGACGCGCTCGCGCGCCTCGCCCTCGATCACGAGGAAGCGCCAGGGGCTCAGCTTGCCGTGGTCGGGCACCCGCGCCGCGATCGCGAGCCAGGCGTCGAGCTCCTCCGCCGTGGGGCCAGGCCCGTCGAGCAGCATCGGCGGCACCGAGCGGCGGGTGCGCAGCAGGTCGAGGGTGCCGGCCTGCGCGGCGTCTCGAATCTCGGTCATGGACAATCCGCGTGCGGTGGCTGAAGGATGGGTGAGACTCGGTTCCCGACCGCCATGCCGCCGCCACGGTCGGGTTTCAAGAGCGCGCGGGTGCATCGAGGGCCAAGATGGCCCCGGACGGCGCAGGCAGAAGGATCGAGGGACGATGGGACGCGGGTCCGCAGGCTGCAGAATCGTCGCCTCGGTCGTCGTCTTGGTCGGTGCCTTGGCCGCTCTCCTCACGATTCCGCCCGCCGCCGCGCAAGCGCCGGCGCCGTTCGGGCCGGGCCTGCCCTCGCCGGGCGTCACCGGGCCGGTGCTGCCGCCGCCCGCGGCGGAGGGCGAGGCGGATCTCACCCTCTCGGCGGTTTTCGTCGGCGCGAACGGGCCGATCCGCTCCGGCCTGACCTGGCGCGTCTATGGCGAGAACGGGGACGGCGCCCGCCCGGCCATCGTCGCCCGCTCGAACGATCCCGCCCCGACCTTCAAGCTCGCGGCCGGCGCCTACGTCGCCACCGTCACCTACGGCTATGCCAGCGCCTCGAAGCGGATCACCATGGCGGGCACCGCCAGCACGGATCAGCTCCGCGTGGCCGCGGGCGCCCTCAAGCTGTCGGGGGCGGTCGGCGACCAGAAGATTCCGGGCAACCAGCTCGGCTTCTCGGTCTACGTGCCGATCGGGACGAATTCGGAAGGGCGCCTCGTGCGCAGCGGCATCAAGGCCGGCGAGATCGTGCGGCTGCCCGAGGGCACCTACCACGTCGTGTCGAGCTACGGCGATTCGAACGCGATCCAGCGCGCCGACCTCCGGGTCGAGAACGGCAAGGTCACCGACGCGACCATGAACCACCGCGCCGCGACCGTGACCCTGAAGCTCGTGGCCGCCCCCGGCTCCGAGGCCTTCGCCGGCACCGCCTTCAGCGTACTGACGCCGGGCGGCGACACGATCCGCGAGGCGATCGGCGCCTTCCCGTCCGTCACCCTGGCGGAAGGCGACTACGTGCTCATCGCCCGCCATGACGGGCAGGTCTTCACCCGCGAGTTCAAGGTGGAGAGCGGCATGGACCGCGACATCGAAGTGGTGGCGAAAGGAAGCTGAGTCCGATGCGCCTGCGCAAGACCGCCCTCGCGGCCCTCCTGATTCTGTCCGGCGCGGGTGCGGCGGGGGCTCAGACCGTCGTGGACGGCTCGGAGGCCGGCGTCGGGGCGGAGGCGGCGCGGACCGCGCTGAGCCTGATCGAGCGGCAGATGCGCGACCCCGAGGCGAAGGTGGCCGGTCTGCGGATCGGCCGGGCGGGGGCTTTATGCGGCACGGTCGATCTGCGCAACCGCATGGGCGCCTACACGGGCCCCCGGCCGTTCGTAGCCGACCTGTCCGAACCCTTCCTCGGGCGTCTGCCCGAGGGGCCGGAACTGCGCAGCCCAGGTTCCATGGCGGCGTTCCGGGCCATGGAGCGGGCCAAAGCGCTGTTCGAGGCGAACTGCACCGCCGGCTGATCGCGCAGAGCCGAATCCGGCCCGATCGCGTCAGCCCGGCGTCTCAAGCTCCTTGCTTTCGCATCGTCGCTTTCCGAAAGCCGGCGACCGCCTTTCGGGGCGATGCCCTAGGCGAACGGCACGATCAGCGGCAGGGCGAGCAAGCCGCCGGCGGCCAGGACGATGGCATCGCGCAGGCGCCGGCCGATCCAGGCGCGGGCGTCGGGATGCTGTGCGTGGGTGTCTTCAAAAAACGTCATGGTCTGTCTCCTATCGGGTTCGATGGCACCGATATGACGGCGCCGCCGCTTTCCCGACAGGGACGGTTGCGGTACGATTTCGAAGAACTGTCCGGGACGAGCGCCGGTACAGTTCGAAGGGACAGCCATGACGGTGACGGTCGCGGAACCGGTCCTCTCGCGGGTCGAGACGGTGATGCGCGCCATCGAGGCGCGCATAGAGGGCCGGGCGCTCGGCCCCGGTGCCCGCTTGCCCTCGGTGCGGGGCCTCGCCGACAGCATGCAGGTCTCGAAATCGACCGTGGTCGAGGCCTATGACCGGCTGGCCGCCCGCGGCGCCATCGTCTCGCGGCCGGGCTCCGGCTTCTTCGTCTCCGCCCGCCCGGAGCCGCTCTGCCTCACCGCGATCGGGCCGCGGCTCGACCGGGCGGTCGATCCGATCTGGATCACCCGCCAGTCGCTCGAGGCGCGGCCGGATTCCCTGAGGCCCGGCTGTGGCTGGCTTCCGCCGGATTGGTTGCCGGAGGCGGAGCTGCGCCGGGCCCTGCGCCAGGTCGCCCGCCAGAGCGACGCGGTGATGTTCTACGACACGCCGCAGGGTCATGCGCCCTTGCGACAGCACCTCGCGCTGCGGCTGACCGAGCGCGGCATCCGCGCCCATCCCGATCAGCTCGTGCTGACCGATTCGGTCACCCACGCGCTCGACCTGATCATCCGCTTCCTCGCCGAGCCCGGCGATACGGTGCTGCTCGACGATCCCTGTTACTTCTCGTTCCAGGCGCTCGCCCGCGCCCATCGCCTCAACATGGTCGGCGTGCCGTTCGGGCCGGACGGGCCGGATCTCGCTGCGTTCGAGGGGGCGCTGATCGAGCATCGCCCCCGCTTCTACATCACCAATTCCGCCCTTCAGAACCCGACGGGCGCCACGTTGAGCCCGGTCGCCGTCCACCGCATCCTGCGGCTCGCCGAGATGCACGGCACGCTCATCGTCGAGGACGACGCCTATGCCGATTTCGAGGCGGAGCCGGGACCGCGGCTCGCCGGCTTCGATGGGCTCGACCGGGTGATCCATGTCGGCGGCTTCTCGAAGACGATCTCGACCGGGGCCCGCGTCGGCGCGATCGCGATCCGCGACGACTGGGTCGAGCGCCTCGTCGATCTCAAGCTCGCGGTCTCCTTGAGCGACAACCACCTCACCGCGGCCACCGTCCACCGCTTCCTCGCCGAGGGCAGCTACCGCCACCATGTCGATGCCATGCGCACCCGGCTGGCGGAGGCACGCGGCACGGTCGTGCGGCGGCTCGCGGAGGTCGGCGTCACCGTGCCCTTCGTGCCGAAGGGGGGCATGTTCCTCTGGGCGCGCCTGCCGGACGGCCTCGACGCGGCCGAGATTTCCCGCCGGGCGCTGGCCCGCGGCGTGGTGCTGGCGCCGGGCAACGTGTTCTCGCTGAGCCAGGGCGCCGCCGGCTCCATGCGTTTCAACGTGGCGCAATGCGCCGACCCGCGGGTTTTTTCCGAACTGGCGCGGGCGATGGAGGGCTGAGCCTCACGCTCTGCAATCCAACTTTAAAACTTTGGCGTGCACTCTGATCGGAGGGGTTGAGTTCGGGGGCATAGGATGGCGTTCATCGGCGCATCGCGGGGAGCGGCGCAGGGCAGATCGGCCTCCGCACTGGCGGCGCGGCTCGGCTTCCGCATCGGGCTCGTCGGCCTCTTCTCCGGAACGCTTCTTCTTGCGGCCCTGCTGCTGTTCAGCCTCCAGCCGATGTTCACCAAGCGCGTGCTGCCGATCCTCGGCGGAACGCCCGCGGTTTGGTCCGTGGCGATGGTGGTGTTTCAGGCGCTCCTGCTCGCCGGGTATGCCTACGCCCACGCCCTGACGCGCTGGCTGCAGCCTCGGGCGGCGCTCGCCACGCACGTCCTCGTGCTGCTCGCCGGGGTCGTTTTCCTGCCCGTGGGGATGGCCAAAGGGTTCGGCGCGCCCCCGGCGGAAGGCGAAGCCCTCTGGTTGATCGGTCTGTTCCTCGCCTCGATCGGCCTGCCGTTCTTCGCCCTCTCCGCGAGCGCGCCCCTTCTCCAGGCATGGTTCGCCCGCTCGGGGGACGCGCGCAGCGCCGATCCGTACTTCCTCTACCGCGCCTCAAATATCGGCTCCTTCGCGGCGCTTCTCGCCTACCCGCTTCTGATCGAGCCGCTGCTCGGCCTCGACGCACAGGCGCGCCTCTGGTCGCTGGGTTACGCTGCGATGACCTGCGCCGTGGTGGCGTGCGGGCTGCGCCTGCGCAACGCCGCACCGGTGGCCGCGCCGGTCGAGGCCGAGCTGACGGTCGAAGCCAGCCCCCGCCGTCGTCTCGCCTGGATCGGCCTGTCCGCGGTGCCCTCCGCGCTGCTCGTCGCGGCGACCGCACACATCTCGACCGATGTCGCGGCGATTCCGCTGATCTGGGTCGTGCCGCTCGCGCTCTATCTCGTGAGCTTCATCCTGGCCTTTCGCCCCGCACAACCGGGTCCGGATCGAACGGGTCGCCTGCTCTCCGGCCTCCAGATCGCCGGGACCGGCTGCGCCTTCGCCGTGGTGGTGTTCAAGCAGACGCCGTTCCTGCTCGATCTCGGGCTCACGCTTGGCCTGCTTTTCGTGAACGCCCTGATGGCGCACCGCGCCGTCTACGCCCTCCGGCCCCCCGCGGCGCGGCTCACGGAATTCTATCTCTGCACCTCGTTCGGCGGCATGTGTGGCGGGATCTTCGCCGCCCTCGTGGCGCCGCACCTCTTCTCCGGCGTCTACGAGTATCCGCTGCTCCTCGCCGCCGCCCTCCTGTGCCGGCCCGGTGTCACCGCCGGCGGTCTGCCGGCCGTCCTGCGAGAGGCGCGTCGCTCGGCGGTCCCTCTGATCGGTGCGTTCCTCGCGGCGCTGCTCGCCCTCGTGGCGAGGGGACCGCAATTGGGGATCGAGGTCCTGATGGTCTGTCTCGTGCTCACGCTGGCGGCCGACTGGCGCTCGCCGGCACGGGCGTCGCTGGTGGGGATCGCGATCGGTGTCGCTTGCCTCGCGCTGCAGGCCGCGGTGATGGCGGAGGGCGGCAACCACCGGAGCTTCTTCGGCGTCCACCGCGTGTACACCAGCCCGGACGGTCAGTTTCGCCTGCTGGTGCACGGCACCACGATCCACGGGGCCATGCGCCTGCGCGACGACGAGGGTCGGGCAAGCACCGGGCGTCCCGTCCCCGCGACCTATTTCGCACCGGGCGGTCCGCTCTCGGACGTGTTCGAGATCAGCCGTCGGGTGAACGGGGCGATTCCGGCGGTATCCGTGGTCGGGCTCGGCGCCGGCAGCCTCGCTTGCCATGCGCGAGTGGGGGAGGCCTGGACCTTCTACGAGATCGATCCCGTGGTGATTCGCCTCGCACAGGACGCGAACACCTTCCACTTCCTCTCGGAATGCGCACCGGATGCCCGCGTCGTCCAGGGCGATGCACGTCTGACGCTGTCGGGCCGAACCGAACAGGCGCGGGTGCTCGTCGTCGATGCCTTCTCGTCGGATGCGATCCCGATCCACTTGCTGACCCGCGAGGCGCTCGCCATCGACTTTGCCCATCTCGATGCGCAGGGCCTGCTCGCCTTCCACATCAGCAACCGGGATTTCAGCCTGAGCCACGTGCTGGCGCGGTTGGCCGCCGAGCGGGACCTGACGCTGTTGCAGCGCCTCGATCCGCCGCGGCAGCCATCCGTCGGATTCGCGCACTCGCCCTCCGAGGTCGTCCTGATGAGTCGCGATCCGGCGGTCGTCCGCGAGGCGAAGGCGATGGGCTGGCGGGCGGTGACGCCCGACCTTTCCCGCCGGCCCTGGAGCGACGACTACGCCAACGCCCTGGAGGCGATGCGCGACCGCTGGCGCGAACTGCTTACGTCGGCACGTTGACGATCAGGGCGCCGGAAGCTCGACGTGCTGGCCGTCGAGCACCGCATCGGTGCTCGGATGGCTCTCCGCGGCGGTGTCCGCCCGGCGTCGATCCGGGGAGGTCGCCTCCTCGATGAAGGCGGCGAGCGCGGCATCGAGCGCCATCGTGGTGGTCTTCTGGCTTCCCATGCGGCGCACCGAGACCGTGCGCTCCTCCGCCTCGCGGCGGCCGAGCGCCAGCAGCACCGGCACCTTGGCCAGCGAGTGCTCGCGGACCTTGTAGTTGATCTTTTCGTTGCGCAGGTCGGCCTCGACCCGGAGCCCAGCGCGCTCCAGGACGCGGACCACCTCGCGGGCGTAGGGGTCGGCATCGCTGGTGATCGTCGCCACCACGATCTGCACCGGCGCGAGCCAGAGCGGGAAATGCCCCGCAAAGTGCTCGATCAGGATGCCGGTGAAGCGCTCCATCGAGCCGCAGATGGCGCGGTGGATCATCACCGGCGGCTTCTTCTGGCTGTCGGCGTCGATGTAGCTCGCGTCGAACCGCTCCGGCAGGTTGAAGTCCACCTGCGTGGTGCCGCACTGCCAGTCGCGGCCGATGGCATCGCGCAGCACATACTCGAATTTCGGCCCGTAGAACGCGCCCTCGCCGGGATTGACCGCGGTCTTGATCCGGCCGCCCGACTGCTCCTCGATCTGCGCCAGCACCTGCGTCATCACCGCTTCGGCGTGGTCCCACAGGGCGTCGGAGCCGACGCGCTTCTCGGGCCGCGTCGAGAGCTTCACCAGGATCTGGTCGAAGCCGAAATCGGCGTAGGTCGAGAGGATCAGGTCGTTGATCTTCAGGCACTCGGCGGCGAGCTGGTCCTCGGTGCAGAAGATATGCGCGTCATCCTGGGTGAAGCCGCGCACCCGCATCAGGCCGTGCATCGCGCCGGACGGCTCGTAGCGGTGGACGACGCCGAACTCGGCCATGCGCAGGGGCAGGTCGCGGTAGGATTTCAGCCCGTGCTTGAAGATCTGCACGTGGCCGGGGCAGTTCATCGGCTTCAAGGCGAACCAGCGCTTATCCTCGGCCTCTTCGCCGGCGGATTGGGCCGCGAACATGTTCTCGCGGTACCAGCCCCAGTGGCCGGAGGTCTCCCACAGCGACTTGTCGAGGATCTGCGGGGCGTTCACCTCGGCGTAGTCGCCCTTCAGGCGGCGGCGCATATAGGCGATCAGCTCCTGGAAGATCGTCCAGCCCTTGGCGTGCCAGAACACGACGCCGGGCCCCTCCTCCTGGAAGTGGAAGAGGTCCATCTCCTTGCCGAGCCGCCGGTGGTCGCGGCGCTCCGCCTCCTCCAGCCGGTGCAGGTAGGCGTCGAGATCCTCCTTCGTCGCCCAGGCGGTCCCGTAGATGCGCGTCAGCATCGGGTTGTTGGAATCGCCCCGCCAGTAGGCGCCCGCGACCTTCATCAGTTTGAAGGCGGAGCCCACCTTGCCCGTCGAGGTCATGTGCGGGCCGCGGCAGAGGTCGAACCACTCGCCCTGGCGGTAGATCTTCAGATCCTCGCCCGGCGGAATCGCATCGACCAGCTCGACCTTGTAGCTCTCGCCCTTCTCGGCGAAGAGCGCCTTCACGTCGTCGCGCTTCCAGACTTCCTTCGTGAACGGAGCATCGCGCGAAATGATCTCGCGCATCTTCGCCTCGATCTTCGGGAAGTCCTCCGGCGTGAACGGCTCGTCCTTGGCGAAGTCGTAGTAGAAGCCGTTCTCGATGACGGGGCCGATCGTCACCTGCGTGCCGGGCCAGAGCGCCTGCACGGCTTCCGCCAGCACGTGCGCGCAGTCGTGGCGGATCAGTTCGAGCGCGCGGGCATCATCGCGCGAGATGAACTCGATCGCGGCGTCGCGCGCGATCATGTCGTCGAGGTCGCAGACCGTGCCGTCGAGCGCCATGGCGACCGTGCGCTTGGCGAGCGACTTGGCGATGCCCTCCACCACGGTCCGACCGGTCACCGCGGCGTCGTACGCGCGGGTGTTGCCGTCGGGGAAGGTCAGGATGGGCATGATGGGACCGTGTTTTTCGTCAATGACGCCCCGCGGAGGGGACGGCGGGTTTTCGGAAGGCGGGCGGGTGAAGTCAATGCTGACTCACCACACCAAGAGACAACAGCAGCCGACAGAGCCCGTTTGACGGCGCGCGTTTGGCATCCCGCCGCTGCTCAGGCGCCGCGCAGCGGCGCGAAGCACGCCGCTACGCTGATCCCGCAGACGTGTCCCTTAGGATCGACCGTTCCGGGTTGCTTCGAGGCCGAGCTTTCGCTCGGCGCCTCAGCATGAGGAGCGGGGCGTTTGCCAGACATCCGATCAGACGGGCGCTCTCACAGATCGTCCGGACCCCAGCCGAGGCGCGCAGCGATCGCGCTGGCTTCGGCGTCATCGAGGAACAGAACGAGCCCCGCCCCGCCATCGGCGGCGACCCGGAAGCGCCGCGTCTCGCCCGCCGGACGGCTCGCGTCGAGCCGTTCGAGCAGGCTCCAGTCGAAGTTCTTGTCGGCCGGGAAGGTGAGGGGCGGGATCGGCGGCTGCGTCTCGAACGCGACGCGGAAGCCGTGCCCGTAGGGCCCGAGTCCCGGCACGCGGGAGACGGTGACGCCGCGGCCGGTCCAGACCCCGGCGAGATCGATCAGCCGGGCGAACAGCGCACGATAGGTCTCTTCGTCGGCCCCGTCATAGCCGTGATCTTCGAAGATTGCCGCGTTGGTGAATTCGTCCTCGATCGCGTCGGCGAGGGCGCGGTAACTCCACAGGATGTCGATCGACAGCGCCTCCGGGCTGTGCTCGGTCAGCGGCCGGGTCGCGTTGTCGTCGCCGACCGCGAATTCGGGATGCTCCGCCATCGCTCGCGCGACCGCGCGCCGGTCCATCCCTTCGTAATGGGGCCCGAGCCGGAGGCCCGCCGCGATCAAGCCGTTCAGGGCCGCCGCGACGGCGTCGATCTCCGCCTCGCTGCGGCGTTGCGGCGGCTGCGGTTTCGGCTCCCAGGCCGGCACGGGCGGCGGGGGCGGTCCCGGTTTCCAGGCCGGCACGGGGTGCGGGGGTGGGCGGTCCTGGCCGAGCAGGCGGCGGAGCCAGCCGATCATGTCGTCTCCCACAGCCACGCCGCGCCGCGCACGCCCGAAGCGTCGCCGTGCCGGCTCGCCCGCAGCGGCGTGTCGAAGCGGTCGGAGAAGACGTGCGGTGCGATTGTCTCCGGCAAGGCGGCGACGAGGCCCTCGACCCGCGAGAGGCCGCCGCCGAGCACGATCACGTCGGGGTCGAGGATGTTGACCACCTGGGCGATGGCGCGGCCGAGCCGGTCGCGGTAGCGCGCCATCGCCGCGGCGGCCTCCGCATCCCCGGCCTGCGCCCGGGCGACGATTGCCTCGCCGGTCAGCGTCTGACCCGTACACCGGGAAAAGTCCGCGGTGAGGCCGGGGCCGGAGAGCCAGGTCTCGATGCAACTGTTGCGGCCGCAATAGCAGGCGGGGCCGGGGCGTTCGTCGTCGCGGGGCTGGGGAAGCGGGTTGTGGCCCCATTCCCCGGCGATGGCGTTGCGGCCCGTCAGCGCCTGTCCTCGGACCGCGATGCCTGAACCGACGCCGGTGCCGAGGATGATCGCCCAGACGAGGGTCTCGCCCGCGCCGGCTCCGTCCACCGCCTCCGAGACGGCGAGGCAGTTGGCGTCGTTCTCGACCCGCACCGGGCGGCCAAGCCGGGCGGTAAGATCCGCCGCGAACGGGCGGCCGTTCAGCCAGACCGAGTTGGCGTTCTTGATCAGGCCGGTGGCGCGGGAGACCGCGCCGGGCATGCCGACCCCGACGCTCGCCTCCGTCGCGCCGGCCTGTTGCTCCAAAGCGGCGACGACACCGGCGATGGCGTCGAGGGTTCCGGCATAATCGCCCCGCGGGGTCGGCACGCGGGTCTCCGCCCGCGTCGCCCCGGCGGCGTCGAGCGCGATCCCGGCGATCTTGGTGCCGCCGAGATCGATCCCGATCCGCAACCGGTCGGAGGCCAAAGCGGGCTTACTGCGCCGCCACGACCTTCGGAGCGGGGGTCGGCTCATCCTCGCCGGGGCCTTCCGGCGCCTCGTCGGAGATCTCGGTACCGATCGAGACCGGATGCGCCATCACTTCGGCGAGCTTCTTCCTGTCGAGCTCGCCCTCCCAGCGGGAGACGACGATCGTGGCCACACCGTTGCCGATGAGGTTGGTCAGCGCGCGGCACTCGGACATGAACTTGTCGACGCCGAGCACCAGGGTCATCGCCGCCACCGGCACCGGCGCGCCGGGGATGGCGGCCAGCGTCGCGGCGAGGGTTATGAAGCCCGCGCCGGTGACGCCCGAGGCACCCTTCGAGGTCAGCATCGCGACGAGGAAGATCGTCGCGTACTGCCCGACCGTGAGATCGGCGCCCACTGCCTGCGCCAGGAACAGCGTGGTGAGCGTCATGTAGATGTTGGTGCCGTCGAGGTTGAACGAGTAGCCCGTCGGGATCACGAGGCCGACGACCGAGTCCGAGGCGCCCAGGCGCTTCATCTTGGTCATCATGTGCGGCAGCACGGTCTCCGAGGAGGAGGTGCCGAGCACGATCAGCAGCTCGTCCTTGATGTAGGCGAGGAACTTGATGATCGAGAAGCCGGCAAAGGCCGCGATGCCGCCGAGCACGACGAAGATGAACAGCAGCGAGGTGGTGTAGAACGTGCCCACCAGCCAAGCGAGGTCGATGACCTTGCCGATGCCGTACTGGCCCACCGTGAAGGCCATGGCGCCGAAGGCGCCGAGGGGCGCGAGTTTCACGATGAGGCCGATGATGCGGAAGAAGACCTGACCCGCCGCGTCGATGCCGTGGGTGATGCTCTCGCCCTTCTTGCCCATGCCGGTGAGCACGACGCCGGTCAGCACCGAGATCAGCAGCACCTGCAGCAGGTCGCCCGTGGCGAAGGCGTCGAAGAAGCTCTTGGGAATGATGCCGAGGAGGTGGGCGACGGTCGAATCCGCCGCCGCCTTGCTGGCGTAGCCCTCGACCGCCTTGGCATCGAGCTTCGACACGTCGGCGCCGAAGCCGGCGCCCGGCTGGACCACCTCGCCGACGACGATGCCGATGAGGAGCGCGAGGGAGGAGACGACCTCGAAGTAGATCAGGGCTTTGAGGCCGACGCGGCCGACCTTCTTCAGGTCGCCGATCGAGGCGATGCCGTGGACGATGGTGCAGAAGATGATCGGCGCGATCAGCATCTTGATCAGCGCGATGAAGCCGTCGCCGAGCCATTTGAGCGACTTGCCCCATTCCGGAGAGAGCCAGCCGAGCAGCACGCCGAGCACGATGGCGATCAGCACCTGGATGTAGAGCACCCGGTACCAGGGGGTGTGCGCGCCGGACGTGCCGGGGGCGCCCACATCATGGGTTGCTGAATGGGCCATGTTTCCTCACCGATACCGTGTTGCGCGGCCTCGCCCGGGCGGCTTTGGGCGGACGCTATTCCGTTTGATCCTGGTGCTCAATCGCACCTCGGTAGTCGGCGCGGCGTTTGTAACCGATGGGTCTTTCGACTTGGCCGGGTATCGTGGCGAGCCATCTGTCCGCATAGCGCGGCGAAGTCTCGCGTCACGGCCGCCGTGGCGACGTTCGGGCCGGGCTGATGCCAAGGCGGCGAGGCCGGTGCAAGCCGTCTTCCGTCCGCTGCCGACCCGCGGCGCCCGGACCGTCCCTCCGCTTTGTCCTCCGTCCCCGCGACGAAGCGGCTTCCCCTTGGCGGGCGGGCGCTCTAGAAGCGCTCCATGTTCGGCCTCATGCACATTCCGCTGCGAATTACGGGCCCGGCCTCCGCGTAGGCGCCGCGTTCAGCGGCCGCGCCGGATGCCGGGTGAAGCGCGTCCGCCCGTTTTCCTTCGACCGTCCCCGCGACGAGAGCCCTGCCGAACCCCGCCATGAGCGACCAGACCGACGCCGCCCCCGTGGCCGCCCGCGACTATTCGCGGACCCTGTTCCTGCCGAAGACCGATTTTCCGATGCGCGCGGGGCTACCCACCCGCGAGCCGCTCCTGCTGGAGCGCTGGAAAGACATCGGCCTGTACGAAAAGATCCGCGCCGCCGCGAAGGGCCGCCCGCGCTTCGTGCTGCATGATGGTCCGCCCTACGCCAACGGCAACATCCATATCGGGCACGCGCTCAACAAGATCCTGAAGGACGTCGTCGTCCGCTCGCAGGGCGCGCTCGGCCGCGATGCGAACTACGTTCCGGGCTGGGACTGCCACGGCCTGCCGATCGAGTGGAAGATCGAGGAGCAGTACCGCGCCAAGGGCAAGAACAAGGACGAGGTGCCGGTGCTGGAATTCCGCCAGCAATGCCGGGCATTTGCCGCGGAGTGGCTCGACATCCAGCGTGAGGAGTTCAAGCGCCTCGGCGTCACCGGCGATTGGGATCATCCCTACTCGACCATGGCCTATCCGGCCGAGGCGCGGATCGCAGCGGAGCTGATGAAGTTCGCCGCCTCCGGCCAGCTCTACCGCGGTTCGAAGCCGGTGATGTGGTCGGTGGTGGAGAAGACCGCGCTCGCCGAGGCCGAGGTCGAGTACGAGGAGCATGTCAGCGACACGGTGTTCGTGGCATTCCCGATCCGCGACGGGGCTCCGGCGGACTTGGCCGGCGCCCGCGTCGTGATCTGGACGACCACGCCCTGGACGCTGCCGGCCAACCGCGCCGTCGCCTATTCGAAGCGCGTCGCCTACGGGCTCTACCGCGTCACGCAAGCGGCCGAGGACAACTGGGCGAAGGTCGGCGATACCTATTTGCTCGCCGATGCGCTCGCCGAGGGCGTGTTCAAGGCCGCCCGCGTCGAGGCGTTCGAGCGCGTGGCCGACGTGCCGTCGGCGAGCCTTGCCGGCCTCACCCTCTCGCATCCGCTGAGCACCTTCGATTCCGGCTACGGATTCCCCGTGCCGATGCTGGAGGGCGAGCACGTCACCGACGAGGCCGGTACCGGCTTCGTCCACACGGCGCCGAGCCACGGCCGCGAGGACTTCGAGGTCTGGATGGCCAATGGCCGCCGCCTCACGGAAGCGGGCATCGATACCCGCATCCCCTACACCGTCGATGCCGACGGCCGGCTGACGGAGGAAGCGCCGGGCTTTACCGGCCGCTTCGTCTTCACCGCCAAGGGCGACAAGGGCGACGCCAACAAGGCGCTCATCGCAGCATTGACCGAAGTCGGCGCGCTGGTCGCCCGCGGGGTTCTGCGCCACCAGTACCCGCATTCCTGGCGCTCGAAGAAGCCGGTCCTGTTCCGCAACACGCCGCAATGGTTCATCGCCATGGACCGGACGGTGGATTCGCTCGGCAACCGCACCCTGCGCGAGACGGCGCTCCACGCCATCGAGCAGACGCAGTGGGTGCCGCCGCAAGGAAAAAACCGCATCAACGGCATGGTCGCGGGCCGGCCCGACTGGGTGGTCTCGCGCCAGCGCGCCTGGGGCGTGCCGATCACGGTCTTCGTCGAGCGTGAGACCGGGAAGGTGCTGCGCGATGCGGCGGTGAATGCCCGCATCGCCGAAGCGTTTGCGCAGGACGGCGCGGATGCGTGGTTTGCGGACGGCGCCACCGAGCGCTTCCTTGCGCCCGATCACGATCCGGCGAATTACGAGAAGGTGACCGACGTCCTCGACGTCTGGTTCGATTCCGGCTCGACCCACGCCTTCGTGCTGGACGACGCGCAAGCCTTCCCCGGCCTCGCCGGCATCCGCCGGGCAGTGGACGGCGGCTCCGACACGGTGATGTATCTCGAAGGCTCCGACCAGCATCGCGGCTGGTTCCAGTCCTCGCTGCTCGAATCCTGCGGCACGCGGGGGCACGCACCCTACGACGTGGTGCTGACCCACGGCTTCGTCCTCGATGCCAAGGGCGAGAAGATGTCGAAGTCGCGCGGCAACGTCGTCGCGCCGCAGAACGTCATCAAGGAATCGGGCGCCGACATCCTCCGCCTCTGGGTCGCGGCGGCCGATTACTCCGACGATCTGCGCATCGGCCCGGAGATCGTCAAAACCTTCGCCGAGACCTACCGCAAGCTGCGCAATTCGCTCCGCTGGATGCTCGGCTCGCTCGCCCACCGGGTGCCCGGCGACGACGTGCCGTTCACCGAGATGCCGGAGCTGGAGCGCTTCATCCTGCATCGTCTGGCGCAACTCGACGGCGAGATCCGCGACGCCTACGCGGCGTTCGACACCAAGCGAATCGTCGCGCTGCTCAACGGCTTCATGACCGGCGACCTCTCGGCCTTCTACTTCGATGTGCGCAAGGACGCGCTCTACTGCGATCCGATCTCCTCGGTGACGCGCCGCGCCGCGCTTCAGGTCATCGACGAGGCCTTCCGCCGGGTCGTCATCTGGCTCGCCCCCGTCCTCGCCTTCACGGCGGAGGAGGCGTGGCTCGACCGCTACCCGTCGCAGGACGGCTCGGTGCATCTCCAGACCCTGCCCGAGACGCCCGCCGAATGGCGCGACGAGGCGCTCGCCGCCCGCTGGCAGAAGATCCGCAAGGTCCGTCGCGTCGTTACCGGCGCGCTCGAGATCGAGCGCGCGGCCAAGCGCATCGGCGCCAGCCTCGAGGCGGCGCCGGCCGTCTACGTGTCGGATTCCGATCTGCTCGGCGCGCTCGACGGCGTGGACTTTGCCGATACCTGCATCACCTCGGCGATTACCGTCCGTGCCGGCGAGGGCCCGGCCGACGCCTTCCGCCTCGACGAGGTGAAGGGCGTGGCCGTGGTGCCCGAGCGGGCCGAGGGTATCAAATGCGCCCGCTCTTGGCGGGTCACGCCCGAGGTCGGCAGCGATCCCGACTATCCCGAGGTGACGCCGCGCGACGCCCGGGCCCTGCGGGAGTGGGACGCGGCCCATCCGGAGGCGGCGTGACCGCCTTCCGCTCCGGCCTGATCGCGCTGCTGGCCACGCTGGTCCTCGATCAGGCCTCCAAGCTCTGGCTCTATTTCGGCACCGACCTCGTGATGACGCAGCCCTGGCGGCTGGCGCCGTTCGCGGACTTCGTCGTGGTGTGGAATCGGGGCGTGTCCTACGGCCTGTTCCAGCAGGAGGGCGGGTTCGGGCGCTGGCTGCTCGTGGCCGTCTCGCTCGCCGCCGCCCTCGGCCTGTCGGTGTGGATGTATCGGGCCGGCTCGCGGCTGCTCGCGGTGGCCCTCGGCCTCATCGTCGGCGGCGCGCTCGGCAACGCCATCGACCGGGCGGCCTACGGGGCCGTGTTCGACTTCGTCCACCTGCACGCGGGAACATGGTCCTGGTACGTGTTCAACGTGGCGGATGCGGCCATCGTCGCGGGCGTGATCGGGTTGATCCTCGACAGCCTGCGGCCGACCCAGCGCTCTTCTCCGTCCACGGACGTCGCGGGGAACGGCGGTCGTCCCCAGGCTTGAGGCGCGGCGCATCCGTCCGCGTCAGGGTGCCATACCTTCGCCCGAAACCCGGCTCACCTCGGTTTGCGTGGGCTCGACGCGCGATTCACGATGAAACGCCGTCCGGCTGACCGCCCCGGATCAAAAGCGGGCGGGGCCGGTCCGTAGCCTTGGGGAAATCGGCATGAACGGGCGGCGCAGCGTCACGCGGGCTTTCGGATCGATCCGTCCTCTGGCTTTGAGAACGGCATTGGGCGCGGCCCTGCTGCCCGGCCTCGCCGTCGGCGCGGCCCGCGCCGAGGGCGAATTCATGCGCGACACGCTGAGCAATCTCGGCCTGATCGAGCCGGACCGTCCCGCCATCACCTATCGCGAGCGCGCACCGCTCGCGATGCCGCCCAAGCTCGGCGGCCGGGAGGATCTGACCGCCGGCCTGCCCCCGCCCCGGACCCGCCAGGCCGATCCGGCCTGGCCGAAGGATCCGGAGGTTGTCCAGCGCGAGCGGGCCGCCATCGAGGCGAAGAAGCCGATCGTGCGCGGTGCGCAGGGCCGCATGAACGACAACAACGAGACGCTCTCGGTCTACGAGATGGAGGCCGGCCGCCGCGCGGGCGCCGGGGCGCTCACCGGGCCGGCGAACGCACCCGGCCAGGGCGACACCCGCGATTCGACCTGGCTCAACCCGTTCGAACTGCTCAAGGGCACGCCTGACAGGACCGAGCCGTCGCTGGTCGAGCCCGACCGCGATACGCTGACCGATCCGCCCACCGGCTATCGCAAGGCGCCGATCAAGGTCGCCAAACCGCAGGGCGGCCCTGTCGGTGGTCCGATCAGCGACCGTGAAGAGGCCGACCCGCGTGCCTATATGAGAAATTCGTCCGGGCGCTGAGAGCCGGCCTCCGCCCGGTTCCGTCGATCTCGGCGGGTCGGCGAAGGCGCCCAGCATCCGGATGGACCGTCACCGCGCGGACACGCCGCGCGGTATGGGATTTGCCACCGGCGACCGATCACGGGACAATGCCGGGATTCTTGGGACGGAAAGCGCGGAGGGCGGAAGAGCCCCCGCATAAGGAAAGTGGGATGCACCTCTACCGGAAGGCCATCGCGCCCGTGGGACCGCAGCGAGGCCTGAATCACGCCGGCCGTGTGGACGCCGCCCCGTTCGGGCGCTCCGAGGCCGGCGGCCCGGAGGTCTCCGCCTTCGTGCTCGATAACGGGCTCGACGTGGTGGTGGTGCCCGATCACCGGGCGCCGGTCGCCACGCACATGGTCTGGTACCGTAACGGCTCGGCCGACGATCCGATCGGCCAGTCCGGTATCGCCCACTTCCTCGAACACCTGATGTTCAAGGGCACCGATCGGCACCCGGCCGGCGCCTTCTCGAAGGCGGTCTCGTCGCTCGGCGGCCAGGAGAACGCCTTCACCAGCTACGACTACACCGCCTATTTCCAGCGCGTCGCCCGCGATCACCTCTCGACGATGATGGCCTTCGAGGCCGATCGGATGAGCGGCCTCGTCCTCGACGACGCCGTGGTGGCGCCCGAGCGCGACGTGGTGCTGGAGGAGCGCCGGATGCGGGTCGAGACCGATCCGTCGGCGCAGCTTTCCGAGGCGATGGCCGCCTCGCTGTTCGTGCACCATCCCTACGGCATCCCGATCATCGGCTGGATGCACGAGATCGAGGAGCTGAACCGCACTCACGCCATCGACTACTACAGGCGCTTCTACACCCCCGAGAACGCGATCCTCGTGGTGGCCGGCGACGTGACGCCGGACGAGGTGCGGCGTCTGGCCGAGGAGACCTACGGCCGGGTGACGCCGCAGGGCGCGCGGCCGCTGCGCACCCGCCCGCGCGAGCCGGAGCCGCGGGCGATGCGTCGGATCGCGGTGGCCGACCCGAAGGTCGAGCAGCCGACCCTGCAGCGCCTCTACCTCACCCCCTCCTGCATGACGGCCCGCGACGGCGAGGGCTACGCGCTCGAACTGCTCGCCGAGGTCATCGGCGGCGGCGCGACCTCGTTCCTCTACCGCAAGCTGGTGCTGGAGATGGGCGTCGCGGTGAATGCCGGCGCTTGGTACATGGGCTCGGCGATGGATGACACGCGCTTTGCCGTCTACGCCGTGCCGGCCGAGTGCGTGACCCTGGAAGCTCTGGAAGAGCATATCGATCGCGTGCTGCGCCGCGTCCCCGAGGCGCTCGGCGCGGAGGCGATCGAGCGGGCCAAGATCCGGCTCGTAGCCGAGACGGTCTATTCCTCCGATTCGCAGAGTTCGCTCGCGCGGATCTATGGCTCGGCGCTCGCCATCGGCGAGACCGTCGAGGAGGTACGCCGCTGGCCGGTCGAGATCGAAGCGGTCACCCATGAACGGCTCGTCGCGGTTGCCGCCCGCTATCTCGTGCCAGCCCGCTCGGTGACCGGCTACCTTACGAAGGCGCACGACCCGGACGTGGCGATCGCCTGAGAGTGCCTCGCAAAACTCCCGGTCTCCGACCGTTCTCGTTCTGGCGATGACAGCACAGCGGGAGTTTTGTGAGAGACACGAGGACGACTCTGATTCTTCGCGCCGCCCCCGGTGGCGGCGCCGTTTGCGAAAAGACGCTTTGAGGAACTCCCGATGAATCTCGCCGAGACCGGCACCCGCACCGCGACGTCGCCGACCCAGGCGTTGCCGCTCGCGGCCGCCCCCGGCATCGAGGCTTGGCACGTCGCCTCGCCGGTGGTGCCGATGATCGCGCTCTCCTTCACCTTCGAGGGCGGCGCGGCGCAGGATGCGGAGGGCAAGGCAGGCACCGCGCAGATGATGGCGCGGCTGCTCGACGAGGGCGCGGGCGACCTCGACTCGGATGCCTTCCAGGAGGCGCTCGCGGCCCGCGCGATCGAGCTGAGCTTCCACACCGGCCCCGATTCCATCGGCGGCTCGCTCAAGACGCTGCTCACGCATGCCGACGAGGCGATCCGTCTGCTGGCCCTTTCCCTGGCCGAGCCGCGCTTCGATCAGCCCGCGATCGAGCGCGTCCGGGCGCAGATGATCGCCAGCCTGCGCTACCAGCAGAACGATCCCGGTGTGCTGGCCTCCCGCCGCTACTTCCGCGAGGCCTTCCCCGGTCACGCCTACGGCCGCTCCTCGGCGGGCACCATCGAGACCCTGTCGGCGATCACCCGCGACGACCTCGTGGCCCTGCACCGCGCCGTGATCGGCCGCGGCGGCCTGAAGGTCGCGGCGGTCGGCGCCTTCGACGAGGCGACGATCACCGGCATGATCGCCCGCGCCTTCGGCGCTCTGCCCGAGGCCGGCCCGCTCAAGCCGGTGCCGCCGACCGCGATCAACGAACTCGGCCGCCGCATCGTCGTCGATCTCGATGTGCCGCAATCGGTGATCCGCTTCGGCATGCCGGGCGTGGCGTGGCGCGACCCCGACTTCATCCCGGCCTATGTGCTGAATCACATCCTGGGCGGCGGCGCCTTCACCTCGCGCCTGTTCCAGGAAGTGCGCGAGAAGCGCGGCCTGGCCTACTCGGTCGGCACCTCGCTGACCTCGCATCGCGCGGTCGCCATGACCTGGGGCTACACCGCCACCAAGAACGAGCGCGTGGTCGAGGCGCTCGACGTGATCGGCGACGAGATCCAGCGCCTCATCACCGAAGGCCCCTCGGACGAGGAGTTGCAGAAGGCCAAGGACTACCTCACCGGTTCCTACGCGCTCGGCTTCGACACCTCGACCAAGATCGCCAACCAATTGGTGCAGATCGCCTTCGAGGGTCTCGGTATGGACTACATCGCCCGCCGCAACGACCTCGTGGCGAGCGTCACCCAGGCCGACATCCGCCGGGCCGGCGCCCGCACCCTCGGCGACGGCAAGATGCTGGTGGTCGCCGCAGGGCGGCCCACGGGACTGTAGGCGCCCTTCACCAATTCCACTCACGGCCGGGGCCGGCACGCGGAGACGCGTCGCCGGCCTTTTTCATGTTCGAAATCCCTATTTTTGCTTGTGTATTCTTGTGTAAGAAGCTTGTATCGGTAAGCCGATAACGATAGGAGTTCAGAATGCAGGGCGAGTAGCGACTTCGCGAAGTCGCGAGGCAGGGGGGCCTGGCGGAGACCTCTCGTGTCGAATCGCAACAAGGAAACGCGCGGTCTCATAGCCCGATTGCGCGATGATGGTTGGATCGTTGCCCGGAAGGGGCCGGGTGACCATGTCCAGTACAAGCATCCCGCGAAGCCGGGCCGCGTGACGCTGGATACCGGGCGCCGCGAGCAGGCGTTGGGTACTCTCCGCAGCATCTTCCGGCAGGCGGGTTGGGAATGGTGAGAGCGGGGTTGTTTCGAAGAACACGAGAGAGAAGCCGATGACGCGGGTCGTCATGCTAATTCACGGTGAGGCCGGCAATTACGGCGCGTCTTTCCCGGATTTTCCCGGCGCGACGACGGGCGCCGACGATCTCGACGAGCTCTACCGGAAGGCTGCCGAGATGCTGGCCTTCCATGTCGGCGGCTTGATCGAGGATGGCGAACCGGTGCCGCGGGCCCGTTCGCTCGAAGAACTGCGCGGCGACCCCGTCTTCGTCGAAGACGGCCGGGACGCGATGATTGGCTTGATCGAAGTCGATCTCCCAGGACGGGCTGTGCGGGTGAACATCTCGGTCGAGGAGAGCCTGCTCAAGCGGATCGACCGCGCAGCCGAGGCCGTCGGCGAGAGCCGATCCGGCTTCCTCGCGCGGGCCGCGAAGGCGCGATTGACCTCCACGATGGCCTGATCCGCGCCGCCAACGGCTTGGGCTTGCGCCCGAACCTCCTATCTGGTGGAGGCCGAACCCGCTCCCCGCGCGAGGCCTCAAGCGATGCAGCTCACCGGACTCCACCACGTCACCGCCATCACGGCGCAGGCGGCCGACAACCTCGCCTTCTACACCCGCGTGCTGGGGCTCCGGCTCGTGAAGAAGACCGTCAACCAGGACGACGTCTCGGCCTACCACCTGTTCTACGCCGACGGTCGCGCCTCGCCGGGCACCGACATCACCTTCTTCGATTGGCCAGCACCCGCCGAGCGGCGCGGCACCGACAGCATCTCGCGCACGCTGCTGCGCGTCGGCGGCGCGGGAAGCCTCGACTGGTGGCGCGAGCATCTTGCCCGCCAGGGCGTGAGCCACCATCCGGCGATCGAGCGGGACGGGCGCCTCACCCTCGACTTCGAGGACGGCGAGGGCCAGCGCCTCAGCCTCGTGGACGATGGCGGCGTGGGGCCGGCGCATCCCTGGGAGGGCAGCCCGGTGCCGCCCGAGCACCAGATCCGGGGCCTTGGGCCGATCCGCCTCACGGTCTCGCAGCCCGAGCGCACCGAAGCGGTGCTGACGCAGGTCCTCGGTTTCCGCCGCGCCCGGACCTTCGAACTGCCCGAGGGCGAGGTGACGGTTTTCGAGACCGGCGAGGGCGGTCCCGCCGCGGAGGTCCAGCTTCTTGAAGGTACGGGCGCACCGGCTCGCCAGGGCGCGGGCGCCGTCCACCACGTCGCCTTCCGCATCCCGGACGCCGATTACGAGGCCTGGGCCGACCGCCTCAAGCAGCGCCGCGTCCCGTCCAGCGGTCCCGTGGATCGCTACTACTTCCGCAGCCTGTATTTCCGCGAGCCGAACGGCATCCTGTTCGAGATCGCCACCGACGGGCCGGGCTTCGCCACCGACGAGACGATGGAATCGCTCGGCGAGCGTCTTGCGCTGCCGCCCTTCCTCGAACCGCGCCGGGCGGAGATCGAAGCGGGGCTGAAGCCGTTGTAAGCCCCGTCGGCGATGCGCTCCTGCGGGGTCAGGCATGCGCCGGATTCAAGAACAGTTCCAGGCAAAGTCACATTCCAACCGCTGTGGCAGCGCTGCGTCTTGACGCGGATGCTGCGACTGCGAGAAGAGCCCCGTTTCGACGCTTCCAGAATCGGGAAACCCGCGGCCGATGAGCAAGTACAACGAGGAGCGCGTCCTCTCCGTCCACCACTGGACCGACACGCTCTTCTCCTTCCGCACGACGCGCGATCCCTCGTTCCGCTTCCGCAACGGCGAGTTCACGATGATCGGCATCGAGGTCGAGGGCCGGCCGCTGCTGCGCGCGTACTCGGTGGTCTCGGCCAATTACGAGGAGGAACTGGAGTTCTTCTCGATCAAGGTGCCGAACGGCCCGCTCACGAGCAAGCTGCAGCACCTCAAGGTCGGCGATCCGATCATGATCGGCAAGAAGCCGACCGGCACGCTGGTGCTCGACAACCTCCTGCCCGGCAAGAACCTCTACCTGCTCGGCACCGGCACGGGGCTCGCTCCCTTCCTGTCGATCATCAAGGACCCGGAGACCTACGACCGCTTCGAGAAGGTCGTGCTCGTCCATGGCTGCCGTCAGGTGCAGGAACTGGCCTATGGCGAGACCATCACCGAGACCCTGCCCAAGCACGAGTTCCTCGGCGAGATGATCGCCAACCAGCTGATCTACTACCCGACGGTCACCCGCGAGCCGTTCCGCAACCGCGGCCGGATCACCGACCTGATGACCTCGGGCAAGCTGTTCGAGGATATCGGCCTGCCGAACATGTCGATCGAGAACGACCGCTTCATGCTCTGCGGCTCGCCGGAGATGATCAAGGACACCCGCGAGATGCTGACGAGCCTCGGCTACGAGGAGGGCAACCACGGTGAGGCGGCCCATTACGTGATCGAGAAGGCCTTCGTCGAGAAGTAGCGCCAGCGGAGCGACCGGCCCCGGTCGCTCCGACTCACGCCCTCATCCCGAGGTGCTGCGAAGCAGCCTCGAAGGGCGTTCCAGACATCGCGCGGGAACTGGGCGGTCCTTCGAGGCCCGCTGTCGCGGGCGCCTCAGGATCAGGGCGCAGGGGGACAACGCCGTTTTCGTAACGGAGCGATCCGCACGCCATGTCCCTGCCTGCCATGTCCCTGCCCGCCCTGTTCATCGTCGGCGCCGGTACCGAGATCGGCAAGACCTACACCACCGCCGCCCTCGTCCGCCGGCTGCGCGGTCAGGGCCGGAGGGTGCGGGCTCTGAAACCGCTCGCGAGCGGCGTCCCCCCGCTCGACCACCCGGATTTCGCGGAGAGTGACACCGGGCGCCTGCTCGCGGCCCAGGGGCTCGCTGTCACGCCCGAAACGGTTGCCGCCTGCTCGCCCTGGCGCTTTGCCGCGCCGCTCGCGCCCGACCTCGCCGCCGCCCGCGAAGGGCGCAGCCTCGCGCTGCCTGAGCTTGTCGCGTGGTGCGGCGCGCGTCTGGCCGAGGCCGGTGACGGTGAGACCGTGGTGATCGAGGGCGTCGGCGGCCTGATGAGCCCGATCACCGAGGCCGCGACCGGCCTCGACTGGCTGAAATCTCAAGCGATCCCGGCGCTGCTCGTGTCCGGCAGCTATCTCGGCGCGATCAGCCACGCGCTGACGGCGGTCGAGACGCTGCGGGCGCACGCCATCCCGCTCGCCGGAATCGTGGTCAGCGAGAGCGAGGGCGCGCCGGTCCCGGTCGAGACGGTGGCCGGCCAGATCGCGCGGCACGCGCGCGTGCCGGTCGGCTGCCTATGCCGGGGAGGGGATTTTCCGGGAAACCTTCGCGGGGTTGTCTGAGGCCGTTACCGGCCGGAGCCGCTGCGCTCCTTCGGCGCCTTCGGCTCGCGGGATTCCTGGATCTCCTCGGCCTTCTCCTCGTCTGTGTCGCTGCTGCGCTTGATCGTGTCGTCGGGCTTGGCGGCCAGATCCTTCACGATGGCGACGAGGCGCTTGCACTCGTCCGGGAAGCCGTAGGATTCGAGGACGATCGCGGCGTCGCGCAGGGTGCGCAGGTCGCGCACGATCTGGGCGTTCTTGGTTTCCTGAAGCTCTTTCTTCGCCGCGATCGTCGGTTCGAGCCCGGTATCCTCGACATTGCATTCGGCTCGGGCGGCCGGCATCGCGGCGAGCATCAGGAAGGCGCAGGCGATCAGGCGACGCATGGTCACGTCTCGTATGGGTTGAGGGCGGGGAAACTCAGCCGCGGTGGCGCAGCAGGTCGTTGGTCACGGCCACGAGCTGAGCGGCGCGGTAGGGCTTGGGCATGAACACCGATTCGTTCACGGCCTCGGCGGCGGAGAGGCCGTCGCGGCCGCCTGAGGTGTAGACCACCGGCAGGCGCGGCAGGCTGCGCCGGGCGCTGCGGGCGAGGGCGATGCCGTTCGTGTTGCGGGCCAGATCGATATCGGTGAAGAGCAGGTCCACATGCTCGCTCGACAGGATCGCCTCCGCCTCCTCCGCATCGGCGGCGGTCAGCACCCGGTAGCCTTCGTCGAGCAGCGCCTCGACGGCCAGCTCGCAGACGAAGGACTCGTCCTCGACCACGAGGATCGTGTCGGCGTGGCGCGCCAGGGAGAAAGGCGGCAGGGCAGCGGGGATGCAGGCGAAGGGGATCATGGCAGAACTCCAACTCACCCGTGCTCGGACAACAGCCGAGCTTGCGGATCGCCGGACCAACGGGGCCGTGAAGGGCCTCGTTCACCGTGATTGCTTCGATTTGCGCGCATTTGGTAACCGATCAGTTAACCTTGACGGTACGGTGCAGGAACTGTTTTCAGTCGCGCCTGACGTGGTGGCACGCCTAACCCTTTGTCGGATGAGGCCGTCTTTCGCCCCCGCGCCCGCCTGCTTTTCGAAGGACGCCTTAACGATCGTGCCTGCCCCGTGACCCGACCCTTCCAGATCGGCTTCGGCATCGTGCTCACGGCGCTCGCCGGATTCGTGGACGCGCTCGGCTTCATCCGGCTCGGCGGCCTCTACACCTCGCTCATGAGCGGGAACACGACGCAGCTTGCCGTCTCGCTGGGCCATGGCGAGCCGCTCGGCGCCGTGCTGCCGGCGCTGCTGATCGGCGCCTTCCTCGTCGGCGCGGTCTCGGGGGGCGCCATCGCCGCCCTGTGCCCGCCGCGCTGGGTCACGCCCGCGGTGCTCGGCCTGGAAGCCGTCGCCCTGACCGCGGCGGTCGCCCTGGCCGCCGAGCACGCCCATGTCGGCGTGGCCTCGCTGTTCCTGGCGCTCGCCATGGGCGGGCAGAACGCGGTGCTCGCCCATGTTCAGGGCTTTCGCGCCGGTACCACCTTCGTCACGGGCGCGCTGTTCGCGTTCGGGCAGAAGGCGGCGCTGGCGCTTGCCGGGAGGGGACCGCGGCTGGGCTGGGTCGGCGACGGCTCGGTCTGGCTCTCGCTCCTCGTCGGGGCGGTTGCGGGCACGCTCGCCCATTCGCATCTCGGAATCGCAGCCCTGGCGATTCCCGCCGGCGTGGCGGCCGGGCTATGCCTTGCCGCGACCCTGTTCACTCTGGCGTACCGGCGCTCGCCGGTGGCGCTGACCAAGATCTGAAGGAAGACCCCTCCGGCATGAGCGCCTCCGCTCCCTCCCTTACCGACCACGTCGCGGATATCGCGGCCGGCGCCCACGTCACCGCCGCTCACTGGCTCAAGGGGACATTGGCGCTGGCGCTCGCCGATGGCGGTGTGCTGCTGGCCCGCGACGGTGCGACCGAGACCGTTCCCGCCCACCCGGACAGCAGCATCCTCGTGGCGGCCAGCGACGGCGCCCGGCTCGTGAGCGGGGGCGACGACGGCCGCGTGGTCGCGACGGGGGCGGACGGCCGGTCGAGCGAGCTGGCGCAGGCCAAGGGCGGCGGCTGGATCGACGCGCTGGCGCTCCACGGCGACGGCTCGTTCGCCTTCGCCTCGGGACGTGCGGTCACCGCCCGCGACGCCAAGGGCCGCGAAAAGACCTTCACGGCGCCCACCACGGGCCGCGGCCTCGCCTTCGCGCCGAAGGGCTACCGGCTGGCGGTGGCCCACTACAACGGCGTCAGCCTCTGGTATCCGAACCTCGAGACGCCGCCCGAATTCATCGAGTGGAAGGGCTCGCATCTCGACGTGACGTGGTCGCCCGACGGCCGCTTCGTCGTCTCGACCATGCAGGAGAACGCACTGCATGGCTGGCGCCTCCAGCCCGATCGCGGCCACATGCGGATGTCGGGCTATCCCGCCAAGGTGCGTTCGCTCTCGTGGTCGGCGGATGGCAAGTGGCTCGCCACCAGCGGCGCCGAGGCGGCCATCGTCTGGCCGTTCGACTCGAAGGAGGGCCCCACCGGCAAGGCGCCGCGGGAATGCGGCGTGCGGCCGGCGCGGGTCTCGCAGGTCGCCTTCCACCCGAAGGCGCCGGTTCTGGCGATCGGCTACGAGGATGGCTGCGTGCTGCTGGTGCGCTTCTCCGACGCCTCGGAGCTGCTGGTGCGCCCGGCGGTGAAGGGCAGCGCGATCTCGGCCCTCGCCTGGGACCCGGCCGGCGCCCGCCTCGCCTTCGGCTGCGCCGACGGGCAGGCCGGCCTGCTCACCCTGCCGGCCTGACGCCCGCGCCGTGGCCCTGTTCGGACGCGCTCCGAAGCCGGACGCCGCCGCCCGGCGGCGGGTGGAGGCGTGGCTGCGGAAGGCGGGCGGCTACGGCCCGGAAACGGCGATGAGCGTGAGCGAGATCGTCTGCACCGATCCGGCCTGTCCCGGCACCGAGACCGTGGTCCTGCTGTTCCCGCCCGGCGAGAAGACGCGGGCGGTGAAGATCGCCGGGGCGCTCGACGCCCTGAGCGAGGCGGATGTGGCGGCCGCCCTCGGCCAAGATTGAACCGCGACCCTCCCCGGCGCCGCGGATTGCCCTACAAACCGAGTGGCCCCCGCGAAGGAAGTTTTGATGTTCCGTGTCGTCCGAACGCTCGGCCTTGCCTTCGGACTGCTCGCGGCGGTCATCGCCGCGCAGGCGCCGGAATTCGCCCAGCAATACACCCAGCGCCTCGGCGGGGCCCTGGACGAGCTGCGCCGCTCTATCGCCTCCCTCGATGCCGACGCCCAGGCCACGGGCCGCAGCCGGGACGAGGCGCTGGCGCTGCTACGGACCAACCCGGACGCCTTCATCGCCCGGCGCGGCGAATCGGCCCGGAGCGATGTCGAGCGGCTGAAGCGGCTGGAGGCGCAGAAGCTCGCCCTCGACACGGCGGCGAGCCCGCTCGGACGCCTCAGCGTGATGGCCCGTGATCTCGACATGAGCATCGCCCGCGCCGCCTATCGCGACTATCAGCCGGCGGTGCCGACCACGGCGGACGGCCTCGTCGCCGGGCTGCTCGGCTTCCTCGCCGCCTGGGGCGGCTGGCGCGTCACCAGCGATGTCGGCCGCCACCTCGCCCGCCGTCGGCGGCGCCCGCGGCCGCAAACCACGCCGGTTTGAGGCAAATCGCGCGCTGATCCCGAAGCTCCTGCTTCGGCCCTGCTTCTTGCATCATCTTTTTCTCAAAAGCCGCCAACCACCTTTCGGGATGATGCTCTGGGTGTTGCAGCGCCTCTACAGCCCGGCCCACCCGCCTGCACTAGGTGTAGGCTAAGCGCCCGCACTCCGCAGGGGCGCCGGATCCGGTCCCCCCTGATCATGCCGCGTCCCCCGACCACGACCGTCGATCCCGCCCTCGACGCGGCGGCCCTGCTGCGCCGTATCGGCTTCTTCGGCCTGTTCGTGGTGCTGCCGGTGGCCGCGCAGGTCTCGCGCCGCGCCACCGTGGTGCTGGCACCCATCGCCGTCGTCCTGTTGATCACCGCGAGCGCCATCGACCAGCATCAGCGTGCCATCGGTCCGGCCCTGAAACGGCTGCTGACCGCGCCGTCCTTCCTGGCCGGCATGCTGGTGCTGTTCTGGTCGGCGCTGTCGCTGGTCTGGACACCGTTTCCCGCGCCCGCGAGCGAGCGGCTGGCCAACCTCGTTGCCATCGTCGTGATGACGCTTCTGGCCTATCTCGCGCTCCCTGACCGGATGCGCTCGGCCAACCTCTACCTGCTGCCGCTGGGCGTCGGCGCGGCGGCCATCGTCGCGATTCTGATCAACCTCCTCGGCGACGCGATGCTCAAGGACAACCCGGACGGCGACAGCGCCCTGGAGCGCGGCGCAGTGCTGCTGGCGCTGCTCGCCTGGCCCGCCGTGGCGTGGCTGCGCTCGCGCCGCCGCGACATGGGCTCGCTCGTCGTGGTCGTGCTGGTCGCAGGCGCGCTGCTGCTGGCGCCGGGCGTGACGGCGCTGTTCGCGCTGGCGATCGGGGCG
Organism: Methylorubrum sp. Q1; assembly: GCF_004683995.1. NCBI lineage: Bacteria > Pseudomonadati > Pseudomonadota > Alphaproteobacteria > Hyphomicrobiales > Methylobacteriaceae > Methylorubrum > Methylorubrum sp. Q1. The sequence goes on along the minus strand of NZ_SRHQ01000001.1, from coordinate 245,353 downwards.
CTCGCCTTCGCGCTGACGCATTGGCGCCTGTCGCTCGGCGTGCGCGTCACCGCGCTCACCGCCGCCGGCCTGCTGGTGGTCGCGCCGCTGCTGCCGTTCCTCGCGCGCCCCATCGGTGTCGCCCTGTTCGGGCCCGTCGCGCCGGGCGTGCTGGCGCTCAAGGCGTGGCAGAAGGTCGTCACCCTGGAGCCGGTGCGCCTCGTCACCGGCCACGGCCTCGAGACGGCCCTGCGCGGAAAGATCTTCGGCATCCTGCCGATCAATGCGCCGACCACGATGCTGTTCGAGTTCTGGTACGAACTCGGCGTCGTCGGCGCCTTCGCCGCGGCCTTCGCCCTCTACGGCGCGATTCACCGCGCGGGCCGCGACGCCACGGTGCTGGCGCCCTGCGCCATGGCGGCCTTCGCCACGGCGTTTGCCATCGGCTGCGTCGGCGTCGGCCTCACCACGATCTGGTGGCTCACCACGCTCGCGCTGGCGATCCTCACCTTCGTGGCGATCGAGCGCGGGCAGTTCCGCTCCCGGCGGCCCAAGGTCGGGCTGATCCCGCGCCTGCCCGCGCGGGGCTGAAGCCTCAGGCGTCCGACGTCTCGGTCGCGTCCGCCGCCGCTTCGATGCCGGCCATGTCGTCGTCGGAGAGGCCGAAATGGTGGCCGATCTCGTGGACGAGGACGTGGGTGACGAGATGGCCCAGCGTCTCGTCGTGCTCGGCCCAGTAATCGAGCAGCGGCCGGCGATAGAGCCAGACCGCGTTGGGCATCTGCCCCGTGGCGACCTCGCCCGCCTGCGCCAGCCCGATGCCGCGGAACAGGCCGAGCAGGTCGAACGCCGACTCGCAACCCATCTCGGTCAGGGTCTCGTCGTCGGGGAAGTCGTCGACGTGGATGCGCACGCCCGCGCAGAGCGCCCGGAATTCCTCCGGCAGGCCGGCGAAGGCGGTCTCGGCCAGCGCCTCGATCTCGGCCAGACTCGGGGCCTTGATCTCGGCCCAGTGGCCCGCGGGTGCATCGCTCACGGCGCGGCGGGCTCGGGTGGGACGACCGGCAGCACGCAGCGCACGAGGAAGGCCGCCAGATTGCTGGTGATGTGGTCGATATGCGGTTCCTGCACCGCTTCCTGCTCGAAGAGCTCGCGGAACGGATCGGGTGTCGGCGGCACCACCAGAACGGTCGCCATGCCGAGGTCGTGCGGCACCACGAGGTTGCGGGCGATATCCTCGAACAGGGCCGAGCGACGGGGATCGACCCCGTGGCGCAGAAGGAAGCGCTCGTAGGTGCCGCGGTCGGGCTTGGGGATGAAGTCGGCGTCGGCGATGTCGAACACGTCCTCGAAATGGTCGAGGATGCCGAGCTTGTCCGCGACCCGTTCCGCGTGGCGGCGCGAGCCGTTGGTGAGGATCAGCTTGCGCCCCGGCAGATGCTCGATCGCCGTGCCGAGCGCTTCGTCGAGCTTGATCGTCGAGTGGTCGATGTCGTGGGCGAAGTCGAGGAAGTCGTGCGGATCGACCCCTTCCTCCACCATCAGCGCCTTCAGGGTGGTGCCGTAGCGGTGGTAGAAATGCTTCTGAAGGGCTCGCGCCGACATCGCGTCGAGCCCGTAGAGCCGCATGACGTAGAGCGTGATCCGCTCGTCCACCTGCGGCCAGACCCGCGCGTCGCTCGGGTAGAGCGTGTTGTCGAGATCGAACACCCAGGTATCGACGTGGGAGAACCCGCGGGCGTCGGAGGTGGTGAAGTGGCTCTCGCCGGGAAGGAGCAAGGGGAAGGTTACGCTTGAAAGGAGAAACGGGACGGGGATGCCCGTCCCGCATGTAGGGAGTTGCAAGCCGCTGGGAAGCGCTGCCGTCAGGTGCGCCGGATCAGGGTGCCCGCACCGAAATCGGTGAACAGCTCGAGCAGCGCCGCGTGCGGGACCTTGCCGTTGAGGATGACCACCGCCTCGACGCCCTGTTCGAGGGCGTAGATGCAGGTCTCGACCTTCGGGATCATGCCGCCGGTGATGGTGCCGTCGGCGATCAGGCGGCGGCAATCCTCGATCGTGAGCTCCTGGATCAGGTTCTTGTCCTTGTCGAGCACGCCGGGCACGTCGGTGAGCAGCAGGAGACGCTTGGCCCGCAGCGCCCCGGCGATGGCGCCGGCGAAGGTGTCGGCGTTGACGTTGTAGGTCTTGCCGTCCTCGCCGTAGGCCACGGGGGCGAGGACCGGGATCAGCTCGGCCTTCAGCACCGCATCGAGCACGCCGCGCTCGACATGCTCCGGCTCGCCGACGAGGCCGAGGTCGATCGCCTGCTCGATGTTGCTGTCCGGGTCCTTGACCGTCCGCATCGCCCGCTTGGCACGGACCATGTTGCCGTCCTTGCCGCACAGGCCGATGGCCCGGCCGCCCTCGGCGGCGATCCAGCCGACGATCTGCTTGTTGATCGAGCCGGCCAGAACCATCTCGACCACCTCGACGGTCGCCTCGTCGGTGACGCGCAACCCGCCGCGGAACTCCGATTCGATGCCGAGCCGGGCCAGCATCTTGCCGATCTGCGGCCCGCCGCCGTGCACGACGATCGGCTTCAGGCCGGATTGCTCCAGCAGCACGATATCCTCGGCGAAGTCCTCCGCCGCCGCCGGGTCGCCCATGGCGTGGCCGCCGTACTTGATGACGACGATCTCCTGATCGTAGCGCTGCATGTGCGGCAGCGCCTGGGTCAGGATCTCGGCGCGCACATGCACGTTCGGCAGCGGATCGGTCATCGCGGTCGTCCTGGCTCTCTCGAGGCGGAGGCGGATTCGGCAGGGCTTCTAGCGCAGGCTTCGTGCCGAGCGAAGAGTCCGCGTGCTCGCGATCCCGCGATGCGTGCCAAGCGAAGAGCGTTGTCAGGGCATCCGATCGGCGCCGGCACGTCGGACGCCGGTGGCCGCCCCATCGAACGATGCTTGAGGCTCTTGTTTTCGCATCATCTTTTTTCCGAAAGCCGGCAACCACCTTTCGGGACGATGCTCTGGCGACGCTTCGTCTCGCTCACAGAACTCCCGCCGCGCTGTCATCGCCGGAGCGAGAACCGCCAGAGACCGGGAGTTTGTGAGGCGCTCTTAAACGACGGTTAACCATCGCGATCAATCATCCCCTGATTGAACCAAGGGGGCGACCATGCTGAATGCCGATCTGGCGATGCCGCGTCCGAGTCTCACGCATCCCGGCCTGCTTGCCCGCATCGTCGAGCGCCTCGGCCAGGGCGCAGGCTCCTCCGCCGACATCTGGCGCCAGCTCACCGAGAACTACGCGGTCGATCTCGATGCCGTGGCCGCGCTCCTGCCATGCGCCGAGCCGGAGCCGCTCTGGCTCACGGCCCGCGCCCAGGCTCGCAAGCGCTGAGTTCGCAAGCGCTGATCCCGCGTCAGCCGATCACCCGCAGGCCGTCGCCCGTCCGCAGCACGCCGCCGGCCAGAACCTCGGCGTAGACGCCGCAATCGGTGTGGCCGACACCCTGCATGAGCGTCTTCGGGATCGACAGATCGCGCTGGCCCGTCTGCGGATCGACATTGGTGGCCGCGCACCGCTGGGTCCGGCTCGTGATCTTCAGCCGGACGTCGCCCGCTTCCAGCACCCGGCCGACCATGTCGAGTTCGGCCCAAGGGGCGAGCCCGTCGAGATAGAGGTTGCCGCGAAAGCGCAGGGGATCGACGGGGGCGCCGACGAGATCCTCGGTCGCCGCCACGCTCGCGCGGTTGATGAGCGAGACGTAGCCGGCCGGCGAATCGGTGAAGCGGTAGCCGGGCGGCGCCGTCAGCACCCGCGCCGCGCCGCGCAATTCCTGCGGTAGGAACCCCTTCATGAACGCGGCGAGCGCCGCGCGCCCCTCCGCCGTGCTCAGGTCCGCATCCACCGCCTGCACCCCGTTCTCCTCGACCGTCAGGCGGTGCGTGGCGTCGTCGAACCGGGTGCGTAGCCGGGCCAGCGCCTCGTTGCGCATCAGCATCAGGTAGGCGACCTTCGGCAGGTGGCGCGGCACGGTCTCGTTGAAGCCGGAGGGGCCGTTCTCGATGGCGTAGAGCCGGTCGCCCGGGAAGTAGCCGCTGGTTTCCAGCTCGGCCGTCTCCAATGCCTCGGGCGAGAGGCCTTTGACCGGATAGCGGTAGAGGGCGGCGATGCGGAGGGCGGGGCTCTGGCTCATCCCCTCTCGCTAAGGCCGGACGCGCCCAGTTTGCAACCGGGCCGGTGGGCCCTGCGCCGTCTACGGAGAATTCCGCATGGTCCGACGCGCCGGTCTCGGTCAGCCTGCCGCCTCGCGTCAGGAGGATGAGGAAAGATGGCCGAGGTTACCGCGCTCTATCGCTATCCGGTCAAGGGCCTCTCGGCCGAGCCGCTTCCGGCACTGACGCTGGCTCGCGCGTCCGGCCTCGCCTTCGACCGCGAATACGCCCTCGCGCTCGGCACCACGGCCTTCGATCCGCAGAATCCGGAGCCGCTCGACAAGGGCTACTTCCTGATGCTGCGCAGCAACGAGGTGCTGGCGGCGCTCGCGACGCGGTTCGATCCCGAGACCGGTCAGCTCACGATCACGCGCGACGGCGCGACGATGCTCAGCGAGGATTTGACCCTGCCTGAGGGCCGCGAGGCGGTCGAGCTTTTCTTCGAGGCCTATGTCGGTCCGGCGGCCAAGGGGCGGCCGCGCCTCGTGCGGGCGGCCGACCACAAGTTCACCGACGGCAGCGTGATCTCGCCGGCCTTCATGCGCGCGGTCTCCCTCATCAACCTCGCTTCGGTCCGCGCCCTGGAAGAGCGGACCGGCGGAGCGGTCCATCCCTTGCGATTCCGCGCCAACATCTACGTCGATGGGCTGGAGCCGTGGGCGGAGATGGATTGGGTCGGCCGGGAGGTGACGGTCGGGCGCTTGCGTCTGCGTGGGCTCGCCCGCACGCCGCGCTGCGCCGCCGTCGATGTGAATCCGGAAACGGCCCGGCGCGACACCAACCTGCCGAAGGCGCTCAAGCGCAACTTTGGCCATGTCGATCTCGGCATCTACCTCGAAGTGCTCAGCGACGGCGCCGTGGCGGTCGGCGACCGGCTCAACGTGATGCCCCAAGCCGAAGACGCCGCCTGAACGGCCACGCATCGGTCGCGCAGGCTTGGTCCGAATGCCCGCCTGGGATGCGTTTTGGGCGCCCTCTCCCTCTTGTGTCACGTATAGGCAACACCAGATCATCCCTACCGGCGGCTCTCGTTAAAGCGCCGGTGTCCCGGTGGGGCTCACCCCGCGGGACAACGCATCGGAGGCTCCGTGCCGCGAAAAGCGGGCGGAAGATCTTCGATCCGGGGAAGGGCAACACGCATGAATTTCGAGAAATACACCGAGCGCGCCCGTGGCTTCGTCCAGGCCGCTCAGAATCTCGCCGTCCGCGAGGGCAACCCGCAACTCGCGCCCGGCCATCTCCTCAAGGTCCTGCTCGACGATCCCGAAGGACTCTGCGCCGGTCTCATTGACCGGGCCGGTGGCCAGTCGCGGGTCGCCCACGCGCAGGTCGAGCAGTGGCTGGCCAAGCAGCCGAAGGTCTCGGGCAATGCCGCGCAGCCGCAAGCGACGCGCGAACTCGTACGCCTGTTCGACACCGCCGAGCAGGCCGCCGAGAAGGCGGGCGATTCCTACGTCACCGTCGAGCGCCTGCTCCTCGCCTTCGCCGTCGAGAAGGACGGGGAGGCCGGCCGCATCCTGACCGCGGCGGGCGTAACCGCGGCCTCGCTCAACGCGGCGATCAACGCGCTGCGCAAGGGCCGCACCGCCGACAATGCCTCGGCCGAGAACGCCTACGACGCGCTGAAGAAATACGCCCGCGACCTCACCGAGGCCGCCCGCGAGGGCAAGCTCGATCCGGTGATCGGCCGCGACGAGGAGATCCGCCGCACGATCCAGGTTCTGTCGCGCCGCACCAAGAACAATCCCGTGCTGATCGGCGAGCCCGGCGTCGGCAAGACCGCCATCGTCGAGGGGCTGGCCCTGCGCATCGTCAACGGCGACGTGCCGGAATCCCTCAAGGAGAAGAGCCTGCTGGCGCTGGACATGGGCGCCCTGATCGCCGGCGCGAAGTATCGCGGCGAGTTCGAGGAGCGTTTGAAGGGCGTGCTCTCGGAGGTGACCGCCGCGGAAGGCCAGATCATCCTGTTCATCGACGAGATGCACACGCTGGTCGGGGCCGGAAAGGCGGATGGGGCGATGGACGCCTCGAACCTGCTGAAGCCCGCGCTGGCCCGCGGCGAGCTGCACTGCGTCGGCGCGACCACGCTCGACGAGTACCGCAAGCATGTCGAGAAGGACGCCGCGCTGGCGCGGCGCTTCCAGCCCGTCTTCGTGTCCGAGCCCACCGTCGAGGACACGGTCTCGATCCTGCGCGGCATCAAGGAGAAGTACGAGCAGCACCACGGCGTCCGTATTCAGGACTCCGCCCTCGTCGCGGCGGCGACCCTGTCGAACCGCTACATCACCGACCGCTTCCTGCCCGACAAGGCCATCGACCTCGTGGACGAGGCCGGCTCGCGCCTGCGCATGCAGGTCGATTCGAAGCCGGAAGAACTCGACAACGTCGACCGTGAGATCGTGCGGCTGAAGATCGAGGGCGAGGCGCTGAAGAAGGAGACGGATTCCGCCTCCCGCGACCGGCTCCAGCGCCTGGAGAAGGAGCTGGCCGATCTCGAGGAGCAGTCCGCCACCATCACGGCGCGCTGGAAGGCCGAGAAGGACAAGCTGGGCGCCGCCGCCGAGCTGAAGAAGAAGCTCGACGAGGCGCGCAACGAACTCGCCTCGGCGCAGCGCCAGGGCCAGTATCAGCGCGCGGGCGAGCTCGCCTACGGCGTGATCCCCGGCCTGGAGAAGCAGCTCTCCGAGATCGAAGCCGCGGCCGAGAACGCGGTCGCCCGCGACGGCATGGTCGAGGAGGCGGTGACGCCGGCCCATATCGCGGGCGTCGTCTCGCGCTGGACCGGCGTGCCGGTGGACAAGATGCTGGAGGGCGAGCGCGAAAAGCTGCTCGCGATGGAAGAGGCGCTCGCCAAGCGCGTCGTCGGCCAGCGCGAGGCGGTGGAGGCGGTCTCGACCGCGGTCCGCCGGGCGCGGGCCGGCCTGCAGGACCCGAACCGGCCGATCGGTTCCTTCATGTTCCTGGGGCCGACGGGCGTCGGCAAGACCGAGCTGACCAAGGCGCTGGCCGGCTTCCTGTTCGACGACGACACCGCGCTCGTGCGCATCGACATGTCCGAGTACATGGAGAAGCACGCGGTCGCCCGCCTCATCGGCGCGCCTCCCGGCTATGTCGGCTACGAGGAGGGCGGTGCGCTGACCGAGGCCGTGCGGCGCCGGCCCTATCAGGTCGTGCTGTTCGACGAGGTGGAGAAGGCCCATCCGGACGTGTTCAACGTCCTGCTGCAGGTGCTCGACGACGGGCGCCTGACGGACGGGCAGGGCCGGACGGTCGACTTCCGCAACACGCTGCTCATCATGACCTCGAACCTCGGCTCGGAGTATCTGGTGAACCAGCCGGCCGGACAGGACACCGACGTGGTGCGTGACGAGGTGATGGGCGTGGTGCGTGGCCACTTCCGACCCGAATTCCTGAACCGGGTGGACGAGATCATCCTGTTCCACCGCCTCGCGCGTTCGGAGATGGGGGCGATCGTCGACATCCAGCTCGGGCGCCTCGCCAAGCTCCTGGAGGATCGCAAGATCACCCTCGACGTGGATGACGAGGCCCGCATTTGGCTCGCCGACAAGGGCTACGATCCGGCCTACGGCGCGCGGCCGCTGAAGCGGGTGATCCAGAAGAACGTGCAGGATCCGCTCGCCGAAGCGATCCTCTCCGGGGTGATCCACGACGGTGAGACGGTGCCGGTCCGCGTCGGCCCGGCCGGGCTGATGATCGGCGACGTCGCCGCCGAGCGACGGCCGGCGGGCGTGCTGCTGAACTGATCCGGTCCACGACAGGCCCTGGTGCGGGAGACCGCGCCGGGGCCGATCCGGAGCGATCCGAAGCGCCCGCGTCGACCGGCCGGCAAGGAGTCTCGATGAGGCGGATCGCTGTCGCGCTCACGCTCTGGACCGCATCGGCGCAGGCGGGCTCCGCCGACGATCCGGCCGCCTTGCGGTCGATCGCCGCCGAGGCCGCGCGCATCACCGCGCTCAAGAACCGTTGCCCGGCGCATGTCGGCATCGATGTCGGCGTCACCGAAACGCTGCAGGGTACCGTTTTGATGGACGGCATCCGGCAGGCGGGAAAGGAGCCCTTCATGCGGATCGTGAAGGCCGAGCAGGCCCGGATCCGCACCGAGATCGAGACGACGGGGGTCGCCGCGTGGTGCCGCGGTCAGAAGTCGCTTCTCGAACGCCCGTATCCGGACGTGTTCCGCCCCTGACAATCGGGGCAGGACGCCCTCGTCTTGCGTTGCAGCGAATTCCCATCGACAACGAGCGGATGACCGCCGAGACGATCACCTACGCCATCGGCGACATCCACGGCTGCGCCGACCTGCTCGACCGCCTGCTCGAACGCATCGAGGCCCATGCGTCGGGGCGAGCCAGGAAGCTCGTCTTCCTCGGCGACTACATCGATCGCGGTCCCGACAGCGCACGCGTGATCGAGACCCTGCGCCGCCTGCAATGGCGCGAGCCGGAGGACGTGATCTGCCTGATGGGCAACCACGAGGAGATGCTGCTCAAAAGCCTGCGCGAGCCCGGCGCCCTCGACCACTGGGTCTATAACGGCGGGGCCGAGACGCTGGCCTCGTTCGACGTTTCGGGGCCCGAGGAGCTGTCCGGCGAGGTGCTCGACTGGATCGAGGCCCTGCCGACCCTGCACGAGGATGCGCAGCGCTGGTACGTCCATGCCGGCTTCCGCCCGGAATCCGCGGTGCCTGACCCCGACCCGCACAACCGGCTCTGGATCCGCGAGCCGTTCCTCTCCGAGGACCACGATTTCGGCCGCCACGTCGTCCACGGCCACACACCGCAGACCCGCGGCGGGCCGGACTGCCGCCGGTTCCGCACCAATCTCGATACCGGGGCGGTCTTCGGCAACGCGCTGACGGCGGGGGTGTTTTCGGACGGGCAGGGGCCGGCGGTGGAATTCCTGCGGGTGCCGGCCCAGGCTTGACCGTCGGAACCGACTCGCCCTAGCTTCGCGTCGTTGGCCCCGTGCGGCCCGCCGCTCGCACCCCTCGGGGAACGGTGAACGCACGGCCGATTCTCGGATCGACCCCTTGTTTGGGCCGCCTGTCAGCAACGCGAGCACTGACGCCGAACGCGCCCAAGCGAAGGCTCGACCATGCTCGATATAGCGAACGCCAAATCGATGGCCAGGACGCTACGGACCTCCCTGTCCGAGCGCCGCATCGACCTACCCCACAGTGCCTGCCTCGAACTGGTCGCCCGCCAATTCGGATTTTCGGACTGGAACGTCCTGTCCGCTCGTCTGGAGAAGCCAGTGGGGCCGGGAAAGGCGCCGCTGACGCTGCCGAAGGATTGGTATGTCGTCGGCTCCGTCAGCGACACCACGCACCGCCTCGGCCTCGATCCCGATCGGCCCGGCGCCGCTTTGATCGAGAGCATCGTCGCGCGCGGCCAGGGCTATGATCTGACCGGGCTGATCGCCGTGCTCATGCAGAGCATCGGCGCGCAGGACTTCCTCGGCCAGCGCCTGAGACTGACGGCTGAGCTGAAAGTCGAAGACGCCGATGGTGCCACGTTGTGGATGCGCGTCGATGGATACGAGCGGCGCGGGCTCAGTTTCGACAACATGATGGAGCGGCAGACCGACGGGCCGCTCAAGGGAACGACGGACTGGACGCGCCGCAGCATCGTCCTCGACGTGACGGAACAGGCCGCCAGTCTCCATTACGGGTTCTTCCTCAAGGGCTACGGGCGAGCTTGGGTGCGGAAGGTCCGGATTGAGACGGTCGGGAAGGAGATTCCGCTGACGACGACCCGGCTCGGTGAGACCCGGAACGTGAACGAGATGCCCCGACGTCCGGCCAATCTCGATTTCTGTGAGCGCTGAGGTTTCGTCACCGGACCGGCTTGAACCCGGCGTCGGCTCCCTCTCTAACAGGGCCTAACCGCGGCCGTTCGCGCCGCGGATGAGGAGCCGACGCCGATGGATGCGCCCGCAGAGCCCCGCAAGCGGACCGAGGAGCGGGCCATGGCCCGCCTCGCACTCCGCTTCACCGATTGGGCGGAGAAGTGGTTTCCCGACGCCTTCGTGTTCGTGGCCCTCGCCGTCGTCATCGTGGCGTCGGCGGCGCTCATCAACGGCGCGCCGGTCCAGGCGGTGTCGAAGAGCTTCGGCGACGGGTTCTGGACCCTGATTCCCTTCACCATGCAAATGGTCTTCGTCACCATCGGCGGCTACGTGGTGGCGACCTCCGCCCCGATGCAGGCCCTGATCGACCGGATGGCGCTGGTGCCCAAGACCGGCCGCGGCGCCATCGGATACGTGGCGCTCGCCACCATGCTCTCCTCGCTCCTGAGCTGGGGGCTCAGCCTGATCTTCGGCGGCCTGCTCGCCCGCGCGCTCGCCCGCCGCACCGACTTGCGGATGGATTACCGCGCGGCGGGCGCCGCTGCCTATCTCGGCCTCGGCGCGACCTGGGCGATGGGCCTGTCCTCGTCTGCGGCGCAGCTTCAGGCCAACCCGAAAAGCCTGCCGCCGGGCCTCTTGCCGATCACCGGCGTGATCCCGTTCAGCGAGACGATCTTCCTGTGGCAGTCGATCCTGATCGCCGCCATCCTCGTGGCGATGTCGGCCATCATCGCGTTCGCCTCCGCGCCGGGCCGTGAGACGGCGGTGACGGCGCAGGATCTCGGCGTCGATGTCTCCAAGCAGGAGGACAGCGTCGCCCCGCCCAAGCAGCCCGGCGAGTGGCTGGAGCACGCGCCCGTCCTGACGATCCTCATCGGCCTGCTGGCGGCGGGCTGGTTGATCCAGGAGTTCGCGCGCCAGGATTGGATGATCGCGATCTCCAACCTCAATACCTACAACTTCCTGTTCCTGATGGCCGGCCTCGTGCTGCACTGGCGGCCCAGGCACTTCCTGGCCGCACTCTCCAAGGCAGTCCCGGCCACCGCCGGCATCCTGATCCAGTTCCCGTTCTACGCCGCCATCGCCGCGATCCTGACGGGCGCCAAGAACGCCGCCGGCCACAGCCTTTCGGACGTCATCGCCCACGCCTTCGTGGCGATGAACACGCAAGGCTCGTTCCCGCTCGCCATGGGCGTCTACTCGGCCCTGCTCGGCTTCTTCATCCCCTCGGGCGGCGGCAAATGGCTTCTTGAAGCCCCCTACGTGATGCAGGCGGCCAACGAGCTGAAGGTGCATCTCGGCTGGGCGGTGCAGGTCTACAATGCGGCCGAGGCCCTGCCGAACCTCATCAATCCGTTCTTCATGCTGCCGCTGCTCGGCATCCTCGGCCTGAAGGCCCGCGACATCGTCGGCTTCAGCTTCCTCCAGCTCATCGTCCACCTGCCGGTGGTGCTGTTCCTGCTCTGGGCGCTGGCCTTCACGCTGGAATATCACCCGCCGGTCCTGCCGGGGTGATGCGGGCTCCGGGCGGTCCCGCTATGGGCCGCCCGTCACGACCGGGGCGTAGCCCCGGGCGCTGACAGGCAGGCGTAATACGGGGTCCGGTCGATCGGCCCGGTTCCCCCCGTCTCGCGAGCCACCGCGAAGCGAATCAGGGCTCCGCCCTGTTCGGAGAGGTCGCGCCCTGGATCGCTGACGCCTCGCCTCGCGATGACGGAGAAGGGCACGAGACCGGAGCGAACGACCGGATGCCGTATGAGACGCCGACGGGGCGAACTCTCAGCGCCGCGCAGGCACCAGCATCGCGACCGCCGCGAGCAGCCAGCCGGCCATCAGCACGACGCCGCCGCTGGGTGCTGCCATCGGAAAGAGCGGTGTGCCCGTCAGCGCCCGCAGGGCGAGATCGCCCGAGAACAGCGCGAGGCCGATGAGCAGCGCCGCCGCCGCGAGGCGGACGAGGCCGCCGCGGACGAAGCCGGTCGCGGCGAGGACCGTGAGTGCCAGCACGGCGGGGGCGTGGAACATCAGGAATTGTGCGGCGGTCTTCAGCGTCTCGCCGCCGCTGGTATGCGCTGCGGCGGCACTCGCCGCGACGCCGAGCCCGCCGGCCAGCGCCGCGAGCGCGGCAAGAAGGCGGTCGAGGCCGGTCACGCGCCGCGCTCCTGCAGCAGCCGGGCGATGCTGGCGCGCAGTTCCGCCACGCCGCGGTCGTCGCGGCTCGAGGTCAGCAGCACTTCGGGATAGGCCGCCGGGCGCTTGGCCAGCGCGGCATGGATGCCGGCGATGCGCCGGTCGATCTCGGCCTTTTTCAGCGCGTCGCCCTTCGTCAGCACGATCTGATAGGAGACCGCAGCCTTGTCGAGCCCGTCGAGCAGATCGGTGTCGATCTCTTTGAGGCCGTGCCGGGAATCGATCAGCAGGTAGACGCGCGCGAGGTTCGACCGGCCCTTGAGGTAGGCGTGAATCAGCTTGGTCCAGGCCTCGACCTTGGCTTTTTCCACCGCTGCGTAACCGTAGCCCGGCATGTCGACGAGGGTCAGGCGCTCGCCGATCCGGAAGAAGTTGAGCTGCTGGGTGCGCCCCGGCGTGTGCGAGGTCCGCGCGAGGGTGTTGCGCCCGGTCAGGGCGTTGACGAGGCTCGACTTGCCGACATTGGAGCGGCCGGCAAAGGCAATCTCGACACCCTCCATCGGCGGCAACGCACCGAGGGCCGGGGCGGCGGTGGCGAAGTCCGCGCTACCGGCAAACAGCAGGCGGCCGGCTTCGAGCAGCTCGGGGGAGGGGGCGTCTGTGGCGTCGTCGGTCATGAGGCTGCGCGCTTCTTCCCCCCTTGCGGGCAAGGGGAGGGATGGGGGGATGCCGGCCGATGCTCGGCGGCGCATTCCGCACCACCCCGCCGCCGACCTCCTCCCCGCTAGAGCATCGTCCCGAAAGGAGGTGGTCGGCTTTCGGATGAAGATGATGCAAAACAATAGTTTAGGGCATCGTCTCGGATCAAGCGTCCAGGACGATGCCCTTGGGGGAGGTCGGCGCTCGGCGGTCGAGCGTCAGCCTTCGATATCAGCCCTTGGCCGCGGCGCTCTTGTTGCCGCGTTTGAACATGCCCTTGAGGTTGTCCCACAACTCCACCTTCACGCCGTTGCGGCGCATGATGACGTATTGCTGGATGACCGAGAGGGTGTTGTTCCAGGCCCAGTAGATCACGAGGCCGGCGGGGAACGAGCCGAGCATGAAGGTGAACACGATCGGCATGAAGGCGAAGACCTGCGCCTGGACCGGGTCCGGCGGCGCGGGATTCATCTTCATCTGGATGAACATCGTGATGCCCATGATGATCGGCCACACGCCCAGATGGATCGGGATATACTCGGGCGGCGTGAACGGAAGCAGGCCGAACAGGTTGACGATGCTCGTCGGATCGGGCGCGGCGAGGTCCTGAATCCATCCGAAGAACGGCGCGTGCCGCATCTCGATGGTGATGAACAGCACCTTGTAGAGCGCGAAGAAGACCGGGATCTGGATCAGCACCGGCCAGCAGCCGGCGACCGGATTGATCTTCTCCTTCTTGTACAGCTCCATCATCGCCTGCTGCTGCTTCGTCCGGTCGTCCTTGTAGCGCTCCCGGATGGAGGTCATCTCCGGCTGCACGGCCTTCATCTTGGCCATGGAGACGTAGGAGCGGTTGGCGATCGGCAGGAAGAACAGCTTCAGGATCAGCGTCACGAGCAGGATCGAGACACCGAAATTGCCAATGAGGTGGAAGAAGAAGTCGAGCGCCCGGAACATCGGCTTGGTCAGGAACCAGAACCAGCCCCAGTCGATCATCAGGTCGAATTGCTTGATGCCGAACTCGCGTTCGTAGGCGTTGATCTGGTTGACCTCCTTGGCGCCCGCGAACAGGCGCTGCGTCGTCACGGACGACGCGTTCGGCGCCACGGTGACGGCGTCGCCGCGCGCGGAGGTCTGGTAGATCTTGGTCGCGCCGTCGGTGCGCTCGGTGAAGGCGCCGGTGAAGGGCTTGTCCTGCTCCGGGATCGCGGCGGCGGCCCAGTACTTGTCGGTGATGCCGACCCAGCCGCCGGTCACGTTCGTCCAGGCCTTGCCCAGCGTGGCGGCTCCGCCATAGGCCGGCTCCTTGCCGACCTTGTCGTAAGTGTATTCCTGCAGGCCGTCGTTGCCGAGCACGCCGATCAGGCCTTCGTGCAGGACGTAATAGCCCTGGGTCTGCGGCTTACCCCAGCGCGAGACGAGGCTGTAGGGATAGAGCGTCACCGGGTTGGCCGAGGTGTTCTCCACCTCGTCGCGCACGGTGAACATGAACTTGTCGTCCACGGCGACGATGCGCTTGAAGACGAGTCCCTGACCGTTCTCCCAGGTCAGCGCCAGCGGCCGGCCGGGCGCCAGCAACTCGCCGTCCGCCTTCCAGAGGGTGTCGGCGTTGGGAAGCGGGCCCGCATTGGCGCCGACCCAGCCGAACTCGGCATAGTACGGGTTGGCGCTGCCGGTGGGCGAGAGCAGCACGATGCGCGGGCTCTCGTCGCTGACGGTCTCGTGGTAGTTCTTCAGGCTCACGTCGTCGATGCGCGCACCCTTGAGGCCGATCGAGCCGTAGAGGGCCGGCGTGTCGATGCGAACGCGCGCGGAACGGGCCAGCGCGTCCTCGCGGGACACGGGCCCCTGCGCCGCGGCACCCGGCAGGGTGCCGGGAGCGGGCGCGTTGGGGCTGCCCTCGCGCGGACTCGGCGACGGGATGCCATCGGCCGTCTGCGGTGCGCCCGTCTGAGCGGTCTGGCTCTGCGCCGCCTGTCGCTGCCGCTCGCTGGCCGGCCCGGTGACGAAGTAATGCCAGCCAAGCAGGACCACCAGCGACAAGGCGATGGCGACGAACATGTTCGTCTTGTCGTTACCCATCGGTCGATCCGTCAGGCGCTTTCGATGTGGGGGGAAGAGGCGGAGGGCCGCCAGTCGACGCACCGCGCCCGGCGCGGGAGCCGCCGCGCCGGGGTGGGGTCGGCCGGGCGGAGTCGCTGGAGCGCGGCGTGGCCGGGCGCGTCACCGCATGGAGCGCGCGGCGCAGATCCGCGACGAGGCTGTCGAACGCGGCGTCGAGGGCGGGGCGCCGGGCGATCACCACGACATCCGCTCCGATCGCAGGCGCATCCGCCGCCACGGCGGCAACGGCGCTGCGCAGGCGTCGCCGTATCCGGTTGCGTTCGGTCGCATGCCCTACGCGCTTGGTGATGGTGAAGCCGAGGAAGAGACCCTCGGCGGTCGCGCCGTCGCGCGTCTCGCCCGGATCGCGCAGGCGCCCTTGGGCGCTCATGCGTTCCGTATGAAAACGCCGGCCCTGGGCGGCTGCCAGGAAATCCGGGCGCCGCCGGAGACGTCCGATCGTCGGCACGGGCGCTCCGATCCCGATTCGCGGGCTCGTGTTGCAAAAGGCGGCGTCGCGCGAAGGGCGTCGCCGCGGGACGTATCAGGCCGAGAGGCGCTTGTCAGGCCGAGAGGCGCTTGCGGCCGTGTGCGCGGCGGGCCGCGATGACCTTGCGGCCGCCGGCGGTGGCCATGCGGGCGCGGAAGCCGTGACGGCGCTTCCGAACGAGCTTGCTGGGCTGATAGGTTCTCTTCATGGTCGGTCTCCGGCGGCCGAGGTATCGGCCCGGCGGCGCTGCCGATGAGCGCGCGGACCGTGCGTAAGCCTCGAAATGGGATCTGCAAACGCGAAGGGCGCCCGGAACGGGGCGCCGCTTCGCAATGGCGCGGCTTATGGCGGAGGGGGCGCCGCAAGTCAATGACGGCGCCCGGCCCATGACGGCACCGCCCGCCGCGGCGCCGCCTTAAGCGATTCCGAGACCGGTTCGGCCGGCAGCGGTGGCTATCGGACCGTAATGTTGCGGTCGGTCGAGTCCTGATTAGGGTCTTCGCGGGCGTGTGCCGCCGAAATCCACGGCCCGCTCCTTAACCGAGCGTTAACCTTTCCGTTCTATCAAGAAGCACATCCAGATTGTCTGGATCCTGATTGGGATCTCTTTCCAGTCTGATTGATGCCTCCCTGTAAGACTCACGAAAGCCGCTCCTCCTGGGGGCGGCTTCTTTTTTTGCCGCACGCCAAGTTTGCCGCACGCCAAGCGCTGCGCTCCCCGCCTGGTGCCGGCCGCTGCCATTAACGTTAAAAAGACCTGAACCTCCTCCCGGCTCGCGTTCGGCGCTACACTTGCCCCACTGGCCGCATTCGCACCGGCATCGTCCCGCTCCGGGGCAGATGGTTCGCTGGCGGTACAGGAGGCAGGATGACCGAGTTCGACGTCACGTTCCGGGACGATCGCGAGTGGGTGAGCTTCGGCGAGTCCTACGTGACCTCGGAAGGCTTCAAGACCCTGTTCCGCGAGGGCATGCTGCTGGTCGAGGAGACGGCGGCTTATCTCGACGGGGAAGGGCGCTCCGAATCGCGGCTGATCTCCCGCGATGCCACGCTCGCCTATGCCAGCGAGAGCATGCGCCTCACGACCCGGCTGATGCAGATCGCCTCGTGGCTGCTGGTGCAGCGCGCGGTCTCCGAGGGTGAGATCTCGCTGGTTCAGGCGCAGGAGGAGAAGACCCGCGTCAAGCTCGCCGAGCCGGAGCGCGCGTTGCCCGAGGCCGGCGATGCCTTCACTGTCCTGCCGCTGCGGCTGCAGGATCTCGTGCGCCGTTCGCGCCGGCTTCACACGCGCATCCTCCACCTCGATGCGCTCATCAGCGAGGATCGCCCCGCTCCGGTGCCGCGGGAAAGCCCGGTGACTGCCCAGTTCGGCCGTCTGCGCGCCGCGTTCGGCGGAGAGTGATTTCGGCCGTCCTTGCCCCGATCCGGCCCGCATTCCGGGCTGGATCCGGAGCGCGCGACACGCTCGGACTGCCCGCGGTCGGTCTCGCGGGCTGACGCCCCGGCCCGGATTATCCCGGCTGAATCGCCTTGCCGTTCGGCTGGCCACGGCAGCGCAGGCCGACGGCCGCGCCCCGCGGCCCGATTGTGCCGATGCGGTTCAGAGTGCCTCGCAAAACTCCCGATCTCTGACCGTTCTCCCTTTGGCGAGGACGGCGCAGCGGGCGTTTTATGAGAGGCACTCAGCCTGCAGCCTGGTCCGCAGACGTCGCACGTGCGGGGCTCGCCGTCAGATCGTCCGCGCAAACGAAAACGGCGCCGCGAGCGGCGCCGTCTGGTCGATTCGGGCTTGCGCCCAAATCCGAACAATCACTTCTTGCCGAAGCCGAGGCCGCCGAAGCGCGAGTTGAAGCGCGAGACGCGCCCGCCGCGATCGAGCATCTTCTGCTCGCCGCCCGTCCAGGCCGGGTGGGTGGACGGGTCGATGTCCAAGTTGAGGACGTCGCCTTCCTTGCCGTAGGTCGAGCGGGTCTTGTAGTCGGAGCCATCGGTCATCACGACCTTGATGAAGTGGTAGTCGGGGTGCTCGGTCCCCTTGGCCTTGGCGGCCTCGTTCTTTGCCATGACGAATTCCTGAGGTAGCACGCCGACCGACCCCGCCACTCAGGGGAGGAGCCAGGGGCAAAACATCGCGCGCATTCCGATGAAGGCGCGCCTATACCTCAGCCTCGGACGAGGAACAAGAGAGCGCGGGCGCATCGGCGGTTTTCCGCGAACCGATGCCATGGATATCGGCCGCGATCTGCCCGCCGGTCCGGCACGAACTGGAAATCCTGGCGGTCGCTGCGTATGCGATGATCCCAGGCAAAGACGACACGACAGAAACGGCACGGAACGGGACGAAACGATGTCGAGGAATGATGGCCCGCAAGCGTGATGCGTCGTCCGGCGCAGGAGACGATCCGCAGGCGGCTCTCCGGGGGCGGGCGCCGCTCGGAGCACTCAAACCGCTGATTCCCTTCGCCAGCCGCTACCGGGGCCGCATCCTCGCGGCGCTGATCTCTTTGATCGCGGCGTCGGGCGCGACGCTCGTCGTGCCGATCGCGATTCGCCGGGTGATCGACCACGGCTTCTCGCCGGAGGGGCAGGCGCTCATCAATTCCTACTTCCTGGCGCTGCTCGTGGTGGTGGCGGTGCTCGCGGTGTCGAGTGCGGGCCGCTACTATTCGGTGGTGACGCTGGGCGAGCGTGTCGTCGCGGATCTGCGCTCGGCCGTGTTCGCGCGGCTGACGAGCCTCGACCCGACCTTCTTCGACAAGTCGCAATCCGGCGAGATCGTCTCGCGGCTCACGGCGGATGCCACGCAGGTCAAGGCGGTGTTCGGGGTCTCGATCTCGATCCTGCTGCGCAACCTGTTCCTTTTCGTCGGTGCCGTGGCGATGATGGTCTGGACGAGCCCCGGCCTGTCGATCCTGGTTCTCGCCGCGATTCCGCTCATCGTGTTTCCGCTGATCCTGTCGGGCCGCGGCGTGCGGCGGCGCTCGCGTGCGGCGCAGGACCGGCTCGCCGACGCCTCGGCCTACGCGGCGGAAGCCGTCGGGGCCGTGCGCACCATGCAGGCCTTCGGCATGGGCCGCGCCACCGCCGAGCGCTTCGCGGAAGCCTCGGAGAACGCCTACCGGGCGGCGCGCGTCTCGATCACGGCCCGCGCCCTGCTCACCGGCGTGGCGATCTTCCTGATCTCGGCCTCGGTCGTCGGCGTGATGTGGTACGGCGCCAAGGGCGTGCTCGCGGGCACCACCAGCGCCGGCCAGCTCTCGCAATTCGTGCTCTATGCCGTGTTCGGCGCCAGCGCCCTCGGCCAGCTCTCCGAGGTCTACGGCGAACTCGCCCAGGCCGCGGGCGCCGCCGAGCGGCTCGGCGAGATCCTGGCCGCCGAGCCGGCGATCAAGTCCCCCGAGCATCCGGTCGCGCTGCCGAGCCCGGCCCGTGGCGCGGTCGCGTTCGAGGCGGTGCGCTTCCGCTACCCGACCCGGCCCGAACACGCGGCGCTGGACGGTATCTCCTTCACGGCGGCGCCCGGCGAGCGGATCGCCCTCGTCGGCCCGTCGGGAGCCGGTAAGACCACGGTGCTGCAATTGCTGCTGCGCTTCTACGACCCCGACGAGGGGCGCGTGACGATCGACGGCGTGCCGCTGCCGCAGGCCGATCTCGACGCCCTGCGCGCTCGCCTCTCCCTGGTGCCGCAGGATCCGGTGGTGTTCTCCGGGACGGTTCTGGAAAACATCCGCTACGGCCGCCCCGGCGCCAGCGAGACGGAGGTCGAGGAGGCGGCGCGCCTCGCCAACGCCGACGGCTTCGTTCGCGCCCTGCCGCAGGGCTACGCAACAATGCTCGGCGAGCGCGGCACCACGCTCTCGGGCGGGCAGCGCCAGCGCATCGCCATCGCCCGCGCCATCCTCAAGGATGCGCCGGTCCTTCTCCTCGACGAGGCGACCTCGGCGCTCGATGCCGAGAGCGAGCGCGCGGTGCAGAACGCCCTCGACCGGCTGATGCAGGGCCGCACCACGCTGGTGATCGCCCACCGGCTCGCGACCATCCGTGCGGCCGACCGCATCCTCGTCTTCGACGGCGGAAGGATCGTCGAGGAGGGCACGCATGAGAGCCTGCTCGCCCGCGGCGCCCTCTATGCGCAGCTCGCGAGCCTGCAATTCGCCGACAGTTTCGACGACAGCGCCCGGGCGCGCGACCCGCGCCCGAAACACGCGGCGGAATAGAGCATCATCCCGAAAGGCGGCCGCCGGCTTTCGGACAAAGATGATGCGCTAACGCAGACGAAGGCGATCGATGGATCTCACCCGCTTCCCCCGTGTCGCACTCACCGATGGGCCGACGCCGATCCGCTCCCTCGACCGTCTCTCGACCCATCTCGGGCCCGAGCTGAACGGCGTCCGCCTGTTCGTGAAACGCGACGACATCGGCCCCGTGGGCCTGGGCGGCAACAAGCTGCGCAAGCTCGAATTCCTGCTCGGGCAGGCGCTGGCGGAGCGGGCGGATACGGTGATCACTGTCGGCGCGCTGCAATCGAACCACGCCCGGCTCACCGCCGCCTCCGCTGCGCGGATGGGGCTGGCCTGCGAGCTGTTCCTCACCCGCAGCGTTCCGCGGGAGGACGCCGATTATACCGCCAACGGCAACCGGCTGTTGCAGGACCTTTTCGGTGCCCGTGTCCATCTGCTGCCGGGCGAGGCGGATTCGCTGCCGCAGGCCGAGGCGCGGGCGGAGGCGTTGAGGGCGGAGGGGCGGCGCGTCTACGTCTTCCCCTCCGGCGGGTCGAGCCCGCTCGGCTGCCTCGGCTACGCGGCTTGCGCCGCCGAGATCCTGGAGCAGGCGGCCAATCTCGGCCTCGCCTTCGCCCGCATCGTCGCGCCGAACGGCAGTTCGGGCACCCATGCGGGGCTCGCCGCCGGCCTCGCTGCCGCCGGCCGCGACCCTCATCTCGCCCAATCCTACACGGTTCTCGCCCCCGAGCCCGAGGCGACGGCCGCGACGCTGGCCAGGGCCCGCGACACCCTGGCGCTGATCGACGGCAGCCAGACGCTCTCCGATGACGCCATTCTCGTGGACGGCGCCCATCGCGGGCCGGGCTACGGCATCCCGACCGAGGGCATGCGCGAGGCGGTGCGGCTGATGGCCCGCACGGAGGGGCTGCTGCTCGATCCCGTCTACAGCGGCAAGGCGTTCGCGGGGCTGCTCCACGACGTGCGCGCCGGCCTGTACGAGCGCGGCGCGGCGGTGCTGTTCGTGATGACCGGCGGCGTGCCGGGGTTGTTCGCCTATCGGAGCGAGTTTTAGCGCATCGCCCCGAAGGGTAATCACCGGCTTTCGGAAAAGGCGCCGCAAAAACAGGCGCTTAGCGACGCTCCTTCAAGGGCACGGCCGTCACGAAATGAGCTGTGTCGTCGGGCAGAAGGCGCCAAACCGTCCGCACGAAGGGCGAGCGGCCATTCGGCGCCTGAAGCGGGCCCTCGTAGATGAGCTTGACGTCACCGAGGGGCGTCAGTCCCTCATTCGCCAAGTGCTCCGGCTTGGCGTGGGCGAGGAGTGCTTGCGCCAGAATCTCGGGTGCATCGCCGGAGAATCCGAAAACCGCCAGGAAGCGGGCCTTCGATCCACCGTCGGGATGCGCTGGGTTCAAGAGATAGCCGCCGATCTTCTCTGAACTGATGGCAAAGGCTGTCGGCGATCGAGTTGGCCTGCTCAAGGCTTCGGGGCCAGGGCGCTCGGCAGTACCGTTGCCAGCCCGGCGACAGGTGTCGTGAATTCCACTTCGTAGGCCGCGCCGTCGCGCCACACGCCGACGATCGTTCCCTCGGAGCCGGCGGCGACCGTGTCGCCGTCATCGGTCGTCACGTCGGCCGTCAGTACGACCCGGTCGAGATCCTTGAAAGCGGATCGCGGTGCCTGTCGGCGCAGGATGTAGAGTGCCTCGACCGTCATGGCCGAAGATTAGGCCGTATGGTGATTTCCGCAAGCCATCGTGCCGCGCCATCACCGCTCCGTCAGCTTCATCTCGATCCGGCGATTTCTGGAATAGGCCTCCTCGCTCGTTCCCGAATCGAGCGGCTGGAACTCGCCGAAGGCGCCGGCCAGGAGGCGCTGCGGCGGCAGGCCCTTGCTCCGCAGATACTGCACCACGGCGATGGCACGCGACGCCGACAGCGCCCAGTTCGAGGGGAATTGCGCCGACTGGATCGGGCGGGCGTCGGTGTGGCCATCCACGCGCAGCACCCAGGGGATGTCGGCGGGGATTTCCCGCGCGATGTCGAGGATCGCCCCGGCGATCCGGTCGAGTTCCGGTCCGGCCTCGGGCTTCAGCGCGGCGGAGCCGGCGGCGAACAGAACCTCGGATTGCAGCACGAAGCGGTCGCCGACGATGCGGACATCGGTACGGGTGCCGATGACCTGACGCAGCCGCCCGAAGAAGTCGGAGCGGTACCGGGCGAGTTCCTGCACCCGCTGGGCGAGCGCCACGTTGAGGCGGCTGCCGAGTTCGGCGATGCGGGCTTGGCTCTCCCGGTCGCGGGATTCGGAGGCCGCCAGCGCGTCTTCGAGCGCCGCGAGCTGTCGGCGCAGGGCACGGATCTGCTCGTTCAGAAGCTCGACCTGATTCTGGGCCCGCTGGGTCGCGCCGCGCTCGGCCGCGAGCTGGGCATCGACGTCGGCGCTCTTGCCCTGGGCCGCCTCGCTGGCATCGGCGAGCGCCCGGAGCCGGTCGCGCTCGGCTTCCGTGGCGGTCAGGGTGTTGCGCAGGCCGGACGCCGCCTCTTCCTGGGCGCGGCGGCCGGACCGCTCCAGCGCCAGCAGGTCGGTCAGGTCGGCGATCTGCCGGTTGAGGCGGGTCAGGACCGCATCGCGTCCCGTCAGCTCCTGCGAGAGGAAGAACTGCCCCACCACGAAGACGGTGAGCAGGAAGACGACGGCGAGCAGGAGCGTTGCCAGCGCATCGACATAGCCCGGCCAGACGTTGAGGCTGCGCTGCGCGCGCGCGCGGATCGACGCCATGCTCTCAGTTGACCTTCTCGCGCGCCAGCCGTTCGAGCACCTGCTTCAGCTCCCGCTCTCGGGCAGCCTGGGCCTCGACCCAGTCGCGGATCATCTGCTGCTCGGCGCGCATGTGCTGCACGAGCCCCTGGATGCCCTCGGCGAGGTTGGTCATGGCCTGGGTCGCACCTCGGCCCCCGGCCCCCTCGGCGATGACGCCGCTCAGGCGGTCCACCGCCGCCTGCAACTCGCGGGCGACGGCGGGGTCGTGCTCCGGCGCCGGGCGTGCCGCGACGGTGGCCGTGGCGACTGCCTGCTCCTCGCCGGAGACGAGCCAATCCTCCAGCTCGTTGTGGAAGCGCGAATGGGCCTGACCTGCCTGAAGGTCGAGGAAGCCGACGATCAGGGAGGAGGCGAGGCCGAACAGCGAGGCGGAGAAGGCGAGGCCGATGCCGGAGAGCGGCACGGCGAGTCCGCTCTTGAGTTCGTCGAACATCACAGCCGCGTCGCCGCCGCCGCGCATGCCGCCGATCACCGAGCCCACCGCCGAGAGCGTCTCGATCAGGCCCCAGAAGGTGCCGAGCAGGCCGAGTAGGATCAGGATGCCGGCGATGTAGCGCAGGATTTCGCGGCCCTCGTCGAGCCGCACGGCGGTGGTGTCGAGATGCGCCCGCGTGCTCGACAGCGTCATCCCCTCGCGCCGCGCCGCGATGGCGGGCAGCAGCGGCCCGAGCAGGGCCGGCCGGTCCTTCGGGTTCTGCCCGGCGGCGACCGCGTTGACGTAGCGCACCTCGCCAAACAGCCGCGTCACCTGCCCGAAGGCAAGCAGCACCGCGATCAGCAGCACGCCAAGGATCAGCCCGTTCAGGCCCGGATTGGCGAGGAAGGCCGGGGTGATCTGCTTGTAGAGGACGAAGGCGAGAAAGCCCGCGAGCGCCAGGAACACCAGCATCCGCACCAGCGTCATGCCGGGCTTGGCGAGGGGAGGCATGTCGAGGGACGCGGAACGGGCCGCCATCGGGTCCATACTCGTGTTGGGCCTGACGCCGGGACCGGCGGCACCGCTGTGTCGAAACCGGCGGCACTGTGGCGGCTCGGCCTGCCGCGATCAAGTCGCGGCCGATCGGGTAATCGGGCCAACGGCAGCCTTCCCTGGTCGCGAATCGTGGCAAGCCGTCCGATCTGTCGAGATCCGCCCGTGACCGATCATCCGGGAGCGGGCTCATGCGCCGTCGATGCGGACGGTGCACTCGCCCGCAAAGCCAGGCTTGCAAGCTAGGCAGAGACGTTAGACAGAAGCCGTGAGCCGTGTGGGTACAAGTGAGATCACGATGAAGAGGTTGGGTTGCCTTCCGATCGTCCTGATCACGGGCGCCTCGTTATGGCTAATTCTTCAGATCTACACGTCTGTTTGGCCTGTGGAGGAAGCTGTCGTGCCTCTTCCAATGGGTAATGCTGTTGCCCGCTTCCAAACGTGGGGAGGTGGATGGGGAACACTGCCTTTTGTTCTGCGTGTAGACACTCCACGCGGAACGATATCGACGAAGCTATGGGCGGATTGGGGGCCGGCTGGCGAAATCAATTTGTATCAAACATCCGAGAATTGGCTTGTTGGCATAGGTGGCGGCGGTGAAACTATCGTTATCGACGTCATGAGTGCGTCGGGGCCGAGGGTTGTGATTGGCGAGGAGCAGAAAACAACAAACGACGAGAATTGGAAATATCTAGGAATTGCTTTTAGAAGTGTTTTTGCTACCCCCGAGTCAGTGCCCGAATGTATAGCATTGCTTGGAGCTGGGTATACACCGTATAGGAAAAAGTTCCAAGTCGATCATTCCTGCTCATGGCCGATTCGTAAGGATTCGTAGAGCCGTCATTGAAGGATCTCTCGAACGACATTTGAGTAAAGGGCCGGATTCCAATGGTATTTTTTTGAGAGCTTCGAGGAGTAGCTCTCTGGACATACGATAGGCGCGGCCTCAATCCCACTCGCGCGGCCAGGTCTCTTCCAGATGCGGTCCGAGGCGCACGGCCCAGACCCGCTTGGCCAGCCCCGTCGCGTCGTCAGTCTCGACCGCGATGCCGCACAAGGTGCCCTCGCCGGTGGCCGCCTCGAGCCGTGAGCCCGGCGTCTTCTGAAGGAAGCGGCGCACCGGCTCGTCCTTCTGCATGCCGAGCACGGAATCGTAGTCGCCGCACATCCCGGCATCCGACAGGTAGGCGGTGCCGCCCGGCAGGATGCGGTGATCGGCGGTCGGCGCATGGGTGTGGGTGCCGACGACGAGGCTCGCGCGGCCGTCGAGGAAATGCCCCATGGCCTGCTTCTCGCTGGTGGCCTCGGCGTGCATGTCGACGATCACCGCATCCGCCGCCGCACCGAGCGGGCAGGCATCGAGTTCCCGGTCGGCCGCGGCGAAGGGGTCGTCGAGCGGGTCGAGATAGATCCGGCCCATCACGTTGACGACGAGGACACGCCCCCCGCGGGGCGTCTCGATCACGGCGGCACCCCGGCCCGGCGTGCCGGGCGGGTAGTTCGCCGGGCGGATCAGACGCGGCTGGCGGGCGATGAAGACGAGCGCCTCGCGCTGGTCGAACGAGTGGTTGCCGAGGGTCACCGCGTCGGCGCCGGCCTGGAGGATCTCGTCGCAGATCGATTCGGTGATGCCGAAACCGCCGGCCGCGTTCTCGCCGTTGATGACGACGCAATCGAGACGCCAGCGCTCGCGTAAGGACGGAAGACGTTCGGTGACGGCGTAGCGGCCGGGACGTCCGACGATGTCGCCGAGGAAGAGGATGCGCATGCAGCATCGGCCCGAAAGATGGTCGCCGGCGTCTCGGAAGAGCCGATGCGAGCGAAATGAAAGGTCTAGCTTTCCCGGAGCGGCACGGGACCGGCCTCGGTCACGAGATGGTCGAGCGGGCGGTCATGCGGTTCGGCCGGGACCTGCGCAATCTCCTGAACGGAGAAGGCGATGCCGACGGTCAGCACCGGGCCGTTCTTCGAGAGCCGCTCGATCGCCTGATCGTAATAGCCCGCGCCGTAGCCGATGCGCTGGCCCGCGCGGTCGAAAGCGGCGAGCGGCACGATCAGGGCGGTGGGGTCGAGCGGGGGCAGGTCGTCGCGGGGCTCGCTGAGGCCGAAGCCGCCGGTCACCAGTTCCTCGCCCGCGCGCCATTCGCGGAAGACGAGGCCCTGCTTGGTGACCTTCGGCAGCGCGACCCGCTGGCCGCGGGCGAACAGGCGCTCGATCAGAGGGCGCGGGTCGATCTCGGAGCGGATCGGCCAGAAGGCGCCGACCAGCGGCGCCCCGGCCAGCTCGGGAATGGCCGCGATGGTCTCGGCGGCGCGCAGCGAGCCGGCCTTGCGGATCTCGGGCGAGAGCGCGTCGCGGCGGCTGAGTGCCTCGGCGCGGAGGCTCGCCTTCAGGGAGCGTTCGGGAGAAGAGTGCGGAGCCACTTGAGCCGTTGGAGTGTCGATCCCGGGAAACCTACAGTGTAGGTGGGCGCCGTGTTGGCCAAGTCCACGGACGAGGCCAGTGACAGCTCCCTGGGGAGTCGATAAGGCCCCGGGGAAAGTTCTCCTGACGAACTCTGCAGCCCCGCCCGCCAGAGATAGACGCGCTCGCGTCCCGGCGCCAGGGGCGATCGCGTCACGCCTCAGATAATTCGAAGCTGGCGCGACGATCCAGCCATCCTCGGGAGGTCCGCGCCCCGGTCATCCGCCGCGCTCGGCCTCGCCCTTGCCACCGGAGGGGCCGCCCGGCTGACCCGCCAGCGCCCGCGCCAGCCGGTCGATCCGCTCGGCGGCGATGCCGACACCGCTCGCGAGCCGGGCCTGATCCGCCACGCCCTGGGCCGCGTGCTGCTCCAGGTCGGCGATGCGGCGGCGCGCTTCGAGCAACTCGTCGGCCAGCGTCAGCGAGGCCATGACGTGCAGGCGCATGTCGCCGATCTCGCCGAAGGTGCCGCGCATCTCGGTGACACGGTCGTCGAGGCTCTTGGCCAGGGCCGCGAGATGGTCCTCCTCGCCGGGGCCGCAGGCCATCCGGTAGCTCTTGCCCGCGATGGTGACGTTGACGTGCGGCATCCGCGTTTGAACCTGACTCGAACTCAGCGCCCGGACGGGCCGGACAGCACGTCTTCCACCGTCTCGATGGCGCGATCGAGGCGGCGGTTGACCTCGCCGGTGGTCGAATTCATCCGGGCGAGCCGCGCGCCCGCCGCATCGAGTTCGGCGGCGAGCCGCACCCGATCCTCCTCCAGCAGGGCGAACTCCGTCTCCCGGTCGCCGCGGCTGCGCTCGGCTTCGAGCTTGCGGGCCACCGCCGTCTCGAGCAGCGCCAGCGCCGTGTCGAGCCGGTGCAGCGCCTCTTCCAGCCCGACGCCGTCCTGCCGTCTGCCCTGCGCAGCCTTCGTATCCGCTCGCGCCATATCTCGCGCCATCTCCACCCGTCGGTTGCCACTCCATCGGAGCCGGCCACGAAACGCGTCCCGCACCGCGACGGCCAGAACGCAAACGGCCGGCGGCGGAAGGACTTTCGCGGTACTCCGAACCCGCGCTGCGAACAGGTTTCAGCCAAGCGCATTCGAAATTCCAGACAATTCACAGGCTTGCCCCCGATCTTTGACAGCCTCGGGCGCCATGTTAGAGAGCCGGCGCCCGGCTCCGATCCCCCGGCGCGGGGCCGCCCTACGGATTCTCAAGACCGTGACTTTCTCCGGCTCCCCGCTCAGACCGTCCGCCGACCGGACGTCTGCGGGCCGCCTCACGGTTCATCCCCCGTTCAGTGCCGCCCCGCTTGGAGCGGTCTCGCCTTCATCGGGCACCGCGCGCGGAAGCCGCCGGCTGGCCCGACCGTTGTCCCATCGGCGCGCGGGTGCGCCCCATTTCGAAGGAGTCACGCCGTGACCGTCAAGGTTGCCATCAACGGGTTCGGGCGCATCGGCCGTAACGTGCTGCGCGCCATCATCGAAGCCGGCCGCACCGATATCGAGGTCGTCGCGATCAACGATCTCGGCCCGGTCGAGACCAATGCCCACTTGCTGCGCTACGATTCCGTGCATGGCCGCTTCCCGGCCGAGGTCGCGGTCGAGGGCGACGACATCGTCATCAACGGCAAGCGCATCCGCGTCACCGCCGTGCGCAACCCGGCCGAGCTGCCCCACCGCGATCTGGGCGTCGACATCGCGCTGGAATGCACCGGCATCTTCACCTCGAAGGACAAGGCGAAGGCCCATCTCGACGCCGGCGCCAAGCGCGTGCTCGTCTCGGCGCCCGCCGACGGCGCCGACCTCACGGTCGTCTACGGCGTGAACCACGACAAGCTCACGGGCGAGCATCTCGTCGTGTCCAACGCCTCCTGCACCACGAACTGCCTCGCGCCGGTGGCACAGGTGCTGAACGATACGGTGGGGATCGAGCGCGGTTTCATGACCACGATCCACTCCTACACCAACGACCAGCCCTCGCTCGACCAGATGCACAAGGATCTCTACCGCGCCCGCGCCGCGGCGCTCTCGATGATCCCGACCTCGACGGGTGCGGCCAAGGCCGTCGGCCTCGTCCTGCCGGAGCTGAAGGGCAAGCTCGACGGCACCGCGATCCGCGTGCCGACCCCGAACGTCTCGGCGGTCGATCTCGTGTTCACGGCCAAGCGCGCGACCTCGGTCCAGGAGATCAACGACGCGATCAAGGCAGCGGCCGC
Organism: Methylorubrum sp. Q1; assembly: GCF_004683995.1. Taxonomy (NCBI): domain Bacteria; kingdom Pseudomonadati; phylum Pseudomonadota; class Alphaproteobacteria; order Hyphomicrobiales; family Methylobacteriaceae; genus Methylorubrum; species Methylorubrum sp. Q1. The sequence goes on along the minus strand of NZ_SRHQ01000001.1, from coordinate 217,193 downwards.
CGGCCCGCTCAAGGGCGTGCTCGGCGTGACCGACCGGCCGAACGTGTCGATCGACTTCAACCACGATCCGCACTCGTCCACCTTCCACCTCGACCAGACCAAGGTCATGGACGGCACCTTCGTGCGCATCCTGTCCTGGTACGACAACGAGTGGGGCTTCTCGAACCGCATGGCCGACACCGCCGTGGCCATGGCCAAGCTGATCTGACGCACTAGCTACGCCTGACGAGGGGCGGCCGGCCGTTCGGGCCGGCCGCCCCGATTGTCTTCGAGTTCCCATAGAGTACCTCACGAAACTCCCGCTGACCGACCGCCTCTCGCCTGCCGTGACGGTGAAGCGAGAGTTTCGTGAGAGACACTCAGGCGAGCCCGGCTCGCCGAAGCTTCAAGGTGCGTACGCGATGACCGAAACCTCGCCGGCCAAGCCTTCCGGGACCGATTTCATCCCCGCCCCCTCTTCCTCCTCCGCGCCGCCCGCCGCCGTGACGCCCGCCGCCGCGCCGCCGACCGTCGGCAAGGCCGAGCTGTCTGCCGCCGGCGCCGTCAACCACGCCGACCAGCTCGCCCGCATCGAGGACAAGACCGCGCGCATCGAGGACAAGTACGCCCGCTCCGAGGCGCTGCTCTCGCGCGTCGAGGAAAAGGTCGAGACGGCCTCGACCCGGATGAACGACGCCGCCCGGCAGGTCGACCTCTCGTCCCTGCGCAGCGAAGTCCGCACCCTGTCCGACCGGGTCGGCCGCCTGCCCGGCACCGGTGCCCTCGTTCTCACCGCCATCATCACCGCCGTGCTCACGGTCGCGCTGATGGTCGCCGTGCAGCGGCTGAACCTCGACCGGATGCTGCCGCACAGCCTCGACGGCAAGAGCCAGACCCAGAGCCAGACGACGCCCGCCAATCCTCCTGCCTCCAACCCGTAGAAATCAGACGCCGCCATGACGGATTTCCGCACCCTCGACGATGCCGGCCCGCTCCCCGGCAAGCGCGTGCTGCTGCGCGTCGATCTCAACGTGCCGATGGAGGGCGGACGCGTCACCGACGCGACCCGGATCGAGCGAGTGGTGCCGACGATCCGCGAGATCGCCGATGCGGGCGGGCGGGTGATCCTGCTGGCGCATTTCGGCCGCCCCAAGGGCAAGCCTGACCCGAAGGACTCGCTCAAGCCCATCCTCTCGACGCTTTCGGAGAAGCTCGGGCGGCCGGTGGCGTTCGGTGAGGATTGCGTCGGCGCGGCCGCCGCTTCCGCCGTCGCGTCGCTCAAGGACGGCGATGTGCTCCTCCTCGAAAACACCCGCTATCACGCGGGCGAGGAGAAGAACGATCCCGACTTCGCCAAGGCGCTCGCCCGGAACGGCGACATCTACGTCAACGAGGCGTTCTCCGCCGCCCACCGCGCGCATGCCTCGACGGAAGGGCTCGCCCGCCTGCTGCCGGCCTATGCCGGCCGCCTGATGCAGGCCGAACTCGATGCCCTGACCAAGGGGCTCGAGGCTCCGGCCCGCCCGGTCATCGCCATCGTCGGCGGCGCCAAGGTCTCCACCAAGATCGACCTGCTCGAAAACCTCGTCGCCAAGGTCGACATGCTGGTGATCGGCGGCGGCATGGCTAACACCTTCCTGCACGCGCAGGGCAAGGATGTCGGCAAGTCGCTCTGCGAGAAGGATCTCGCCGAGACCGCCAAGCGCATCCTGGCCGCGGCCAAGGAGAAGAACTGCACCATCATCCTGCCGGTCGATGCGCTGGTGGCCCGCGAGTTCAAGGCCAATGCCGAGAACGAGACCGTACCGGTCGATGCCGTGCCCTCCGACGCGATGATCCTCGATGTCGGCGCCTCCTCGATCGCCACGATCGACGGCGCCATCGAGGAAGCCCGGACGCTGGTCTGGAACGGCCCGCTCGGCGCCTTCGAGCTGACGCCGTTCGACACGGGCACGGTCGCGGTCGCCCAGCACGCCGCCCGGCGGACCAGGGCCGGCCAGCTCGTCAGCGTCGCCGGCGGCGGCGACACGGTGGCGGCCCTCAACCATGCGGGCGTGGGCGAGGACTTCTCCTACGTCTCGACGGCGGGCGGCGCCTTCCTCGAATGGCTGGAGGGCAAGGCGCTGCCCGGCGTCGAGGCGCTGCGCACGCAGGGCTGAGGCCGGATCGGCCGCACCGCGACGCGGGCGGCGGCGACAAACCCGCGCATATTTCAGCGCCGGGCCGCAGGCTGGCGGCACCGGCGCACCTATATAGGCCGCAGCAAGGGACAGGCCCGGCTGAGGCCGCATCGCACGAGGATCGAACCATGGCACGCATCACCCTCCGGCAGCTCCTCGATCACGCCGCCGAGCACGGCTACGGCGTGCCCGCGTTCAACCTGAACAACATGGAGCAGGGGCTCGCCATCATGGCGGCGGCGGATGCCACCGACTCGCCGGTGATCCTCCAGGCGAGCCGGGGTGCCCGCGCCTATGCCAACGACGTGGTGCTGGCCAAGCTCATCGACGGCCTCGTCGAGATCTATCCGCACATCCCCGTCTGCATGCACCTCGATCACGGCAACAACGAAGCCACCTGCGCCACCGCGATCCAGTACGGCTTCACCTCGGTGATGATGGACGGTTCGCTGAAAGCCGACGGCAAGACCCCGGCGGACTACGATTACAACGTCGAGATCACCCGCAACGTCACGAAGATGGCCCACTGGGCCGGCGTCTCGGTCGAGGGCGAGCTCGGGGTGCTCGGCTCGCTGGAGAGCGGCCAGGGCGAGGCCGAGGATGGTCACGGCGCGGAAGGCGTGCTCTCCCACGACCAGCTCCTGACCGACCCTGACGAGGCGGTGAAGTTCGTGGCCGCCACCAAGGTCGATGCGCTGGCGGTGGCCATGGGCACCAGCCACGGTGCCTACAAGTTCACGCGCAAGCCCGACGGCGACGTGCTCGCCATGGGCGTGATCGAGGAGATCCACCGCCGCCTGCCGACGACCCACCTCGTCATGCACGGCTCCTCCTCGGTGCCGCAGGATCTTCAGGACATCATCAACCAGTATGGCGGCGAGATGAAGCCGACCTGGGGCGTGCCGGTGGAGGAGATCCAGCGCGGCATCAAGCACGGCGTGCGCAAGATCAACATCGACACCGACAACCGCATGGCGATGACCGGTCAGATCCGTAAGGTGCTGTCCGAAAACCCCTCCGAATTCGATCCGCGCAAGTACCTGAAGCCCGCCATGGAGGCGATGACCAAGCTGTGCCGCCAGCGCTTCGAGGAGTTCAACACCGCCGGTCAGGGCTCGAAGATCCGCCCGATCTCGGTGGCCGAGATGGCGAAGCGCTACGCCAACGGCTCGCTCGACCCGAAGATCGACGCGTGATCCGTCATGGCTGAATCAGAGTCGGCCGCGGTCCGGCCCCGCCTCGCCCTCCTCACCCCCTACGGCCTCGGCACGTCCGAGGCCGAGGCGACGGCGCGGGCGCTCGATGCCGCCTGCGCTGCGGGGGATGTCGCGGCGGTGATCCTGCGTCTGGCGGCGTCCGACGAGCGCAGCCTCGTCGCCCTCGTCAAGCGGCTGGCCCCCCCGGCGCAGGAGCGCGGTGCGGCGGTGCTCGTCTGCGTGCCGGGCTTTACCGGCGATATCGTCTCCGTCGCGGCCCGCGGCGGGGCCGACGGGGTGCATCTCGACCGCGCCGACGAAGACGCTCTGCGCGATCTGCGCGGGCGCCTGCGTGATGGGCGCATCCTCGGGACAGGCGGCGTGCTCGGCTCGCGCAACGCGGCGATGGTCGCGGGCGAGACCGGCGTCGATTACCTGATGGTCGGCGGCCTCTTCCCCGACGGCGTCGCCCCCGATGCCGAGGACGTGCGCGAGCGTGCGGCGTGGTGGGCCGAAATCTTCGAGACGCCCTGCATCGCGGTGGCGACCTCCCCAGACGACGTCGCGGCGCTCGTGCTGACGGGTTCCGAGTTCGTCGGGCTGGAAAGCGCCCTGTGGCTCGACGATCCCGAAGGGGTTCGGGCCGCACAGGCGCAGCTCGACCGGGCGCGATGATTTTTTTCGAGGAAAGGACCGTGGCGGTGCCCTTCGAAGCCCTTTCCCCTCTGCGGAGGAAGGGAAGGGCGCGTGGGCGCACGGGGACGGCCGCACTCCGAGCGGGAACCCTGTCCCTCGCGGTCTTAGGCGCCTGTGCCGTCCTCGCGCTCGACATCGGCGCTCTGCACGCGGCCCCGAAGCAGCCGGCCACGAAGGAGCCTGTCGCGCAGACGCCGGCCAAGCCGAACCTGCTCAACCTCAAGCGTGAGCTGCCCTCGCCCTACTCGGCCAATGTCCAGGGGGCGCAGCCCACGACGGCGAACCCGAATGCCGACGCCGCCTACGGCGCCTATCAGCGCGGTCGCTACGTCACCGCCTTCCGCGAGGCGACCAAGCGGATCGAAGCGAACCCCAAGGACGCCGCGGCGATGACGCTGCTCGGCGAACTCTACAATCAGGGCCTCGGGGTCAAGCCGGATCCCAAACGCGCGCACGAATGGTACCGGCTGGCGGCCGTGCAGAACGATCCCAACGCCATGGCCTCCCTCGGTCTGATGGCGATGGACGGGCGCGGACAGCCCAAGGACGAGAAGGCCGGCCGGGCTTGGCTCGAACAAGCGGCCCGCAAGGGACAGCCCACCGCCTGCTACAATCTCGCTCTGATCCAGCTCGCGAGCGACAAGCCGGCGGATCTGGCCGCCGCCCTGGCCAATTTCCGGGCGGCGGCCGAGGCCGAGATCCCAGCCGCGCAATATGCGCTCGGCGTGCTCTACCTCCAGGGCAAGGGGGTCTCCAAGGACACGACGCAGGCCGCGCAATGGTTCCGCCGCGCCGCCGACAACGGCGACCTCGGCGCCGAGGTCGAGTTCGCGATCCGGCTGTTCAACGGCGACGGCGTCCCCAAGGACGAGCCGCGCGCCGCCCGCTACTTCCTGCACGCGGCCCAGCGCGGCAACGCCATCGCCCAGAACCGGATCGCCAAGCTCTACGTCGCCGGCCGCGGCGTGCCCAAGAACCTGATCGAGGCGGCGGCCTGGAACCTCACCGCGGCCTCGCAGGGCCGCGCCGACCCCGGCCTCGATCAGGCGACGGCCGGCCTCAACCCGGACGAGCGCAAGCGCGCCGAGGCGCTGGCGGCGGACCGGGTGAACCTCGCGCCCTAACGTCCGGGATACCCGATCCGGAACGATGCTCCGAGCCGTCGCGCCGGCATCGTCTTTTTCCGAGAGCCCGCAACCCCTTTCGGGACGATGCCCGCAACGATTGCCGAATTGTCGGCGCGTTTGAAACGAAGAAGCGGGGTCGCGGGCTGGCACATCCGGCCGCGCTTGCGCGAGGATGTGACGGTCACGCTGCCATGCGCTCTCGTACAACCGCGTGACAGGAGCCCGAATGACCTCCAGCCTTCTTCGCCGCAAGCCCTTGCATCTGGAGCACGGTGAAGAGCGTCGGCTGGCACGAACGCTCGGCTGGCCGCACCTCATGGCCCTCGGTGTCGGCGCGATCGTCGGAACCGGCATCCTCACGCTCATCGGCGTCGGGGCGGCCAAGGCCGGGCCTGCGGTGATCCTGTCCTTCGCCATCGCCGGCGCCATCTGCGCCTGTGCGGCCCTCGCCTATGCCGAGATGGCGACGATGATCCCGGTCTCGGGCAGCGCCTACACCTACAGCTACGTCGTGCTCGGCGAGATCCTTGCCTGGATCATCGGCTGGAGCCTGATCCTCGAATACTCGCTCGTCGTCAGCGCGGTGGCGGTCGGCTGGTCCGGCTACGCCGCGCCGCTGCTCGAGAACCTGTTCGGGTTTCCCAAGGCGCTGATGCAGGGCCCGGATGCGGGCGGGATCGTCAACCTCCCCGCGGTCGCGATCATCGTCGTCGTCGCCGTGCTGCTCCTGCGCGGCACGCGCGAGAGCGCCACGGTCAACGCCGCGCTGGTGCTGGTGAAGATCGCCGCGCTGATCGTCTTCGTGGTCTTCGCGCTGCCGGCCTTCGACGCCGGCCATCTCGAACCGTTCAACCCGTTCGGCTTCGTGAAGAGCGTGAGCGCCGACGGGGTCGAGCGCGGCATCATGGCGGCGGCGGCGATCATCTTCTTTGCCTTCTACGGATTCGACGCCATCGCCACCGCGGCCGAGGAGACGCGCAACCCAGGGCGCGACCTGATCATCGGCATCGTCGGATCGATGGCGGCCTGCGTCCTGATCTACGTCGCGGTCGCGGTCGCTGCGGTGGGGGCCGTGTCCTACACGCGCTTTGCCGATAGCCCGGAGCCGCTGGCGCTGATCCTACGCGAACTCGGCCGGCCGGTGGTGGCGCAGTATCTCGCGGCCTCGGCGGTGATCGCGTTGCCCACCGTCATCCTCGCCTTCTTCTACGGCCAGAGCCGGATTTTCTTCACCATGGCCCGCGACGGGATGCTGCCGCAGAGCCTGGCAAGACTCTCCTCCGCCGGAACGCCGGTTCGGATCACCCTCTTCACCGCGGCCGTGGTGACCGTGCTCGCCGGGCTCGTCCCGCTGGGCGAACTCGCCGCACTCGCCAATGCCGGGACGCTCGCGGCCTTCGTCGCCGTGGCGGCCTGCATGCTGGTGATGCGCGTCCGTGCGCCGGATGCCGCCCGCACCTTCCGCGCCCCGGCCCCATGGCTCATCGGAGCGATCACGATTCTGGGCTGCGGGTATCTGTTCTTCAGCCTGCCTGCGACCACCCAACTCTGGTTCGCGGTCTGGAACATCCTCGGATTGGTGTTCTACGGGCTCTATGGCCGCAGGAACGCGGTGGTTGCGGGCTGACCGCCTCGGGCGGCGACCGTCAGGCGCGATCGGCGAGGTCGCGCAGAACCGCGGGGATCATCTCCGGCAGATCCTCGGAGATCAGCCCCGGCCCGAACCGCAGGCCCGCATCGCCGTGCAGCCACACGGCGGCGCAGGCCGCCTCGAACGGGTCCAATCCCTGCGCCAGCAACCCGGCGACGAGGCCGCCGAGCACGTCGCCGGAGCCGGCGGTGCCGAGATGCGGCGTGCCGTGGTCGTTGATCGACGCGCGTCCGTCCGGGGCTGCGATCACCGTGTCGGCGCCCTTCAGCACCACGACCGCCCCGGCGATGTCTGCCGCCCGCGCGGCCCGCTCGACTTTCGTCAGCCCCTCCGCCATGGCCTCCGTGCCGGAGAACAGCCGCGCGAACTCGCCCTGGTGCGGCGTGAGCACGGCCCGTGCTTCGCCGTCGCGGATGTGGCGGGCGAGGGTGCGCACCTCGCTGCGAAAGCTCGTGAGCGCGTCGGCGTCGAGCACCAGGGTGCGCCCGGCATTGGCCGCCACCGCGACGAGGTCGCAGGTCGCCGGGCCGGTCCCGAGGCCGGGGCCGAGCAGCAGCGCGTTCAGCCGCTCGTCGGCGAGCATGTCATCGAGGTCGTCGGAGTTCTCGCAAGGGCGCAGCATGATCGCGGTGAGCTGAGCCGCATTCTCCGCCAGCGCCGAAGCGGGTGAAGCCATGGTGACGAGCCCTGCGCCGACCCGCAGCGCTCCGCGGGCGGCGAGCCGGGCCGCACCCGTGCGGTAGGCCGGGCCCGAGAGCACCAGGGCATGGCCGCGGGTGTATTTGTGGCTGCCGGCGGTGAGCCGCGGCAGCGCCCACAGGCCGGGCGCATTGCGATACAGTGCGCGGGTCTCTCCGGCGATCCCGGCGGCGAAAGCGGCCTCGCCCGTGCCGATGTCGGCGACGTGCAGAGCGCCGCAATGGGTCCGGCCGGGCTGGAGCAGGTGGCCGGGCTTCAGCGCGACGAAGGTCACCGTCTCGGTTGCCTCCACCGCGACCCCGCGCACCGCGCCGCGATCGCCGTCGATGCCGCTCGGTACATCCACGGCGAGCACGGGGATGCCCGACCGGTTCACCGCCTCCACGAGGGCGCGGGCCGCCCCTTCCAGATCGCGGCAGAGGCCGGCGCCGAACACGGCGTCGATGATGAGATCGGCCGCCGGAATCCCGGCCTCTACGGCGCCCACCGGGCCGGTCCAGGCCTCGGCGGCGAGCGCGGCATCGCCCTTGAGCACGTCGCGCTCACCGAGCAGACGCAGATCGACGCGGTAGCCGGCCTCATTCAGCAGGCGGGCAGCCACGAACCCATCGCCGCCATTGTTGCCGGGGCCGCACAGCACGAGCATCCGGCCACTTTCCGGGACCAAGGCGCGGGCACGCGCGGCGACGGCGGCGCCCGCCGCCTCCATCAGCGTCAGGCCCGGTGTGCCACCGGCGATCGCTGCGGCATCGACCCGGCGCATCGCCTCAACGGTGAGCAGCCGATGCGAGGCTTGGGGGGATTTCACCGGCTCATGCATGCAACTGGCTCAGCCTATGCCTGTAAATTGATCGTTTTCAGCGAAATTGCCTACACATTCTGCTTTGTTTGCACATTCCGCGAGCAACTTCCCGGCCCCGTCATCCAAATCGCCGTGGCGGTCGCGCGACGGCGATGGTACATAAAAGGCTGACTAAGGGACCAGGCGGATCAGGCTTTTCCGGATGAAGAAGATCGAGGCGATCATCAAGCCGTTCAAGCTCGACGAGGTGAAGGAAGCCCTCCAAGAGGTCGGTCTTCAGGGCATCACCGTGATCGAGGCGAAGGGCTTCGGCCGGCAGAAGGGCCACACCGAACTCTACCGCGGCGCGGAGTACGTCGTGGATTTCCTGCCCAAGGTGAAGCTGGAGATCGTCCTCTCGGACGCCCTTGTCGAGGGTGCCGTGGAAGCGATCCGCAAGTCGGCCCAGACCGGCCGCATCGGCGACGGCAAGATCTTCGTCTCGACGATCGAGGAAGCCATCCGCATCCGCACCGGCGAGACCGGCACCGACGCGATCTGATCCGGGCGCCCCCGCTGCCCTGGCCCGCCTCGTGAAGGGCCGGCCTCGTCCGCGCTTGCCGTGAAGCGCCGTAGCCGAGCGACGCCGTGCCCGATCTCGACAGTATCGTCAAAGACATCGCCGCTGAGATGCGGGCGCGGCCCGATCGCGGCGCGGTGGCGAGCTACATTCCCGAACTGGCTCGCGTCGACGCTCAAGGCTTCGGCCTCGTCGTGATCGACGGTGACGGGCGGGTCGCGGCCGGGGGGGATGCCGACACCCCCTTCTCGATCCAGAGCATCTCCAAGGTCTTCACCCTGACGCTGGCGCTCGGCATGGTCGGCGACAGGCTATGGCGCCGGGTCGGCCGCGAGCCCTCGGGCAGCCCGTTCAACTCCATCGTGCAGTTGGAGCGGGAAAACGGTATCCCGCGCAATCCCTTCATCAATGCCGGCGCCATCGCCGTCACCGACGTGATCCTCTCGGGCCACCAGCCGCGGGAGGCGTTGGGCGAGATCCTGCGCTTCATGCAGTTCGTGGCGCAGGACGACAGCATCACGATCGACGAGCGCGTGGCGGCCTCCGAGAAACGGACGGGCTTCCGCAACGCGGCGCTCGCCAACTACATGCGCTCCTTCGACGTGATCGAGAACCCGGTCGATTACACGTTGGGCGTCTACTTCCATCATTGCGCCATCGCGATGACCTGCCGCCAACTCGCCACTGCCGGGCTGTTCCTGGCCTATTCCGGGCATCACCCGCTGGCCGGCCACTCGGTGATCTCGGCCGAGCGGGCCCGGCGCATCAACGCCATCATGCTCACCTGCGGCCATTACGACGGCTCGGGCGATTTCGCCTACCGCGTCGGCCTACCGGGCAAGAGCGGCGTCGGCGGCGGTATTCTGGCCGTTGCGCCGGGCAAGGCTTCGATCTGCGTCTGGTCGCCGGGGCTGGATGCGGCCGGCAATTCCCATCTCGGGCGCATCGCCCTGGAGATGCTGGTGAAACGGACCGGGTGGTCGATTTTCGGGGCGTGAAGCGCGCCGGCTGCCCTAAGCGTACCGATCCCCGCATCCTTGCCCTCCATCCTGAGGTGGCCGCGTCAGCGGCCCTCGAAGGATTCTCCAGGGATCGCACGGCTACTGAAGGATCCTTCGAGGCCTCCGCTTCGCTGCGGCACCTCAGGATGACGGCGAGGCCGGGATAAGCAAAAACCGCCCCCGCCTTGCGGCGGGAGCGGCTGTCTCAAGCCACGATGTCCGGCCTCGAAAGTCTTACGCGACGGCCCTCTGCGCGGCTTCGCCCGGGAGCGGAACCTCGGAGATCGTCTTCAGAACCTGCGAGGCGATCTGGTAGGGGTCGCCCATGGAGTTCGGGCGGCGATCCTCAAGGTAGCCCTTGTAGCCGTTGTTGACGAAGGAGTGGGGCACGCGCACCGAGGCGCCGCGGTCGGCCACGCCGTAGGAGAATTTGTTCCACGGCGCCGTCTCGTGCTTGCCGGTCAGGCGCATGTGGTTGTCAGGGCCGTAGACGGCGATGTGGTCGTCGAGGTTCTTCTCGAAGCCGGCCATCATCGCTTCGAAATACTCTTTGCCGCCGGTCTCGCGCATGAACGTCGTCGAGAAGTTGCAGTGCATGCCCGAGCCGTTCCAGTCGGTGTCGCCGAGCGGCTTGCAATGGTACTCGATGTCGATCTCGTAGGTCTCGCACAGGCGCTGGAGCAGGTAGCGGGCCATCCACATCTCGTCGGCGGCCTTCTTGGAGCCCTTGCCGAAGATCTGGAATTCCCACTGGCCCTTGGCCACTTCGGCGTTGATGCCTTCGTGGTTGATGCCCGCGGCAAGACAGAGGTCGAGATGCTCCTCGACGATCTTGCGGGCCACGGCGCCGACATTCGATGAGCCGACGCCGCAATAGTACGGGCCCTGCGGGGCCGGGTAGCCGGTCTCGGGGAAGCCGAGCGGGCGGCCGTTCTTGTAGAGGAAGTACTCCTGCTCGAAGCCGAACCACGCGCCGGCGTCGTCGAGCACGGTCGCGCGCTTGTTCGACGGGTGCGGGGTCTTGCCGTCCGGCATCATCACTTCGCACAGCACGAGCACACCGTCGGTGCGGGCCGGGTCGGGGAAGTGGCGCACGGGCTTCAGCACGCAGTCGGAGGAGGAACCCTCGGCCTGCTGCGTCGAGCTGCCGTCGAAGCCCCAGAGCGGGAGCTGCTCGAAGGTCGGGAAGCTGTCGTACTCTTTGATCTGCGTCTTGCCGCGCAGGTTCGGTGTGGGCGTGTAGCCGTCGAGCCAGATGTACTCGAGCTTAAACTTGGTCATTCGCAGTCTCTCGTACCTTGAGGATCCGTGTCCTGACGAAACCTTTGCGGAACCGGCGTCGTTGAGAATCTGCCCGACCGTTGGATCGCGGCGTCCGGCGGGTGACGTCCCCGCCGCATCCGAGACGCCGATCCACCGGCGAGCAGGGCGACAGCCCGACCCCCGAGCGCCCACTGTGCGGGCGGACGCTCCGGTTTCCGCCCAAGCATGTCGCGTGCCAGTCGCCTTGGCTGCGATGCGGTGGACGGTGCGGCCAATATGGCCGTCCGAGGGCCCGTCTTGCAGACGAAACACCCCGAACGTCCCGCGATTGCGCGGTTTTTTGCCTGCCGACGGGTGGCAACGGCGAAGCGCGGACGATATCGTCCCCGCGGCCGGCGAGACCGGCCGGGGACGCGAGAGGGGGCCGGACCCGGATCAGGAGCGACGCCGCGGGCGTGAAGCCGCCCCGTCGAGACGCGCCGCTTTCCCGATCAGCCCATCGCGCCCCAGGAACGGACCGGCTCGGACCGCGCCCGGACGCGGCCGGTGGTTCGCCGCCCCGCTTACAGAATTTGCCGAGGAGACGCACAGCATGAATACGGCCGCCGATGTGCTGAAGGCCATCAAGGACAATGACGTCAAGTACGTCGACTTCCGCTTCACTGACCCGCGCGGCAAGTGGCAGCATGTGACCTTCGACGTCTCCCTGATCGACGAGGAGATGTTCACGGACGGCACCATGTTCGACGGCTCGTCGATCGCCGGCTGGAAGGCGATCAACGAGTCCGACATGCTGCTGATGCCGGACCCGGTCACGGCCTGCATGGACCCGTTCTTCTCCGCCTCCACGATGTCGATCGTCTGCGACGTGCTGGAGCCCTCGACCGGCGAGCCCTATGCCCGCGATCCGCGCTCGACCGCCAAGCTCGCCGAGGCGTATCTGCGCTCCACCGGCATCGGCGACACGATCTATGTCGGCCCAGAGGCCGAGTTCTTCGTGTTCGACGACGTGAAGTTCGGCGCCGACCCCTACCATACCGGCTTCCAGCTCGACTCGACCGAGCTGCCGACCAACGGCTTCACCGATTACGAGGGCGGCAACCTCGGCCACCGGGTGCAGACCAAGGGCGGCTACTTCCCCGTCCCGCCGCAGGATTCGGCCCAGGACATGCGCGGCGAGATGCTGGCCGCGATGCAGTCGATGGGCGTGAAGGTCGAGAAGCACCACCACGAGGTGGCGAGCGCCCAGCACGAACTCGGCATGAAGTTCGACACGCTGACCCTGCTCGCCGACCACATGCAGATCTACAAGTACTGCATCCACAACGTCGCGCAGAGCTACGGCAAGTCGGCGACGTTCATGCCCAAGCCCGTCTACGGCGACAACGGCTCCGGCATGCACGTGCACCAGTCGATCTGGAAGGACGGCAAGCCGCTGTTCGCCGGCGACAAGTACGCCGACCTCTCCCAGGAATGCCTGTGGTACATCGGCGGCATCATCAAGCACGCCAAGGCGCTCAACGCCTTCACCAACCCGTCCACGAACTCCTACAAGCGCCTGGTGCCGGGCTACGAGGCCCCCGTGCTGCTGGCCTACTCGGCCCGCAACCGCTCGGCCTCCTGCCGTATCCCGTGGACGACGAACCCGAAGGCCAAGCGCGTCGAGGTCCGCTTCCCCGATCCGATGGCCAACCCGTATCTCGCCTTCTCGGCGCTGCTGATGGCCGGCCTCGACGGCATCCTCAACAAGATCGATCCGGGCCCGGCGATGGACAAGGATCTCTACGACCTGCCGCCGCGCGAGCTGAAGAAGATCCCGACCGTCTGCGGCTCGCTTCGCGAGGCGCTGCAGAACCTCGACAAGGACCGCGCCTTCCTCAAGGCCGGCGGCGTGTTCTCGGACGACCAGATCGACTCGTTCATCGAGCTGAAGATGACCGAGGTGCTGCGCTACGAGATGACCCCGCACCCGATCGAGTTCGTGAACTACTACTCGTTGTAACGGTCGCGCCGACGGGCGAGGCGGCGTACGCCCGCAGGACGCGGACGCCGTCTCACGAAGCCCGCGCGGTCCCTGGCCCGAGGCGGTCTCCACCGTCCCGAGGGGACCGGGCGGATGCCCTGCGACGTGAGGGGGCCGGAGCGATCCGGCCCCTTTTTATTGGGTCGCTTACGGTTCGGAACGCTTCTAAACGCTCAACCTTTATTAACGCGTCAGTTGTATCATATGATATAGATCGTACGCTCGCTCCGAGAGGCCGCAATGGCCCTGACCAGGCTCCACGCCTTCATCAATACGTTCTCGGCCCGACCAGACGATGCGACCTATACGATTGCTCAGTACCGGGCGCTCAACCGCCAAGTGCTGGTCTTGTATACGACCATCGGTAGCAATGCTCTCGGCCTCGCCTACACTTATTACGGCGCGGCCCCGGACTGGATGACCATCTGGCCGCTGGCGGCCCTTCTTCTGCTCTGCCTCGTGCGCAGCCGTCTCTGGCTGCAATCCCTCGTCTCGCTGCCCGACCTCGAGACCATCGCCAAGCGCCTGAACGCGACCACCTATCTCGCCATCGTCCTGTCGATCATCCTCCCGGTCTGGGCGCTGTCGCTGATGCAGTATGGCGAGCTGCCCGAGAGTATGATCGTGATCTTCTCGCTGACGATCATTATGATCGTCAGCGTGCAGTGTCTGATCCAGCATCCCACGGCCGCCGTCAGCATCTTCATCATCACGCTTCCGCCGGCGGTCTACCTGATCCTGCGCGGCGATACGCTGCTGCACATCATGGCGCTGAACTACGTCATCCTCGTCGGGGGGATGGTGGTGGTGCAGTACTTCTCCTACGGCGATTTCCGCCGCGTCGTCGGCCTGATCGAGGAGAACCGGCGCCTCGCCCTGACCGACTACCTGACGGAGCTGCCCAATCGCCGCGCGTTCTCCGCCGAGATCGAGCGGCGGATCCAACGCCCGGACAGCGTGCCGTTCCATGTCGGCCTGATCGATCTCGACGGCTTCAAGCCGGTCAACGACAGCTTCGGCCACCGGGCCGGCGATGCCGTGCTGCGCGAGGTCGCCCAGCGGCTGAAGGCCAAGAATCTGGGATGGATCGGCCGGCTCGGCGGCGACGAGTTCGGGCTCATCGTCGAGGACGGGGCCGATCTCGCCCGCATCGGGCAGCGGGTCTGCGAAGGACTGGCGCGGCCGTTCCCGTTGCGCGAGGGGATCGCGCAGATCGGCGCGTCGATCGGGTTTGCGCGCTATCCCGATGCCGCCACATCGCCCGAATCGCTGATGGAGCGGGCGGACTTCGCCCTCTACCACGCCAAGAGCCATCAGCGCGGCGCCGCCGTCACCTTCGCGCCGGAGCACGAGGAGCGGCTTCGCGCCCTCGCGGTGATCGAACAGGCGCTGCGGCGGGCCGACCTCGCGGCGGAGTTCGAACTCTACTATCAGCCGATCATCGATATCGTGGAGAACCGGATCGAGGCCTACGAGGCGCTGGCGCGCTGGAACAGCCCGGTCCTCGGACGCGTCGCGCCCGGCGAGTTCATCATCGTCGCCGAGCGGACCGGGCTGATCCGGGATCTCACCCCGGTGCTGTTCGGCAAGGCGCTGACGGCGATGCGGGCGTGGCCGGAGGAGGTGCGCCTGTCGTTCAACCTGTCGGCCCAGGACATCACCTCGCGCGACAGCATCGCGCGGCTCGCCGAACTCGTCGTCGCGAGCGGCATCGATCCGGGCCGGATCGCCTTCGAGGTGACCGAGACGGGGCTGATGCGCGACCTCGGCGATGCCCACCGCTCGCTCATCGCTCTGAAGGCGCTCGGCACGGCGATCGCCCTCGACGATTTCGGAACCGGCTATTCGAGCTTCAGCCATGTCCACCAGCTGCCGCTCGACCGGCTGAAGATCGACCGCAGCTTCGTTCTCGCGCTCGGCGGGGACGCGACCTCCCTCAGCATCATCCGCTCGATCGTCGATATGAGCCGCAACCTCAGCCTCCATTGCGTCGTCGAGGGGGTCGAGACCATCGATCAGATGCTGCTGCTGCGCTCCGCCGGCTGCCGCTCGATGCAGGGCTACCTGTTCGGCAAGCCGATGCCGGAGGCCGCCGTCTCCGGCTTCGATCTCGTCGTGCCGGCGACGGCTCTGGCCTCCTGACGCAGCCGTCGCCGCGCCGATGCCCTATCTTGGCAGGCGTCCTGGCACGAAGGAGGCTACCCGATGACCCTCACCGTCCCCGTAATCCTCGGTTCCGTGCGCGCGGATCGCGCCGGCATCCGCGCCGCCCGTTTCCTGACCGCGCAGCTCGAAGCCCGCGGCCACGCGGCTCCGCTGGTCGATCCCGCCGAGCTGAAGCTCCCGCTCCTCGACCGGATGTACAAGGAATATCCCAAGGGCGAGGCCCCCGAACCGCTGGAGCGGCTGGCGACGCTGTTTCGCGGGGCCGATGCCTTCGTCGTGGTCTCGGCGGAGTACAACCACTCGATCCCGCCCGCGCTCTCCAACACCCTCGACCACTTCCTGGAGGAGTATTTCTGGCGGCCCTCCGCCATCTGCTGCTACTCGGCGGGGCAGTATGGCGGCGTGCGCGCGGCGATGCAGTTGCGGGCGATGCTGGGCGAACTCGGCACGCCGAGCATTCCCTCGCTCCTGCCGATCCCGCGCATCCAGAAGGCGCTGAGCGAGGCGGGCGAGCCGGCCGAGGATTGGCTCGGCCGGGCCGCGAAGAAGTTTCTCGACGAACTGACTTGGTACGCCGAGGCCCTGAAGGCGAAGCGGGCCGGGGGCACGCCGTACTGAACCTTGCGCGCGGCACTCCGTTTGCACCCCTCGCGGCACGGGCGGACGAGGAAAGCGGGCGCATGAACGCGAGTGTCGACAGAGTGAGGGACGCGCTGGCCGAATTGATCAAGGCGGCGCTCGTTTCCGATGACGGCCTGAGCCTCGCCTTCCGGCAGGCAGCGGCGGACAAGATCGCCGCGCTCGCGGCCGATCCGCCGCCGGCGGACGCGGTGCGGATCGATGGCGCCTGGACCCTGGCGATCCGCGCGGCCGAGGCGCCGGAGCTTCAGCCGGAGGAAGGACAGGTGAACCTGACTCTGCCGCGGAGCGCGCCCTTTACCCTCGAAGAGCTGTCGCGGGCCGATTTCGACGTGGATCGGGCCGTGGAGACGATCCGCAAATCGGCTTCCACGGGCTGAGGATCGGACCGAACCTGTTCACGGCCGGTATCGCGGCGTTGTTCTGAGGCGTCCGAGCGCCCATCTTGAAGATGTGCCGGGATCGTCAATGGTCTCCCCAATCAACGAAAAACCGAACGCGCCACGCCTTCCCGGACCGGCGCGGAGAGCCTTGCTCCTTGGCCAGACGCATCAATCCGAAGGCGGGCACCCCCGTTCTTCCCTCCCGCGAGCAGATCCTCGCCTTTGTCGCCGAGACGCCCGGAAAGGTCGGCAAGCGCGAAATCGCCAAGGCCTTCGGCATCTCGGGCGCCGACAAGATCGGCCTCAAGGCGATCCTGAAGGAGATCGAGGCCGAGGGCGCGCTCGAGCGCGACCGCGGCGGCTTGCGGAAGGTCGGCAGCCTGCCGCCGGTCGTGCTGGCCGACATCGTGTCGCGCGACCGCGACGGCGACCTGATCGCCCGCCCGGCGCAGTGGGACGGTGAGGGAGAGGCGCCCCGGATCGCCGTCGAGACCCCGCGTGCCGGCCGAAAGGGCAACCGCCCCGCCCCCGGCATCGGCGACCGGGCACTGGTCCGCGTCGCACCGGACCCGGAAGCGCCCGGCCGCTACACCGGCCGCGTCATCAAGGTGATCGGCAAGAACCGCTCCGAGGTGATCGGCGTCTACCGCGCCGGCCGCGACGGCGGGCGCCTGCTTCCTGTCGAGAAGAAGTCGCAGGGTAAGGAAATCGCGATCCCGCCGGGCGAGGAAGGCGAGGCCCGGGATGGCGACCTCGTCAGCGTCGCGGTGGAGCGCGAGACCCGCTTCGGCCTGCCCCGCGGGCGCGTCACCGAGCGGCTCGGTGCGCTCGGCTCCGAGAAGGCGGTGAGCCTGATCGCGCTGCACATCCACAACATCCCGCACGTCTTCCCCGCCGCCGTGCTGGCGGAGGCGGATGCGGCCAAGCGTGCGACCAAGCGCGGCCGCGAGGATTGGCGCGAGGCGCCGCTGGTCACCATCGACCCGCCCGACGCCAAGGACCACGACGACGCGGTGATGGCCGAGGCCGATCCCGATCCGGCCAACGAGGGCGGCTTCCTCGTCACGGTCGCGATCGCGGATGTGGCCGCCTATATCCGGCCGGATTCGGCCCTCGACCGCGAGGCGCTGCTGCGGGGCAACTCGGTCTACTTCCCCGACCGGGTGGTGCCGATGCTGCCCGAGCGCATCTCGAACGACCTCTGCTCGCTGCGCGAGGGCGAGGACCGTCCGGCGCTCGCCGTGCGGATGACCATCGGCGCCGACGGGGTGAAGCGCAGCCACAGCTTCCACCGCATCCTGATGCGCTCGCACGCCAAGCTCGCCTATGCCCAAGCGCAGGCCGCCATCGACGGCCGGCCGGACGAGAAATCGGGACCGGTGCTGGAGACCGCGCTCCGCCCGCTCTACGCGGCCTATGAGGCGATGAAGCGGGCCCGCGACGCCCGCGGCCCGCTTGCTCTCGACCTGCCCGAGCGCAAGGTGCTGCTCGACGCGGAAGGCGGCGTTGATCGGGTGATCGTGCCGGAGCGGCTGGAGGCGCACCGGCTGATCGAGGAGTTCATGATCCAGGCCAACGTCGCGGCGGCCGAGACCCTGGAGAAGGCGGGCTCGCCGCTGATCTACCGGGTCCACGATGAACCGGCCCTGGAGAAGATGCGCGCCCTTGGCGAGGTGCTCGCCTCGGTCGGCGTCAAGATGACCAAGGGCGGCGTGCTGCGTCCGGACCTGTTCAACCGCGTCCTCGCCCAGGTGGCCGAGAGCGAGCACGCTCCGTTCATCAACGAGGTGGTGCTGCGTTCGCAGGCACAGGCGGTCTACGCTGCACAGAATCTGGGCCATTTCGGCCTCAACCTGCGCCGCTACGCCCACTTCACGTCGCCCATCCGGCGCTACGCGGATCTCATCGTCCACCGTGCTCTCGTGCGTGCCTGCGGATTGGGCAAGGACGGCCTGCCGGTCGACACCACGCCGGGCATGCTCGACGCGGTCTCCGAGCAAATCTCGGCGGCCGAGCGCCGGGCGATGGCAGCCGAGCGCGAGACCATCGACCGGCTCATCGCCGGCTACCTCGCCGACCGGGTCGGCGCGACCTTCTCGGGCCGGATCTCCGGGGTGACGCGCTCGGGGCTGTTCGTGAAGCTCGCCGAGACCGGGGCCGACGGGTTCGTGCCCGTCTCCACCATCGGCCACGAATATTACCGCCACGACGAGGCCCTGCACGCGCTCGTCGGCGACCGCAGCGGCGAGACCTACCGCCTCGGCGACACGGTCGAGGTCCGCCTCGTCGAGGCGGCGGCGGTCGCCGGCGCGCTGCGCTTCGAGATCCTGTCGGAGGGCCGCAGCCGCTCCGGTGCCAAAGGCGGCGGGATCAAGCGCAGCGGGTCCAAGGCAAGTTCGGGCAAGGCGAATCCAGGCAAGGCGAATCCAGGCAAGGCGAAGTTCGGTGCAAAGGCGTCGAAGGGCAAGCCGCGCCCCGGCAAGGCGGCGGCGTCCGAGAGCGATGCGGCGCGGCGCCATCGCGGCTCGCGTCGCTGAGCGGAAGGGGCTAAAGTCGCCTCTATGGAAACCTACGTCTCCCCTCCGGCCTCGGCTCCCCAGGAGCGGACGCGGCTGCTTCCGGCCATGGCCAGCGGCTTCCTCAACCGCTGCCCGCATTGCGGGGAGGGCCACGTCTTCGGCCGGTTCCTCAAGGTGCGGCCCGCCTGCGAGGCCTGCGGCCTCGAGATGGAGGGCCACCGGGCCGACGACCTGCCGCCCTATATCGTGATCTTCCTCGTGGGCCACATCGTCGGCTACCTCGTTCTCGAGATCGAGATGGGCTACGACGTGCCGCTCTGGATCTCGATGACGGTGTGGCCCTTGCTCACGCTCGTCCTGGCGCTCGGGCTGTTGCAGCCGGTCAAGGGCGCGGTGATCGGCCTGCAATACACGTTCGGCATGCACGGTTTCGGCAAGCTGCCCCCCGCGCGCGGCGGGACCGGCACGGGGGAGAGACGCGGCGGTGAGGCAGGAAGCAGAGCGGGCGACGCCCCGGAGCTTGGATCGGCCTGACTCGGATCGGCCTGATCCGCCTGCTGCCCCGCCCCGCCCGGTGCTCTTGCGCCCGCGCGATGCCGCGACGCTGATCATTCTCGACCGGTCACGAAAGAAACTGAAGCTGCTGATGGGCCGGCGCCATGCCGGTCTCGCCTTCATGGGCGGCAAGTTCGTGTTTCCCGGCGGGCGGATCGAGCCGTCCGATCGGATGATGCCGGTGGCCGGCGCCCTGTCGCAGCGAGCCGACGACGCCTTGCGCGCCAAGCTGCCGCGCGCACCCCACCATCTCGGCCGATCCCTCGCGCTCGCCGCGATCCGCGAGACCTACGAGGAGACCGGACTTCTCATCGGCACCCGCGATTATGGCCCACCGGAGACGGCGCCTGAGGGTGCGTGGCAGGCTTTTGCCGACGAAGGGGTGATGCCCGACCTCGAAGCCCTGCATCTGGTGGCGCGGGCGATCACGCCGCCGAGGCGCCCCCGCCGCTTCGATACCCGCTTCTTCGCCATCGATCGCAAGGCGGTGGTCGCCGAGCGGCCCGGTATCGTCGGGCCGGATGCGGAATTGACCGAACTCGCCTGGGTCGATCTCGACGCCGCGCGCAAGCTCGACCTGCCGCGCATCACCCGCGTGATCCTCGACGATCTGGAAGCGGCGGCCGACGCCGGCTTCCCGCCCTACCGGCCGATCCCGTTCTACTTCGAGCGCCGCGGCAAAGGGGTGCGGGAGGAGATCTGAGCGGGACGGTCGCTGCCCTTCAGCGCGGCGAGATGCGCCACCTCACGTTCACCGTGGCGTTGAAAGAATTTGATCTTATTAAACAATTAGATCATTCCAATATAATCAAATTATCCCATCCCGCCTTCAAATTCATAGACGTCAACATGTCCGTCAAATCTGTCCACGTACAAGAGCTGATTTCGGTTTCATTGTTCCACGCTGCGTCGCATTCGTCGCAAACAAATATTTTATTTCCTGTGCAGCGTATTATGGCTTTAATGATTATTCCTTGTCCGTCACAGCGAGGGCATATCATCATATTCACCTGATGGTGTAGGATAGGCATTTATAATATGTGTTGTCCCAGGCGGTTGCGGCGCGTTGCCCGCCGGGTAGGTGTCGCTGCCCACGGCCCCGGTATGGTCTCCGGCGGCACGATTTGGATGCGGCGGAGCGATCGCGGCATGTCGGCCTCTCCCACTTCGGAAGGGCTGGCTTCTCCGTCTGTGATCGCATTGATCTCGACGAGCGTGACGTCGGCCGCCTCCGCGTAGACCTTGGCTTGTTGGCGGGCATCAAGCATGGCCGCACGGCGCGCTTCGAGCAACGCGGCCCGCTCATTCTCGACATTGAACCTCACCGACTGAACCCGAAGCAGGCCCGTTTCCGCAATCCGACTCATGGTTGCGTTCAACTGATCGATCCCGTTGGCCTTCAAAATGAAGGTGGTCGTTGCGGTGAACGGAGTGGTCGATTTCTTGGGTGGCGGCGGCGGATGTCCGGGATCTTGTGGTGGCTGATAACCGCCGGATCGATCCTCATCGAGTCGGAAGCGACTTCTCTCGATTTTCACGCCGGCTTGCTCGAACCGACGCAGGACCTCTATCGCCGAGCCCGCTCGCTCTTCATGCGCCGAGACGGTTGCCTCCAACGTCTTGTCCTGCGTGACCAGACTGACCTCGAAGCGCCCGTAATCGGGCTTCTGTTCGAACGAGCCCGCGCCGCGGACGGTCAGAACGGATCCGCGTGATGGCGGAGAACTCTCGTTCGAAGACTGCGCTGCGGCTGACCCAAGCAGAAGGGTGGCCATGAAGGCGGCCAAGGCTGGAGCCTTGAACGGCAGGGGATGGATCATGAGAGCCATTCGAACAGATTGCTGATGTCCGATGGACGGACCGTCGGACGGAGGGATCACAATCTCCGGTCGAGTTGATGCCTGCATGCGCCCAGGAAGATGGCTGAAGTTTGACCGCTTGCGGAAGCCTGCCCAGTCCGCACGGACAGAAATGCATCCTTCGATCCCACAAAGGAGATTCTTAAGCGGCATCGGCCATCCTGGGACGGCAAGTGGAGCCGAAATCACCGATGCTCTCCATCCTTCGTCGCTCCGATGCCGCGTCCATCTTCGACGCGCTCAACCGCTCCCAGGCGGTCATCACCTTCGCCGTCGATGGTACGGTGCTCGACGCTAACGACAATTTTCTCTCACTGATGGGCTACACCCTCGGTGAGGTGCGCGGGCGTCATCATCGCCTGTTCGTGGACCCGAAGGAGGCGGAGAGTGCGGAGTACGAGGCGTTCTGGCAGGGTCTGCGCCGCGGCGCGTTTCAGACCGCGGCCTATGGGCGTCTCGCTAAGGACGGACGCAAGGTCTGGATTCGGGCGAGTTACAATCCGGTCCTCGACGCCGCCGGCCGCGTTCGGAAGATCGTCAAATTCGCCCTCGACGTGACGACCGAGCGGCTTGTCGCCGCCGAGACGGCGGGCCAGATCGCCGCGATCAGCCGGTCGCAGGCGGTGATCCAGTTCGACCTCGACGGGACGGTGCTCAGCGCCAACGCCAACTTCCTCGAAGCCCTCGGCTACGCGCCGCACGAGGTGGAGGGCCGCCACCACAGCCAGTTCGTGCGGCCGGAAGAGGCGGCATCCGCGGAGTACCGCGCCTTCTGGGAGGCGCTCGCCCGCGGCGAGTACCGGGCCGGCGAGTTCCTGCGCGTCGGCAAGGACGGGCGCGAGGTCTGGATCCAGGCGACCTACAACCCGATCCTCGATCCGTCCGGGCGCCCGTTCAAGGTCGTCAAATACGCCTCCGACATCACGGCGGCCAAGCGCGTCGCCGCGGACATGGCCGGGAAGGTCGAGGCCGCCCGCCGCTCGCAGGCGGTGATCGAGTTCGACTTGGATGGCTCCGTCCTCGACGCCAACGACAACTTCCTGAACGCCCTGGGCTATACCCTTCCCGAGGTACGGGGCCGAAATCACCGGATGTTCGTGACGCCCGATTACGCCGCGAGCCCGGCTTATGCCGCGTTCTGGGCGACGCTGCGGGCGGGGCAGTTTACCTCCGCCGTCTACCAGCGGGTGGCCAAGGACGGCCACGATGTCTGGATTCAGGCCTCCTACAACCCGGTTCTCGACGCGGCCGGGCGCCCGTTCAAGATCGTGAAGTACGCCTTCGACATCAGCCAGAGCATGGCGGTGCGCGCCGGCGCCCTCGCCATGGCCGAGCAGACGCTGGGCCGGGTGCGGGCGGTGGCCGGCGCGTCCAAGGAGATGCACCGGATCTCGGAATCGATCGCCGAGCAGATGAACCGCTCGCACGATGCGGTCGGCGAGATTCAGGCCCGTATGAACGCCGCCGGCATCCTCTCGGCAAAGCTCGACGACGCGGCCGCCGCGATGACCGGCGTGGTCGAGGTCATCACAGGCATCGCCGAGCAGATCAACCTGCTCGCCCTCAACGCCACGATCGAGGCCGCCCGCGCCGGTGCGGCCGGCCGCGGCTTCGCCGTCGTCGCCACCGAAGTGAAGAGCCTCGCCGAGCAGGCGCGCTCCGCCACCGCGCGCATCACCGGCGAGATCGGCGCCATGCAGGCGGTCTCGCGGGATGTCGGCGCGGCGCTGGTCTCGACCGCGGCGGTGGTCGACACCGTGCAGGGTTTCATCGCGCAGACGACGGAGGACAGCACGCGGCAGCGCGCGACCACCGGTCAGGTCAACACCGACATGCAGGCCACCGCCGCGAGCGTGGCGGAATTCGAGAGCCGTCTCGACGCCTGGAAGGTCGGGCTGGAGGATCGGCGGAGCGAGGAGCGCCACCGTTCCTCGCTTGCCGGCCATGTCGCGTTCGTGCCGGAGCGTGGGCGGAAGGCGGGGGAGCCGCAGAGCCGGCCCTGCACCGTTCTCACCATCTCGGAGGGCGGCGCCAAGCTGGCACTCGAGGCCGCGGACCTGCCGGAGGTCGTCACGCTTCACATCGACGGTGAGCCGTCCCGACGCTGCCGCGTCATACGGCGTGCCGCCGACGGGATCGGCGTTCGGTTCGTCTGATCCCGAGCCTCGTCCCGAACATGCGTGGCCAGCTCTCGGGAGGCTGCGCGACGGGACGCCTACCGGCCTGCGTCGGAGACCAGCGCGGCCAACCCTTCGCGATAGGTCGGGAAGGCAAGCTGTACGCCCAGTTCCTCGCGGATCAAGCGGTTACGCACCCGCTTGTTCTCGCCGTAGAAGCTGCGCGCCATCGGGCTGAGATCGGCGGTCTCGAAATCGATTTCCGGCGGCAGGGGCAGTCCGGTGAGCGCTGCGGCGTGCTCGGTCACCGTCTGCGGCGGGGCGGGCTCGTCGTCGGTGACGTTGTAGACCGCGCCCCCCCGCGGGTGCTCGATCGAGGCGGCCAGCGTCGCGGCGATGTCGGCGACGTGGATGCGGTTGAACACCTGCCCGGGCTTGACGATGCGCTGGGTGCGGCCGTCGCGCAGCTTCACGATCGGGTTGCGGCCGGGGCCGTAGATGCCCGAGAGGCGAAACACCTGCACCGCCTTGCCGGTCTCAGCGCCCAGCGCGAGCCACGCATTCTCGACGGCGAGGCGGTCGCGCGAGCGGGCGCTCTTCGGGGTGGCGGGCGTCGTCTCGTCGATCCAGTCACCCCCTTGGTCGCCGTAGACGCCGATGGTCGAGAGATAGCCGATCCAACCGATGCGGCTTTTCGCGATGGCGTCGCGGTAGCGGGCGAGCACGGTGTCGCCGTCCCGGCCCGGCGGGGCGGAGATCAGCAGGACATCGGTGTCGGCAAGGTCGCCGGCGATACGGGGATCGTCCGTGTCCGGCCCGAACGAACGCAGGGTGAACCCGGTCTCGGCGGCGAGGTTTCGGGCCCGCTCGGGCTCGGTCACCGTCGCCCGCACAGCGTTGAAGCGCGCCCGTTCACGCTCGGCAAAATGCCGGGCGGAGAAGCCGAGGCCGAAGACGAACAGGTTCATGCGATGTCAGGTCTCCCGTAGGCCGTCCGCTTCCATAGGGAGGGCGGCGGCCTCACGCCATTCCTCCCTCACATGCGCCTCCGTTTCCCCGTGTCCATGGGCGGCGAAGAGTTCGTGCAGCCGCTCCCGCGGCAGCAACCGTCCGCAGGCCCAGACGGCGGCACCGCGCACCACCGGATCCGGCTCGGCGAGGCAGGCCACCGCCTCCGCGGCAAGCGTGACGTCGCCGGAATTGCCGATGGCGATCAGCACGTTGCGCAGGAAGCGGTCTCGCCCGGTCCGCTTGATCGGCGTGCCGGCAAAGCGGGCGCGAAACCCCGCATCGTCGAGGCGGGCGAGTTCGGCGAGCGGCGGCGCGGCGAGATCGTCGCGGGCGGCCATGCGGGTCTCCCGCGCCGCAACCGCGAACTTGTTCCAGGGGCAGACCGCGAGGCAGTCGTCGCAGCCGAACACCCGGTTGCCGATCTGTTCGCGATATTCGGCGGGGATCGGGCCCTGATGCTCGATGGTGAGGTAGGCGATGCAGCGGCGCGCATCGAGCTGGTAAGGGGCCGGGAACGCATCCGTCGGGCAGATGTCGAGGCAGCGGCGGCAGGAGCCGCAATGGTCGGTCTCGGGCGCGTCGGGCTCGAGTTCGGCACGGGCGAAGATCGCTCCGAGCATCAGCCAGTTGCCGTGCTCGCGCGAGATCAGCACCGTGTGCTTGCCCTGCCAGCCGAGCCCTGCGGCCTGGGCCAGCGGCTTCTCCATGACCGGCGCGGTATCGACGAAGACTTTTACCGGCTGGCCGGAGCGGGCGGAGAGGAAGCCGCCGAGTTCCTTCAGCTTGCCCTTGATGACGTCGTGATAGTCGCGCCGTTGCGCGTAGGCGGCGATGGCGGCGCGATCCTTCAGCCGCACGAGTTCGAGGGGGTCGCGCTCCGGGCCCGCATTCATGCCGAGCATGACGATGCTGCGGGTCTCGGCCCAAAGGGCGGAGGGCGCGGCGCGCTGGTCGGCCCGCTCCTCCATCCAGTCCATCGTGCCGTGATGGCCCGCCGCGAGCCATGCCGGCAAGCGCTCACGCAAGTCCGGCACGGCATCGGGGCGGGTGACGCGGAACGCCCCGAAGCCGAGACGGCGCGCGCGCGCCTCGATGGTCTCGCGCAGGGCGCGGCCCGTGAGAACGGCCTTTTCGGGCTTCAGAAATCCAGATCCGTGTAGTGGGCGGCCGCCGGCATCCCCGGTGCCCGGTCGGCCAGCAGCGCGCGGAAGGACGGGCGGGATTTCACCCGCGCGTACCAGTCCTTCGCCATCTCGTCCTCGTCCCATGGCACGTCGCCGAGATAGTCCACGCAGGAAAGGTGGGCCGCCGCCGCGAGGTCGGCATAGGTCAGGTCGTTGCCCGCCAGCCAGCGGCGCTGCCCGATCAGGTAGCCGACATATTGGAGGTGATAGCGCACGTTGGTGCGCGCCGCACGAATGGCGTTCATGTCCGGCGGGCCGCCTCCGGCGGCGGAGGGCATGAAGCGCTTGTCGATCTTCTCGGTGACGAGATACTCGGTCACCTCGTTGTTGAACTTGACGAGGAACCAGTCGAGCAGGCGCCGCACCTCCACCCGCGCCTGGGTGGTGTCGGGCAAAAGCCGCCGTCCGGCGAGGCCGAGCCCCCGCGTCTCGTCGAGATATTCCGCGATCACGCCCGCGCCGGGAATGGCGAGCCCGGTCTGCTCCACCAGCACCGGCGTGGTGCCGGCCGGGTTGACGATGAGGAAGTCGCGGCGGCGCTCCCAGGCCCGTTCCTCGACGAGGGTCGGCTCCATCCCCATCTCGGCCAGGACGAGGCGGATGAAGCGCGAGTTCGGGCAGAACGGGGAGTGATAGAGCGTCGCCATCGAGGCCGTGGTTCAGCGGAAAGAAGGCAGAGCCCTGGGGCAGACCGTGTCGCACGGGCGAAATTGGGGCGACACGCCAGGATTATTTCTCCAACGTTGCCACCTCATTAACAAACGCGCTGCAACCCGGTAACCGCCCGTCAACCCTGCCGCCGCAAAGCTGCCGCATCGCCGTCGTCTGCCGCGCCCTGTTGTCGGCACATCGGCGTGGGGAATGGCAGGCTTATGGATCTCGTCCTGATCGCGAAGGCGCTCGTGCTCGCCGTGGTGGAAGGCGCCACCGAGTTCATCCCGGTCTCCTCGACCGGGCATCAGCTCCTCATTGGCCACTTCATCGGCTTCCACTCGCCCAACAACACCTTCGAGGTGCTGATCCAACTCGGCGCGATCCTGGCGATCCTGTTCGTCTATTTCGGCCGGCTGTGGAACATTGCCACCGCACTGCCGAACGATCCGCGGGCGCGCCGCTTCGTGCTCGCCATCCTCATCGCCTTCCTGCCCGCCGCGATCGTCGGCGGCCTGTTCTCGAAATACATCAAACTTTATCTGTTCAACCCGTGGATCGTCTGCGCCACGCTGGTGGCCGGCGGCATCGTGCTGCTCGTCATCGACGACACGGTCGGCGAGCCGAAGACCGCCCCCGGCGACGGGCCGACCGAGCATCCGCGCAAGACCGACGTGTTCGAGTTCAGCCTGCCGATGGCGCTCAAGATCGGCCTGTTCCAGTGCATCGCGATGATTCCCGGCGTGTCGCGCTCCGGTGCCACCATCGTCGGCGCGATGCTGATGGGGGCAAGCAAGCGCTCGGCCACCGAGTTCTCGTTCTACCTCGCCATGCCGACCATGGCCGGGGCCTTCGCCAAGGACCTTCTCGACAACTACAAGAACCTTTCCTCGAACGACGCGCTGCTGATCGTCATCGGCTTCGTCGCGGCCTTCATCTCGGCCTTGATCGTGGTGCGCACGGTGCTCGACTACGTCTCCCGCCACGGCTTCTGGCTGTTCGCGTGGTGGCGCATCATCGTCGGCTCGCTCGGCTTTGCCGGACTGATTCTTTTTAGCTGACCCTTCAGGATTTTGAACGAGGCGGGGGCGGCAACCTGGACTAAAGTCGGTTGTCGCCTGCCCGCACCCCGTGCGAGGGCTTGCGGCCAAGTCGCCGCTCTCTCAAGAAGCGGTCGGGAAACGCCGAATCGTCAAGGTCTCGCCCAAGATGGAAGATCGTCCGCTCGCCGAATTGTTCGAGCCCGCCACCCGCGAGCGCTGGCGCCAAGCGGTCGAGGCCGCATTGAAGGGAGCCGACTTCGAGAAGCGCCTCGTTGCGAAGACCGCCGACGGCCTGCGCATCGAGCCCTTCTACGAGCCGGCCTCTGCGGTGGCCCAGCCGGTGCGGTCGCCCGGCCCCTGGCGTCTGGCGCAGCGCATCGACCATCCCGACGCCGAGAAGGCCGGGACACAGGCACTGGCCGACCTCGAAGGTGGTGCCGATGCGCTGGTCCTCGTCCACCGCGACGCCCCCGCCGCCCGCGGCTTCGGCCTCGATCTCTCGTCCGTCGATACGCTGGACGCGGCACTGAAGGGCGTGATGCTGCCGCTCATCGCCCTGCGGCTCGATGCCGGTCCGGCCGGATTCGAGACGGCGGCGCTTCTCAAACAGCTGATCGAGCGCCGCGGCGACGACCCGTCCGCGCTCGACCTCGATCTCGGCCTCGACCCGATCGGCACCCGCGCCGCCACCGGCCGGCTCGACCAGGGATGGGAGGCGCGCCTCTCCGAGACCGTCACCGCCTTCGCCGGCATGCGCGGGCGCGCGGCCTTGGCCGATGCCCGGCCCTATCATGAGGCGGGGGCGAGCGAGGTGCAGGAACTGGCCGCCGTGCTCGCGACGGCAGTCGCCTATCTGCGGGCGCTGGAGGCCGGCGGCCACGATCTGGCGCTCGCGCGCGACCAGATCGCGGTCCTCCTCGTGGCGGATGCCGATGAATTCCTGACCATCGCCAAGTTCCGGGCGATCCGGCGGCTCTGGGCCCGGGTCGAGCAGGCCTGCGGCCTCGAGCCGAAGCCGCTTCGGGTCCTGGCCGAGACCGCGTGGCGGATGATGAGCCGCCGCGACCCCTTCGTGAACATCCTGCGCACCACCATGGCCTCGGCCTCCGCCGGCCTCGGCGGGGCGGATTCGGTGACCGCGCTGCCCTACACCCTGGCGCTCGGCCTGCCCGACGCCTTTGCCCGGCGGGTGGTGCGCAACAGCCAGATCGTGCTGATCGAGGAATCGAACCTCGCCAAGGTCTCCGATCCGGCGGCCGGCGCGGGCGGCTTCGAGGCGCTGACCGCCGAACTGACCGAGAAGGCCTGGGCGGCCTTCCAGGAGATCGAGCGGGAGGGCGGGATTGCCGCGAGCCTGGAGGCCGGCGCCTTCGCAGGTCGGATCGCGGCGGTGGCCCAGGCGCGGGCACGGGCGGTCGCGACCCGCAAGGAGCCGTTGACCGGCGCCAGCGAGTTCCCCTTCCTCGCCGAGAAGCCGGTGACGGTGCTCGATATGGCGCCGAACCCCGCCGCTTGCCCGGAGGGGGCCTTGCCCTCGCAACGCCTCGCCGAACCCTACGAGGCTCTGCGCGACGCCTCCGACGCCGTCCTCGCGCAGACGGGCAGGCGTCCGGCGGTCTTCCTGGCCAATCTCGGTCCCGTGGCGGTCCACAATGCCCGCTCGACCTTCGCCGCCAACGCCTTCGCCGCGGGCGGCATCGAGGCCATCGGCAATGACGGCTTCTCCGACAGGCAGGCCCTGGCCGATGCCTTCAAGGCG
This sequence comes from Methylorubrum sp. Q1, assembly GCF_004683995.1. NCBI lineage: Bacteria > Pseudomonadati > Pseudomonadota > Alphaproteobacteria > Hyphomicrobiales > Methylobacteriaceae > Methylorubrum > Methylorubrum sp. Q1. The sequence goes on along the minus strand of NZ_SRHQ01000001.1, from coordinate 188,131 downwards.
TCGGGCGCGCGGATCGCCTGCCTATGCTCGTCCGACACCGTCTACCAGACCGAGGCCGGGCCCGTGGCCGAGGCGCTGAAGGCGGCCGGCGCCGGTACGATCTACCTCGCCGGCAAACCCGCCGAGGCGGAGGCTCTGCGCCAAGCGGGCGTGGGAGGCTTCCTGTTCGCCGGTTGCGATCTTTTGGCGCTCCTGCGGGAGGCGGCCGAGCGCGCGAGGGGCTGACGCTCAAGGCCTCGTGAGCAACCTTGACACTGCGGGACGCAAGACGATCTTCCGACTGAAACGGGCCGACACGGCCCCATTCCCTCAGTCGGACTTTATCCCCATGCGCCTTCCGATCCTTGCCGTCGCCACCTTCGCCGTCGCCATGGGGAGCGCCGGGACATCGGAGGCGGCCAAGCGCAAGGTGCAGGTGCCGCACCGCTACGATGGCCGCTGGAGCATCGAGGTCGTGACCCTCGAAGGACCCTGTGACCGGGCCTATCGCTACGGTATCCAGATTCAACGGGGCGAGGCCGTCTACGGCGGCGGCGAGGTCGGGATCAGCGGGCGCGTCGCGACGAACGGGACGGTGCGCGGCACCATCTCCCGCGGCAGCAACGCCGCGCAGGTGTTCGGACGGTTGTCGTCCGATGGGACCGGCACCGGCCGCTGGTCGACCCTCGGCGACGGCCCGATCAGTTGCAGCGGCAGTTGGAACGCGATGCGGCGCGGATGAACTCGCCGTTCAGGCTGCGTCGGTGCGGAGGGGGTCGCATGGGTCGCCCTGTGGCGGTCCGGCGACAGGTTCGGATTTGTTCCGCGCTGCGGCATGGGCGACCGGTTTTCGCCCTAGATCCGGCATGATCTTCGGCGAACACTGGTGGCGTTCCATACGCGTTCGAGGCGCCCCATGAGAGCCGTGATGAGAGCCGTGCCGTTCGTTGGTCTTGCCTTCGTCCTGCTCGGCCCCGCGGCCGAGGCGCGTCCGGCCCGGCAGCATGTGGCCGGCTCCGAGCACACGGTGCTGGCACCGCTCGAGGAAGCGGCGACGGCGTGCTTCGCCGAAACCGTGATCTCCAATCCGAAGGCGATGCGGCTCGCACGGGACGGGCGTTGGTACGAGGCGGCCGGAGTGACCGGCTTCCTGTGCCGCCCGGAGGTCGATCGCATGGCGGTCGCCCACGACCGGATCTACGGCCGCGGCACCGGCGCCCGCTACTTCAAGGGAGCCTACGCCCGCCACCTCGACAAGCAGCTCGCCGCCCGCCTGCAGCACCTTCTGGAGACGAAGGCCATGGCGAGCGCCGAGCCGCCGGCCGAGAAGGCCGCGCTCGTCGATGGTGCGATGGACTCCGCGCCCGGAAGCGCGGATCACTGAGCCGGGGAAGCGGGGTTTCGCTTACCGGACCCGCCGCCAGGTTTGGCGCTTGCACAGAACGCTGAGCACGCAGCCCGCCACCTCGATGGTGTCGGGCCCCTTCGGCGTCACGCTGCCCGAATAGGTCTTGCCGTCCTTCGGATTATAGAGGCTGCCCTCGAAGCCGTCGCCGCTCGGGGTTCCGGCCTGCATGATCTGCACGCCGACGAGCTTGCGCGAGCGCAGCGCCGGATCGGGGTTCTGCGCGTCGAGGCCGGCCCCGGCGGTCGAGGCGATCACGCCACAATAGCCGCCGCCGCAACGGGCGATGCGCACGGTCGAGCCCGCCGTCTCCGTCTGCCAGATGCCGGAGAGGTCCGAGGCCTTTTGCGCCAGAGCGCCTGTGCCGGACACGGCGAGCAGCAGCGCCGCGGCGAAGACATGCGTCGGGCGATGGCGTGAACGGTTGGCACGCGGCGTCGTCATTCGAGCTTCCCTCCTCGCCGGACAGTGACCGCCGGCCGGGGCGAGCGGTAGTCAGGCCGCCGGGGTTACGCAAGGAGCGGGGTATGAGGCCGCATGACGATGCAGCCTTGACTTCGCCGCCTTCACGCGGCCTACGCCCACGGCGAGCCGGTACGGACGCGTCAGGAGCGGCGGATGCAGGTCATCGATACGGACATTCCGGCGGTCAAGCGGGTGATCCCGAAGCGCCACGGCGACGATCGCGGCTGGTTCTCCGAAGTCTACCGCGCCGACATCCTGTCGGAGCACGGGATCGCCAACGCCTTCGTGCAGGACAACCAATCCTTCTCCGCGCCCGCGGGCACGATCCGGGGCCTGCACTTCCAGGTCGCGCCCAACGCCCAGGCCAAGCTGATCCGGGTGCTGGCCGGGGCGATCCTCGATGTCGCCGTCGATCTGCGCTCCGACTCCCCGAGCTACGGCCGCCACGTCGCCGTGCGGCTCGATGCAACGGGCGGTGAGCAGCTCTTCGTGCCCGCCGGCTTTGCCCACGGCTTCTGCACCCTGGAGCCGGACACCATGGTCGCCTACAAGGTCGACGCCTATTACAGTCCGGCCGACGACCGGAACCTGCGCTGGAACGATCCGGCGATCGGCATCGCGTGGCCGGTCGCGGAAGCGGATGCGATCCTCTCGGGCAAGGACAAGGCCGCGCCGCTTCTGGCCGATCTCGGGCGGGTGTTCTGATTCAAGGTATCGAGATCGTTCGATCGAGTGGATTGAGCTCGACCTCAGGTTGGCGTAGGCGCGGCCAGGCATGGCCCTTGCCCATCCCGCGGATGCCGACCCCGCGGACAGGAATTGGACGGAGTTGGGATCGATGCGCATTCTGGTAACGGGCGGCTGCGGCTTCATCGGCTCCGCCCTGGTGCTGCATCTGGTGCAGGATCTCGGCCACGAGGTGCTGACCCTCGATGCCATGACCTACGCCGCCAACCCGATCTCGCTTCAGCCGCTGGCGGACGACCCGCGTCATCGCCTGGAGCAGGCCGACATCTGTGACCCGGCCCGCGTCCACGCGCTCTACGCCGAGTTCAGGCCTGAGGCGGTGATGCATCTGGCCGCCGAGAGCCATGTCGATCGCTCGATCACCGATCCGGGCGCCTTCGTGCGCACCAACGTGATCGGCACCCAGGTGATGCTCGACGGCGCCCGCACCCACTGGGAGAGCCTCTCCGGTGAGGCGAAGGCGACGTTCCGCTTCCTCCACGTCTCGACCGACGAGGTCTACGGCTCGCTGCCGCCGGACGCGTTCTTCACCGAGGAGAGCCGCTACGATCCGCGCTCGCCCTACTCGGCATCAAAAGCGGCCTCCGACCATCTCGCCCGGGCCTGGCACGAGACCTACGGCCTGCCGGTGCTCGTCACCAACTGCTCGAACAATTACGGCCCGCGCCACTTCCCCGAGAAGCTGATCCCGCTGATGATTCTGGCCGCCCTCGAGGGCAAGCCGCTCCCGGTCTACGGCGACGGGCTGAACGAGCGCGACTGGATCCATGTCGAGGACCATGCCCGCGGCCTCGTCGCGGTGCTGGAGCGCGGCCGGCTCGGCGAGACCTACCTGCTGGGCGGGCGCTCGGTGCGCAACAACCTCGCCGTGGTGAAGGCCCTCTGCGCCGCCTTCGACCAACTCAAGCCCGAGAACGGCCCGCACGAGCGCCTGATCACCTTCGTCGCCGACCGGCCCGGCCATGACCGCCGCTACGCGATCGACCCGTCGAAAGCCGAACGTGAAGTCGGCTGGCAGCCGACCAAGGTGTTCGAGGAGGCGCTGACGGAGACCGTGCGCTGGTACCTCGACAACGAGGCGTGGTGGCGCCCGATCCGCGAGGGCCGCTATTCCGGCGAGCGCCTCGGCCTCGCGCCCAAGAGCGCCTGAACATGGACATCCTGATCCTCGGCGGCGCCGGCCAGGTCGGCACGGAGCTTCAGGCCTTGTCCTGGCCGGACGGCATGCAGGTCCACGCACCCGACCGCCAGAGCCTCGACATCACCGACGAGGCCGCCATGGCCGCCGCGCTCGATGCGCGCGCCTATGCGGCGGTGATCAACACGGCCGCCTACACCGCCGTCGACAAGGCCGAGAGCGAGGTCGCGGCCGCATGGCGCCTCAACGCGCTGGCCCCGGCCATCCTCGCGGCCGAGACGAAGCGGCGGGCCATCCCGCTCGTCCACGTCTCGACCGACTACGTGTTCGATGGGGCGGGCGAGGGCTTCTACGCCCCCGATGCGCCGGTGAACCCGAGAAGCGTCTACGGCGCCAGCAAGGCTGCCGGCGAGATGGCGGTGCGAAGCGCCAATCCGCGCCATGCCATCGTCCGCACCGCCTGGGTGGTGAGCCCGCACCGGGGCAACTTCGTGAAGACGATGCTGCGGCTCTCGGGCGAGCGGGACAAACTCGCCGTTGTCGATGACCAGCACGGCTGCCCGACCTCCGCGGCCGATCTCGCGCACGCGCTCGCCACGATCGCCCTGCGGCTGGCGGGCGACGAGGCCGCGCCGACCGGCACTTTTCACTGCGTCAACGACGGCGCGACGACGTGGTGCGACTTCGCCCGCGCGATCGTTGCGGGGTCGGCCCGGCGCGGCGGTCGCTCGGTGCCGGTCGAGGGCATCCCGAGTTCGGCCTACCCGACGCCGGCCCGGCGTCCGGTGAACTCGCGCCTCTCCACCCAGAGCCTGACCGACGCCTACGGACTCGCGCCGCGCTCGTGGGAGCAGGCGCTCGACGACATCCTCGACCGGCTGGTCGGGCCGGCTCGCTCCCACTGATCAGGACGTATTTCGCATGAAGGGCATCGTGCTCGCCGGCGGCTCCGGCACAAGGCTCCACCCGGCCACGCTGGCGATCAACAAGCAGCTGCTGCCGGTCTACGACAAGCCGATGATCTACTACCCGATCTCGGTGCTGATGCTGGCCGGCATCCGCGAGATCCTGATCATTTCCTCGCCTGAGCACCTCGGCAACTACCAACGCCTGCTCGGCACCGGCGAGCAATTCGGCCTGACCTTCTCCTACGCGGTGCAGCCGCGGCCCGAGGGGCTGGCCCAGGCCTTCATCATCGGCCGCGATTTCGTCGGCACCGACGACGTGGCGCTGGTGCTCGGCGACAACCTGTTCTTCGGCAACGGCATGAGCGACCTGCTCGCCAAGGCCCGCACCCGCAAGAGCGGGGCGACGGTGTTCGCCTACCACGTCGATCATCCGGAGGCCTACGGCGTCGTCACCCTCGACGAGTCCGGCCGGCCCTTGCGGCTGGTGGAGAAGCCCAAGACCCCCGAAAGCCCCTGGGCGGTGACGGGGCTGTACTTCTACGACAACCAAGTGCTCGACATCGCCGCGGAGGTGAAGCCCTCCGACCGGGGCGAACTCGAGATCACATCCGTCAATCAGGCCTATCTCGAACGCGGCCAGCTCCATGTCGAGCGGATGAGCCGCGGCTACGCGTGGCTCGACACCGGCACGCATGACAGCTTGCTGGAAGCGGGCGAGTTCGTGCGCGTGCTGCAGCGTCGGCAGGGCCTTCAGGTCGCCTGCCTCGAAGAGATCGCCTACCTCCAGGGCTTCATCGGCCGCGAGCAGTTGCAGGCCCGCGGCGAGCTGTTCGCCAAGACCAGCTATGGCCAGAACCTGCTGCGCCTCGCCCGCGAGGGCCGCCGGGCCGATCAGGACTTTTGACCAACGAACCTTGATCCCGTCACTGCGAGGCAAAGCCGTCCAACGCACCGATCTCTCCGGAACGGTCGCGGTTCCGGATCACTTCGCGTCCGCGCGATGACGGATGGGACAAACCGGGATCCAAAGCATCGTCCTGGATACCTGATCCAGGACGATGCTTGAGGCTCCTGTTTTCGCATCATCTTTTTTTCGAAAGCCGGCACCCACCTTTCGGGACGATGCTCCAGCCGGGCGTCGCGTCAGCGCTCGCCCTGAATGAGCACGGCTCCGGTATAGGTCTCGGCGACTTCGCAGAATGGCACGCCGCCCGCCGTCAGCACCGCCTCGACGGAAAACAGCGGCTCACCGGGCCCCGGCACGCCGCCGGATTCGGGCCGCCACAGCATCGTCAGCGACCGGTTGCGCCGGCTTGGACCCAGCGGGCGCACGACGTGGCCGAAGGGAGCCTGCGTGCCGTCCAGCGCCGCGTTCATCGCGGGCGTCAGGCGGTTCGGAACATACCAGTTGTCGGCCTCGGACAGGACATGGGTGCCGCAGGTGAGCCGCACCCGGCGGTAGCGCACGGGCTCGTCCGGGCCAACGGCCAGCCGCTCGCGCCGGGCCGCGCCGGGGGGCTTGTCCGGGCCGGGGACGCGCACGGCGACGATCCGCGGATCGGGGCTGAGCCCGCGCTCCGCGCACCACGCTTCGAGAACGGCGGTGGCGCTCGGCGCGGCGAGAAGGCGGGCGCTCAGCGTTTCGATCAAGGCGCGTGCCTCGGACCCATCCTGGGCCTCCCGGCCTGTCTCGGCGGTTCCGGCCGCTTGCGCCCGCGCGCTGCCCGCGTCGGCGGGCGGCACGGCGGCGCCAAGCGCCGCGAGTCCCACCGTCAGCATCCGTGTCGCCGTCCGCTCCATCGTGCAGCGCAATACGTCGATGGCGGGCAAAGGTCCATCGCGTCGGGCAACCGGTCCCCGATTCGCGGCCTACTTGGTGTCGGGGGGCAGGGCGGTCGCGAGCGGGCCGGCGGGGGGAAGCGGGAAGGCGACCTTGCAGCGCTGGCCGCCGGGCAGCTTGAAGTCCGGGTTCGGCAGTTCGAGGCGCACGCCGAAGGTGCCGCTCGCCGCGTCGAAGACTTGGTCGACCACGCTGACCTTGGCCTCGTAGGCGCCGCCGATCGGCTGATCGAGCACGACGGTCGCCGGCATGCCGAGCGCGATCTCCTTCCAGCGGGAGACCGGCAGGTAGGCCTCGACGTAGAGCGGATCGAGTTGGACCAGGGTGAAGATAGCACTGTCCTGGCGCACGAACTCGCCCGCCGACATCAGCCGCTCGGTGACGATGCCGCGGATCGGGCTGCGGATCATCCGCAATTCGAGCTGCGCCTCGGCGCGCTTGAGTTCGATGCCGTTGAGCTTGTGCTTGAGAATCTCGGTCTGGAGGTCGCGCCGGCCGATCTCGTAATCGGCCTCGACCTGATCGAGCTTCTCCTGAGTGACGATCCCCTTCGAAAGCTGGTTCTGGCGTTCGAGGCGGCGCTTGTAGAGCTCGACGCGGGTCTGTTGCGCCTCGATGCCGGCGGTCGATTCCGCCTGCGCCCGCGACAGGGCGACGTTGGCCTCTTCCACGCTCGAATCGAGCTGGGCGATGATGTCGCCGGCCTTGACCGCCGCGCCCCGGTTGACCGGCACGCTCTTGAGGATGCCGAGCGTGGCCGAACCGATCTTCAATTTCTGCGCCGGCTCCACCACGCAATCGACGCGGGTGTCCTGGGCGCTCGCTGCGCAGGCGGAGAGGAAGAGGGCGGCGAGCGCCGCGCAGATCCGGGCTTGCCGCGTTCCAGCCTGAAGGGTCATCGCGAAACAGTCCTCACTCGGCATGGCCGGCAAAAGCCAGAATACGGTCCTGCATCTGGTCGGATTGCAGCAGGTCGGCGCGCATGCGCCCGTGCAGCCGCTCGGTGCGCCACTGCGCGTGGCGCAGCAGGCGCGCGCCGAAGACCCGGCCCCGCTCGGGGCCGAGCAGCGCCATGATGCGGCGGGCGAGCCCGCGGCTGATGACGCTGCCATCCAGCAGCGGATCGTCGAGGGAGAGGATCGCCTGGAAACAGCCCGGCTCGCCCTGGCGCCCGCTGCGGCCGGCGAGTTGGTCGTCGATGCGCTGCGCGTCCTGCCGTTCGACCATGATGACGTGCAGGCCGCCGCTTTCGGCCACGCCAGGGCCGAGCTTGATGTCGGTGCCGCGCCCGGCCATGTTCGTCGCCACCGTGATGCGGCCGCGCTGCCCGGCCTGCGCCACGATGGCCGCCTCCTGCCCATCCTGGGCGGCGCTGAGCACCGTGTGCGGCAGTCCGGCTTCCGTGAGATATGCGCTCGCCCGCACGGAGGCCCCCACCGAGCGGGTGCCGACCAGAACGGGGCAGCCCTTCGCATGGAGTTTGGCGATGCGCGCCGTCACCCGTCGCCATTTCGCCGCCTCGTCGGGAAGCACCTCGTCGGGCAGGTGGCGCCGCTGCACCGGCCGGTGCGTCGGGATGCGCACCACCGGCAGCCGATAGACCGTCCAGAATTCGGCGGCGACGCCGCGGGTCGTGCCGGTCATACCCGCGAGCCGGGGATACCGGCGGAAGAAGCGCTGGTAGGTCATGCGGGCCAGCGTCGAGCGGGCGCCGGAGAGTTCGCAGCCCTCCTTGTGCTCGACCATCTGGTGCAGGCCGTCGCTCCAGCTCCGGTCCGGCATCACCCGGCCGGTATTGGCATCGACGATCACCACCTTGCCGTCGCGCAGGATGTAGTGCTCGTCCCGGTGGAACAGGTGCAGGGCCGAGAGCGCTTGGCGCACCAGCCCCTCGCGTGTGACGCGCCCGCGCCAGGCCGAGGCCTCGCTGCGCCCGTCGCTCGTGGCGAGACCCGTGATCCGCTCGCGGCCGGCATCGGTGAGGATGATCCGGTGCTCGGCCGCCTCGATCCCGTAATCCTCGGGGTTCTTCAACTCCGCGGCGATCTCCATGGCGCGGGCGAGCACCTCCGTGCCGAACTGCGAGCCGGCCGGGGCCGAGATGATGAGCGGCGTGCGCGCCTCGTCGATCAGCACGCTGTCGGCCTCGTCGACGATGGCGAAGTGCAGTCCGCGCAGGCGGAGCTGGGCGAGCCGGCTCGCACTCGCGTGAAGGCTTTCGAGCTTGAGGCGTACGTCGCTGGCGCGCTGGCCCAGTGCGATGCGGTCGCGCAGGTAGTCGAAGGCGAGGTCCTTGTTGGTGCAGTAGGTGATGTGGCAGCCGTAGGCCTGCGCCCGCTCCGGCTGCTCCTGCTTCTCCTTGATGACGCCGACCGTCAGACCCAGCGCGGCGTAGAGCGGACGCATCTCCTCGGCGTCGCGCTCGGCGAGGTAGTCGTTGACCGTGACGACGTGGACCGGAAGGCCGGCCAGCGCCGCCGCGCCTGCGGCCAGCGTCGCCGTGAGGGTCTTGCCCTCGCCGGTGGCCATCTGGGCGACGCGCCCGTCGAGGATGGCGGCAGCACCCATCATCTGCACGCCGTAATGGCGCTGCCCCTTCACCCGTCCCGACATCTCGCGGATCAGCGCGAAGGCCTCCGCGATGTCGGCGTCGCGAAAGGTTTTCCGGGCGCGCAGAGTGCCGGTGATCGCCCGAATGCGGAAGTGCAGCGCCTCTTCGGACAGCTCGGCGATGTCCTCGGCCTGCGCCAGGGCGGCGCGGGCGATCCGCGCGTAGCGGCGGGCGGCCCAGCCGGCGAGCCCGACGCGCACGCGGCCGATCACCCGCGCGGCGGCCTGATCGAGCCGGCTCGCCTTGAGCGGTCTGCGCTCGGAATAGGCGCGGGCCGGCGGCACGCGGAAGGCGGTTCCGGGCGCCGAGCCGGCGGAAAGGGCGAGGGGGTCAGACACGGAACTGGCTCAGGAACACCTGCCGCAGGCTGCGCAGCGCGCGCCACGCGATCGGCTCCGCCCCGTGATCGAACCGGATATAGACCCGTTCGCCGAGCACGTTGAAGGGGAGGCCGCCAGCGAGCTGGACGTCGAAGACGAAGATGCTCTGGAGCGCCACCGGCTTCTGCGGGTTGCTGGCGTCCACGGCGATGATGCCGCCGCCCTGCGTCGCGAGGGCGAGACTCGGGATCTCCTGCTGCGCGCCGGGCACCTCGCGCAGGATCGAGCCGGCGCGCACTTCCTCGGGCTTCTCGGCCAGCCGCGCGGCGACGCCCTGCGTCCGGCTGCGGATCAGGTCCACATCCGTCTGCGGCACCACCACCCGCACCACGGGGTCGTCGGCGGTGAGCACGTAGCCGATGCGTTCGCCCCGGCGCAGATACCGCCCCGGCAGATCGACGGCACCCGGCACGATCAGCCGGCCGGCCTGGGACGCCCGCACGATGAGGCCGGCCTGCCGCTCGCGGTAGACCCGCAGGATCTCCTGCGTGCTGGCGATCTGCTCCTGGAGGATCTGCGCCTGCACCCGGTCGCCGAGCCGGGCGGCGTCGTAGCGCAGGCGCAGTTCGGCGAGCTGCGCCTCCAGCACCGCGACGCGGCTGTCGAGGCTCGGGTCTTCGAGCGTCGCCAGGGCCTCGCCGGCCTGCGCGTCGCGGCCGGGCTCCACCAGCAGCGTGGTCAGGATGCCGTCGGTCTTGGTGCGGATCTGCGTGTCGTCGGGCGCCCAGACGACGCCCTGGGCCATTGTCGTATAGGGCAGGGGCACCACGAACAGCAGGGCAAGGATCGCACCCGTGGCGACGCTCGTGAGGGTCACGGCGCGGCTCCGGCGCCGGTTCAGCTTCGGATCCGTGAGGATGAACTTGAGCCCCTTCACGAGGGGCGAGACGACGGTGCCGAACAGGGCGAGCCCGGCCAGCAGCACGCCGAAGACGAAGTACTGCGTCGCGATGAAGCTGGCGATCGCGATCGAGACGGTGGTGCGGTAGACGAAGGCGGCCACCGCGTAGACGAACAGCCAGGGCCGCTCGCCGTCCGCCGTCACCGGACTCTTCGCGCCCTCGATCTTCAGCGCGTAGCGCTCGATCAGGTAGAAGACGTAGCGGTTGGCCCGCGAGCCGAGATTCGGGATCTCGATGAGGTCGGCGAAGATGTAGTAGCCGTCGAAGCGCAGCAGCGGGTTGCCGTTGAACAGCAGCGTCGAGACGCTGCCGATCACCATCACGTTGAAGGCCGCCGCGCGCACGAGGCCCGGCTCGGCCGTGGCCCAGACGATGGCGGCGAGGCCCGCCAGGAACAGCTCGACGAAGATGCCGCCTGCCGCCACCATCATCCGCTGCCACTTGCTGGGGAAGGCGGCGGAGGTCGAGGCATCGACGTAGGGCGCCGGGAACATCACGAGCAGCATGATGCCGACCTCGTGCACCTCGCCGCCCCAGGCCTTGGCGGCGCAGGCATGCCCCGCTTCGTGCAGGGCCTTGATGACCGGGTACAGGCACATCATCAGCGCGACGTTCTGCGCCGAGAGCATCTGGCCCGCGACGTCGCCCGTCAGCTCCCCCGCGTGCAGTCCGGCCACGACGAGGCCGGAGATCACCACTGCGAGCCAGACCGCGAGCCCCCAGACCGAGAAGAGCGGCCGGAAGTAAGGCGCGAGCCGGTCGAGCAACGGATCGGGGTCGAAGAGCGGGAAGCGCAGGGCCAGCGGGTTCTTCACCCGGGCGATCAGGGTGCGGCGCGCGGTCGATTCCGAGCGCTCGGCGAGTTCGGCGAGATCGGGAGGCAGGTCGCCCTGGAGCAGGTCCGAGCCGTGGAGCTGCGAGATCAGGCGGATCGTGTCGTCCTGGGTCGGCGGGTCATCCTCGTTGCGGCGCGCGGCCGCCTCCCATACCTCGTGCAGGGTGCGGCGCCCGTCCATCATGCAGAGGATCAGGTTGGCGGCCGGCGAGAGGCGGTGGAAGCGCCCGGTCTGGTGATCCTGAAGGACGTACCAGACCTCGCCGCGAAAGCTCTGCCGGTGGATCTCGGCGTGGCGGCGCAGGCGCGGGCGCAGGGCCGCCACGCGGTACCACGATTGGCTGAACAGGGACTGGGACATGCCTCAACCCCTCACGGCCACCAGTGCCAGAGGGCGAGGCGCACCCAATCGACGATCGGCCGGGCCCAGACCCAGGCGAGCAGCCGCCGGTCGACATCGACCTTGGCGATGCCCTCCATGCCCGGCCGCAGCCGTGTGGCGCCGTCCTCGATCCGGCCCTCGACCCGGAACAGGTTGCGGCCGTTCTTGGCCTCGGCCACGGGGGTGATGGTCTGGATCGTCAGCACCTGCGGCTGGTCGGGCAGGGAGGTCGCGAGCACGTGCCCGGTCTGGCCCTCGCGCAGGTCGGCGATCAGGCGCTCGTCCACGCTGAGGACGACGCGGTAGCTGTCGAGCGGGGCGATCTCGAACAGCACCTGTCCGCGGCTGATGGCGCCGCCGATGGATTGCGAGAGATCGCCGGAGACGATCAAGCCGTCGAAGGGCGCGGTGAATTTCGAGCGGGCGATCTGCTCGTCGAGCAGGCGGATCTGCGCGTCGGCCTGGTCGATCTGGCTCTTCACCACGTTGATCGTGGCGGGCTGCCGGGTGGCGAGCGCCTTGTCGTACTCGTAGGTGCGCTGCTGGCGTTCGGTGACCCAGCGCAGGCGCTCCAGGGCGAGATCGCGGTCTTCCAGGGCGGCGAGGAGATCGCCCTTGCGCACCGTGTCGCCGGCGCGGTGCCCCGCGGTCTTGAGATAGCCGTCGTAGGAGGCGACGACGGAACGGCGCACGAGGCCCTCGACGCGGGCATCGGCGGTCACGCGGTAATCGATCTTGATCACCGAGAGCGCCAGGACCACCGCCAGCGTCGCGGCGAGGCCGAGCTTGAGCCCGGTATGGTTCGGGCCGAAGATCAGCCGCGCGCCGTTCATCACCGCGTCGGTGGCCTTCAGCACCAGCCAGCGGTCGTTCTGCCGCTTGTCTTCCAGAACCGGGCCGATGGCGGCGGCGCAGGCGCCGACCTGCTCCACGGTCTCCAGGCTGAACGGCTGGTCGGCGGGCCGCTCCAGAGTGATGGCACCGACGAAGCGGTCGTCGACGAGCATCGGCACGGTCAGCACCCGGCCGCCATATTGCAGGCGGGCGAGGTCGGCATGCGCCGTCGTGACGGTGGCTTCGTTCTCGGGCGGCGGGAATAGGATCAGGCTGCGCTGGTCGATCGCCTCGTTCATGCAGGCGCCGAGGCGGCGCACGAGGTTCATCTCGCGGCCGAACTGCGCCGAGTGCGAGATCGCCGTGATCCGGGCGCTGCCGCGCCGCACGAAGCCGATCGCCGCGCGCTGGCAGGAAAAGGCGATGGCGAGGTCCGTCACCGCGGCGGTGCAGGCGGCGGAGAAGCGCGATTGCTCGAGCACCCCGGCGAGCAGGTCGAGAACGGAGCGCGAGCGGGCCAGCGTCCGGCGCTCGCCCCGCCCAACCAGCTCGGCCTGCTTGGCGACGAGCCACGCACTGCCCCACTGCACCTGACGGATCGCGGCGCGCAGCTCGTCCTTGTCGAGGCTGTCGAGGGCGAAGGCGGTGACGGCGAAGCACGCGTCGTCCAGAACCAGCGGCAGCGCGATCCACGCCCCCGGCCCCTGCGGCGCGGCACCCGGATGCGGCCCGGCCTCCGCCATCGCCTGTACGACCGGGCGGTTCTCGCGAAAGGCGGCCTCAGCGGTCTCGCGCAGGCCGGCTTCGCACTCGGACTGAGCCGGGAACACGGCGAGCGGGGCGAGCCCCACCGACGTGCCGGGAAGCAGGACGCAGGCCCTCGGGGCGCCGAGCATCGGCGCCTGGAGCGTGAGCCACGCTTCCGCCGCCGTCTGAAGCGTGTGGGAGGTCCGGAGCACCTGCCACAGGGCCGGCTCCAGCAGTGAGAGGCGCGCGGCCGCGCCCGCTGCGGACACACCCGCCGCGGACGAGCCCTCCACCGCCAAACGCTCGCTCATGGCCCCCGGATTCCTTGAATGACGGCGCTCAGGGTCTTGTTAGGGAAAGGGCTGCACCGCCACGCCGTTCGGCGCGGCGGCGGAGCCGGATGGTCAGGCGTCGAGGTCGAGGCGCCCGTGCCGGTTCTCGTACTCGGTCAGCACGCCGCCGAGGACGGAGTGGAGACGCTTGGCCGCGAGCGGCGTGAGGATCACGCGGTTCGAGAGATCGACCACCACGCTCTCGGTCTCGGCGAGGTTCCAGGTCCGGTTGGTGCCGAAGAACAGATCCACCTGCTCGCGGGTGCCCTGCACGTTCACGACGTTGGCGAACTGCGTCGACATGCTGTCTTCACGCCATTCGATCGCACGCACCTGATCGGCGGCACCGGGCTTGCTGCTCTCGCTCACGACTGCTCCCTCATCTGCGCGCATCACCGCGCGACGTTTCCTCGGGCTCCTCGACATCACCGCCGGGCTGGTGCCAGGCTGGATCGCGAAGCCTAAGTCCTCGTCAAGACATTGCACGAATAAAGCCGTCGTTGAACGACGGCTTGCCTTGCCAACCCAGCGAAACCAAGTCGCCTTGCATTTATGGCACACAGGGCGATAGGAGCTATTGCACGGTTTGTGCGATTCGATCACGAATGGAATGTGGCGGCGGCAATGGCCACGAAGAAAAATGCGTTGATCCAGCGTCTCAATTCAAAGCCTCCTTCATTCCAGAGGTTTGACCGGGTCTCGCGCCGCAGCCTGAGCTTGGCGTCACGCTGATGCCGGATGGGGGAGGGCGCGGGACGTCGGAGCCGGAAGTGCCGGGCCCGGAATTTCCGCGCGTGGACCGCTTCCTCGAAAGCGAGGCCGCCGCGCACGCCCTCAGCTTCGCCTTCACATCCGGGCTGATCGACCGGCTCGCCCGCCGCTCGGACATTGTAGCGGCCGGATTGACCGACGAGTTTCGGCTCGAGGGGCCGCAACTTGCCTGCCTGACCGGCCTCCTTGTCGGCGCCGGGATCGCCGCCGAGCCCGCGCCGGGCCGGATCGGGCTGAGCGAGGCGTTCCGCGCCGTGCTGCCCTGCCGCGACCTCATCGAGGCGAAGCTCGCCTTCGCCGCCGCCGCGTCCGAGGATCTGCGCCGGCATTTTCCCGCCTTCGTCGCCGACCTGCCGGCCTTCATGGCGGCCTCGCGCACCTTCGAGCTGTTCCGCTACGACCGCTGCTTCGAGATCACGCCGGACAACCTCGACGCGACCCGGCGCTGGGTCGCCTACACCACCTGCCTGACGCGCTATGAGGCCGGGCCGGGCCTCGACCGGATCGAGCCCGGTCTGCATCGGCGTCTGCTCGATCTCGGCGGCAACAGCGGCGAGTTCGCCGCCCAGGCCTGCCGCCGCGCCCCGAACCTGACCGCCACGGTGTTCGATCTGCCCGTCGTCTCCGCGCTCGGCCGCGAGAACCTCGCGGACCGGCCGGAAGGCGCCCGCGTCACGTTCCAGGCCGGCGACATGCGGCGCGATCCCCTGCCCGAGGGGCACGACCTCGTGACCTTCAAGTCGGTCCTGCACGATTGGCCGGCCGAGGAGGCCCGTGCCCTGCTCGAACGCGCGGCGCGCGCGCTCGCCCCCGGCGGGCGTCTCGTGATCTATGAGCGGGCACCCATGGCTCTGCGCGAGCGCCCCCTCGGCTACGTCCAATCCGCCGACCTCGTGTTCCAGCCCTTCTTCCGGGATGCGGACCTCTATACCGAGACGCTGGCTGCTCTCGGCTTCGTCGATTGCACCGTCCGCCGCCTCGCGCTCGAAACGCCGTTCCACCTGATCGAGGCGCGCAAGCCCGGCGGTGCGCTGTGAGCGCGCCCTTCGTCCTCGCCGTCAGCGGACCGCCGGGCAGCGGCAAGACCACGCTGTCCCACGCTCTGTCGGAGCGCTTCGGCGGCGCACCGGTGCTCGCCTACGACGCCTACGAGGAAATCACCGGTTGGCCGCCGGAACGGGTGGCGGCGTGGCTCGCGGGCGGCGCGCCCCTCGACGCGGTGCCCGTACCGGGGCTCACCGAGGATCTGGCCCGGCTGCGGCGCGGTGAGCCGGTGCCGGACCGGGAGCGCGGCGGCACGCTGCGCCTGTCGCGGCGCGCGCCGCGGCCCGTGATCGTTCTCGACACCCTGCTCGGCCGGGCCCATCCCGGAACGGGGGCACAGATCGACCATCTGGTCTGGCTCGATCTGCCCCTGGACGTCGCGCTGGCGCGCAAGCTGCGCAGCTTCACCGCGGCGGCACGGCGCGATCCGACGGCCGCCCCCGGGCTTCTCGAAGCGCTCGATGCCTATCTCGGACGCTACGACGCCCTGCTGCACCCGACCTACGCGCTGCAGCGCGAACGGGTCCGGCCGGCGGCCGACCAGATCCTCGGTGCGGGCACGCTCGCCGGGCACCTCGCCGCCATTCAGTCCGAAATCCAATCCACTCTCCACGCCACCCTTACGGCCGTCCCGACGCCGACGGCGTGAGGGGCGACGCTCGCGGAGCCGACAACTCGATGTTCAGGTCCGAACGCTCCGCGCCTCCGCGCTTGGTCGTTGCCGGCGGCGGTCCCGCCGGCTGGATGGCCGCGCTCTATCTGAAACGCGTCCTGCGCCGGGCGGGCTGGACGGTCACCCTCGTCGGGTCGGCCCCGGCCGCGGGGGCCTCCGCCGCCCTGGCGACGCGCCCGGCCTTCACCCGCTTCCTCACGGGTATCGGCATCGACGAGGCGATCTTCATGCGCCGCTGCGCGGCGACCTATCGGCTCGCCAGCCGCTACGACGACTGGTTCGCCGAGGGCCAGGGCCACTGGCATCCCTTCGGTGCCTGCGGCCCGCGGATCGCCGGCCGCGACCTGTTCCACTACTGGATGAAGCTTCGCCAAGAGAGCACCGAAGAGGGCGCCGAGGTCGAGGCCGGGAGCTACGCCGATTATGCACCCCAGGCGCTGATGGCGGCCGCAGGGCGCGGGCCCCGTCCCATGGCAGACCGGTCCTCGCTCACCGAATCCGGCGATTACGGCTATCACCTCGACCGGACCGCCCTCGTCCGTTTCCTGCGCGATTTGGCCCTCTCCGAAGGCGTGCGCGGGGTAGCCGGGCGGGTCCGCGAGATCGAGCGCGACCTGTACGGTGATGTCGGCGCCGTCGTCCTCGACGGAGGGCAGAAGGTCGAGGGCGACATCTTCCTCGATTGTACCGGTGCCACCGGGCAGCTCATCGGCACCGCGCTCGGCGAGGCCTGGGTCGCGGGCAGCGGCCCCGGAAACCGCATGGCCCGCCTGTCCTTGCCGCAATCGCCGGAGGTGCCGCCCTTCACCGCCTATCGCGGCCGGGCGGAGGGCTGGACGGCATCGCTGCCGCTGGCCGACCGCACGGAGCACCTCTACGTCTACGATAGCCGGACCACGCCGCCGGATGCGGCGGCGGCCACCCTGCGATGCGCCTTCGATAGCGAGGCGGGCATCGTCGATGCGGAACTAAGGCACGGTCGCCGCGCCTCACCGTGGCAGCGCAACGTCGTCGCCCTCGGCGCGGCGGCCGGAGCGGTCGAGCCGCTCCTCGGCTTCGATCTCGATCTCGTCCTGGCCGGACTCGAGACCTTCCTCGCCACCCTGCCGCGCCAGGGGGACGGCGGTGACGTGCTGCGCCGTGCCTATGCCGCGCGCCTGAACCGCTTCCACGACGACGCGGCCGAGGCGGTGGCCGCGCATTACGTTCTCGGCCGCCGGTCGGAACCGTTCTGGGCGGCGGCCCGCGCGGTGACGATCCCCGACCGGCTCGCCGACCGCCTCGACCTCTACGAGTTGGCCGGACATGTCGCGTTGAGCGAGGAGGCGCCGTTCAGCGAGGGCGATCACTACCTCCTGTTCTCCGGCGCCGATTTCCTGCCGCGCCGGCCCTTCGCTCCGGTCGATGTCGCCGACGGCCGCGAGATCGCCCGACTGCTCGCCAGCATCCGTGCGCAGTCGGCCCAGATCGCCGAGGCGATGGCGCCGCATGGCCGCCTGATGGACGCGTTGCACGGTAAGGTACCCGTCGCCGGGCCTTCGGTACGCATCGCGGCGGCTTCGGCGCCGGTCGGCCCGGCGGGTCTACGCCGGACGCCGGAGGGCGCGCGTCTCGCCGATCTGGTGGCGGGGCTCGGCCAGCCCTTCGGCTACGAGCGCTCGGTGAAAGCCTCCCCGGCGGGACTGCAGACCGACCGCTTCCTCATGAGCCTTCACCGCGCGAGCCTCGGCCTTACGCCCGAGACGACGCTCGACCGGCTGGCCGCCGGGCTCGGATTGCCGGAGCGGGAGCGCGCGGAGGCCGCCGGCCTGATCGGCGGGGCGGACATCCTCCATCTCGGCTACGAGGACGGCCCGCCGGGCGCGCTCTACAAGCTCTATGTCGAATGGTCGTCGCGCACCGACGCCGCCTGGACCGGAGCGGACGAGGCGGGCGCGGAGCCGATGCTTGTCCATCGCGCCTATAAGTGGACGCCTGGGGGAACGCATCCGCCCGTCGTCACCCTCTACCACTGGCCACGGGTGCGCGGCCCCGAGGAGATCGGGGCGCGGCTGAACCGGATGGCCGGCGAGTGGGGTGCGGCTGGCGCGCCCGCGCGCGACACCGCCCATGCGATCCTGCGGCTGGCGCAGGAGAGGGGGCGCGGTGCGGTCCACTATCTCGAAGCCCGCGAGGAGCCGGGACGGCGCCTGTCCTACGACCTCAACCTCTATGCCTGCGGCCTGACCGTGGCCGATGCGGAGCCGCTGCTCGGCCAAGCCTTCGTCAATCTCGGCGTGCCGCGCGAGGCGGCCGCAAGGGTCCTGAGAGAGAGGCTTCAGGAGACCCTAGGCCATGTCGCCGGCGGCGTCGGGCGGGACGGCCAGCCCTTCATCACCGTATATTCCGGCGTCGCCGGCGGATGACCGGCCTTGACCCCGCCCGCCTGGAGCTGTCCGCGCCGGGTGACCGCTACGCCGATTACTGTCTGTGGGACTACGAGCCCGTCGGGCCGACGGCGGGACGCCTGCGGCAGGCGAGCCTGCTCTGGCACTCGCTGGCCTGCGCGGGCGCGGATCCGAAGCTGTTCGCGATCTGCGACGCGCTGCGCGACAGCCTCGGCCCCGGCCGCAGTGTCTGGGGCGCCAAGCTCCGGGACGGCGTCACCACCTGGGAGTTCTATTTCTACGACTACGGCCGGCTCGAGCGCACGGTCTCGATCGAGCGCGTGCTGGCGATCCTGGCGCCGTTCGCGCCCTGCGATCTGCGCTATGCGGGCGCGCGGCCCTACTTCATGTTCTCGCTCGACCTCGACGACGCCCTGGCCCGGGGCGAGCGGAGCTTTGACCGCCTCAACATCTATGTCGGCAATCCCGGCAGCAGCGTCTCGTCCGGTCTCAGCTACGGGCTCACTGCCGACGGCCTCGTCTTCGACAACCTCTACAGCTTCTTCGACGCGGCCCGCGAGCGCGACGCGATTGCGGCCAAGGCCGCCTGTTCGGCCCATTTCGATCTGCCCGGCCTCGATCTCGACGCGATCCTGTGGCCCGAACTGATGCGCTGCGGCGTCGTGGTCGTGGCCAACAAGCGCCTGTGCGACGGCGTCTATTTCTCGCGGGTGGGCATCGACGGCCTCG
The DNA here is from genome assembly GCF_004683995.1 of Methylorubrum sp. Q1. Taxonomy (NCBI): domain Bacteria; kingdom Pseudomonadati; phylum Pseudomonadota; class Alphaproteobacteria; order Hyphomicrobiales; family Methylobacteriaceae; genus Methylorubrum; species Methylorubrum sp. Q1. The sequence continues at coordinate 169,022 of NZ_SRHQ01000001.1, read as the reverse complement.
TCGCCTTCCTCGACCGGCTCGCCTATCCGCCCACGATCCGCGACTTCGTGCGTTCGGAGCGGCGGCGCCTGTCGCACCTGCTATTCGATGTCGGGATCGACTACGCGGTGATCGACGGCAGGCTGACCGTGACGAAGAGCGCGTATTACGGTCTGCTCTGAAGGGCTGAGACGACGCCATGGGACGCTACGACCACGCCGCCTACGTCTCCCTGACGATGGAGTTTCGCTGCAACCTCAAATGCGTCCACTGCATGATCGAGGGCACGATGGATCGGCTCGCGCCGGAATCGGACGCGCATTTCGAGGAGATCCTCGCCCTCAACGCCCGCGAGCGGCGCTGGAGCGGCCTGATCCTGACCGGGTCCGAGATCACCCTGCGGCGCGACCTGCCCGAATTGGCGCGCCGGGCGCGGGCGAGCGGCTTTGCGCATGTCCGCATTCAGACCCACGGCATGCATCTCGGCCAGCCGAGCTACTGCCGCCGGCTGGTCGAGGCCGGCGTCGACGAGTTCTTCGTCTCCATCGCCGGCAGCGATGCGGCGAGCCACGACGCGCTGACCCTGGTGCCGGGCTCGTTCGAGCGCGCCCTGCGCGGCTTGGAGACCCTCGACGCGATGGAGGGCGTCGAGACCCTTACCAACACCGTGGTCACCGAGCGGAGCTACCGCCTGCTGCCCGATCTCGTCACGCGGCTCGGCCATCTCCAGCGCCTGACCCAGATGGAGTTCTGGGTCTACTTCCCGATGTCCGAGCGCGACGAGAAGGGCCTCGTCGCCCGCCACGCCGACGTCCTGCCTCATCTGCGCGAGGCGGTCCTGCGTGCCCGCGCGCTCGGACGCGCCGTCGAGGTGAAGAACTTCCCCGAATGCCTGCTCGGCGATCTCGGCGATGCCCTCGTCAACGGCCAGCCCGAACTGCACATCGACCCGGATTTCTGGCGGGAATTCGAGCGCAACGGCTTCTATCAATGCGCCCACCGAGAGGCCTGCAGCTCTCGTGAATGCCTCGGCTTGAACACGGCCTACGTCGCGAAATTCGGGCTCGAAGCCGACCTTGTTCACCCGTTGCCCGCGCCCCGGCGGCAGGCCTGGAGCCGGGCTTCGGGTTGATCCGGCAGTGCCGCGTCTCCGGCACGCTTTTTTGAGGAGAGAGGCCGGTTCGCCGGCAAAGGACGCGTCGAAAACAAGGACTCTTCGGGACGATGCCCTATCGGTTCCCGAGCCGGGGCCACCAGTCGTACAGGACGTCGAGATCGGCCCGCGCATCCCTCTGGGCGAGGGCCACCTGCTCGGCCCTGAACTCGCTCGCGGTAATGCCGAACTGGGCGCGGAAGCTGCGGCTGAAATGGACCTTGCCGCGAAACCCGAAATCGGTCGCGAGCCGGGAGAGGCGGCGGGTCTCCAGCGGGTCGCTGAGGGCGGCCCGGACCGCCAGGAGCCGCCGTTCCTGGACCGAGCGCATGATGCCGCCATAGGGGGCGAACATCCGGTAGAGGGTCGCGCGCGACACGCCGATCTCGTTGGCGATCATCTCCGGCGATAGGTCCGGCGAGGCGAGGTGGGTGCGGATCGTCTGCTCGGCGAGCGTGAGGTGACAGGTGGCGAGCGTCGGCGTCGCGGCGGTCTCCTCGGCGCGGGCGGGATCGAGCAGAGCGCGCAGGAAGTCGAGCGTCTGCGTCACGACCTCCTCGGCATCCGGTTCTTCGATGAGCGTGCTGCGTTCACGCAGCGCGATCAGATGGGCGGCCAGAAGCCGGTTGCGCCCCGCATCGAGCCGTGGCGGCAGCGGGTTCTCGGCCAGGCCCGGCAGCAAGGCCCGCGGGACGACGAGCGCGACCGTGTCCGACGAGGCCGCGAGCGTGTCGACCTCCTGGGCGAGGTCGATGATCGCGACCTGCGACGACCAGATCGTGGTTTGCTGCCCGTTGATGAAGCCGCTGAAACCGCCGACGTTGTAGAGATGGAAGAGGATGTGATCCGGCGTGCGGGCGATGAGATCCCGGTCGCGGCGGTAGCTCTGCGCCCCGAACACCACCCGTGCCACCATGATGTCGCCGATGACGGCACCGCTCGCCGAGCCGGTGGGGCTTTGCTGACCGGGATGGAAGGCCCGCGGCTCGAACAGGGGGCCGACGACGCCTTTCCAGATTTCGGCCGCGGTCTCGTGGGGCATCCCGGTCGTGAGGTAATCCAGCCGCTGGAGTGAGGTCACGGGACAATCGACTTCCAAGAAAACGATCGGGATGCTTTCCCCATTCCGGCAATGCTCGCCGAAAGTCGCGGAAAAGGGGGTGACTGTGTGATCACGCCGTTCCTGAACGAAGTTTATCAACAATGATACGATTGATATTACTCAATATCCCGGCACAGATCGCGAATCCTCGCCCGCATCCTTGCCAAAATATCCTGGATTGGCTGCCGCCACCGAAGACGCGTACAGCTAAAGTCGCCCATTCAGGTTTCAAGAGCTGATGTGCTCATCAGTGATCGCTCGGACGATCGAAGGGGGCATTCGTTGATGGCAACTTTCTGGTTTAAATTCGCTCGTTGAAATTACATCTTCTTTTTAATTCGCCAAAAACGAATTATAGAATTCGAAATTTGGCGTCTCTTCGAAGTGATCGCACGAAATTTGAAAAAATTTGACTGTTTTTCATGATTGGCGAATTTTAAGTGATGCTGCTTGTGTCGGTCACCGACAAGTATCGCGCGCGCCGTTCGGTGAGGCCTGTCGATCGCGAAGCTTGGCTTTAGTGAGCCGCTGGTTTGTTGGAACGCAAGGCCCGGCTTCGGCACCGTGTCGAGCCGGGTACAGCCCTGTGACTCTTTTTTCGACGACCCCGATCGCGATTGCTTCCGAGCCCTGTGCCCCTGAGAATGGATGGCCAGGATTGATCCTCTCGAATGACGCCGTCGCGACCGCGCTGGCGAGGTTGCATCTGAGACGCTGGATCAATCGAAAAAATGGAACCATCCCTCCGCAGCGAGGGGCTGTCCTGATATGCAGCAGCAGGCGAAGATGCGGGAATCGCACGAGCGCCGCAACGTGGGGTCGGAATGAGTAAGCAGCTTCTCATCTACGAGCGTGCCGTGCCGGTCACCCGGCAGCGTCACGGATCATGGTCCGTGAAGGCCGGTGCGTCGTTCGACTTCGCGCGCGGCGTCAATTCGGTGCCGCTCATGGTCGCCGAGTTTCCGAATTCGGCGGCCGAATATGCCATCGTGTTCGGCGGCGCTGCCGACGAGATCATTCCGGTGGCGCTCCTCGGCATTCGCGACAACGAGAACCTGTACGTATCCGAATCAGGTTCGTGGTCTGGTTCGTATGTCCCGGCCTTCCTGCGCCGCTACCCGTTCGTGTTTTCCAGCGACAACGCGAACGACGCCGATGCCACCTTCACGCTCTGCGTCGATGAGGATTTCTCGGGTTGCAACGACGAGGGCCGCGGCGAGCGCCTGTTCGACGCCGACGGCGAGCGGACACAGTATCTGCAGAACGTCCTGGGCTTCCTTCAGGCCTACCAGGTGCAGTTCCAGCGCACGAAGCTGTTCGTGAAACGCCTGCAGGAGTTCGGCCTTCTGGAGCCGATGCAGGCGCAGTTCACGCTTCGCAGCGGTCAGCGCTCGACGCTGTCCGGCTTCAGCGTGGTCAGCCGTGATCGCCTGAAGGCTCTGTCGGCCGAGCAGCTCGCCGAGCTGATGCAGGCGGACGAGATGGAGCTGATCTACCTGCATCTCGCTTCGCTGCGGAACCTTGCGCCGATTGCCGAGCGCATCGGTGCCCCGGCCGAGACGGCGCAGGCGGACGAGACCGCCCCGGCTTCTCCGGCCGACTTCGAGACCTCGGGCAACGCCTGATCCCGAAGGGCTCCCGGTCGAGGCCGGGAGCCATGGGCCGATGCGCAGCCGCTGAGCGCCGGCCGAAATCTGAAAATCGCGGTGACGATGATCCCGGCGGCCCTCTTGCCTGCCGGGACGCTGTGTCTTTGCGCGCCAGGTCAGGCCGCGCAGGTTCCGGTTGGAGAGAGCGGCAATGGCTTTTCCGTTCAAGTCGGAAGGCTTCTGGGGTCCCCTGTTCCGCCGCCGCGATCGTGCGCGCATGGCCGTGGAGACACCGCGCCCGTCGCGTCCGTCGAAGCGTCAGCTCGTCCTTCATCTGAAGACGAAGGCCGGAAAGCTCTTCAACCGCGATCGATTGATTTTCGATCCGTTGGAGCCGCGCGTTCTTCTCAACTCCGACATCACCTATCAGATCGGGGCACCGTCCGACGCTGCGACCGTCGAGCATCAGCTTCTCGTCAAGCTGATCCAGCAGGACGAGACCATCAACAGCACCACGAAGACGGTGCAGCGTATTCAAGTATTTGATTACACGAATGGAACGCAGGGCGCGAACCCGCTCCATACGTTCGGCATCATCGATGCGAGTTCAAACCAAGCTTACACGCTTCAAGGGTCGGGCGGCAAAGAGATCATTACGGTCGATGCCGATTCCTTCAAGCTTCTCGGCAATACTCAGAAGCCGATCCTCGCGTTCACCGATCCGACCAATACCGGGGTGAATCCGAACAACAATCTCGACAACACGATTGCCCTCCTGAACACGCCGACCGGGTCCGCGCTATCGGGCGCCGAGTTCAAGCTGACGGGCGCCAATGCCGGTGAGATCGCATCCGGCAAGTTCGCGGGAAGCTTCTCGAACGTCGCCAACCTCGTCGGTGCCGCTGCGGCCGACGACAAGCTGACGATCGGTGCCAACGGCAGCCTCAGCGGAACGTTCGGCGGCGGCAAGAAGAGCCTGCAACTCGACATCTCGTCGATCGTGGCTGGAAGCATCGACGCGACGCTGTCCGGCGGCGGAAGCAGCTACACGCTGGCCAGGACCAGCGGCTCCTCGGCGGCGACCTTCGGCAGCCTCGCCTTCACCGCGCCGACCACGAGCCTCGGTGTGATCCTGGGCAGCGGCGACGACACGCTCCACTTGGCCAGCCTGCCGCCCGCACCCTCCTTCTCGGTCAGCGGCGGCGCGGGCGCGGACCGAATCGTCTTCGACACCGATCTCAACGCAGCATCCGGAAATCTCGCCGTCACCTTCGAAGGCGGCGCGGGCGACGATAGCATCGCCGTATCGGCCAACCTGAGCGCGCTGGCGGGCGATCTCGGCATCGTCTTCAAGGGCGGTGAGGGGGCCAACACCCTGAGCGTCGCATCGGGCAAGACGCTGTCTGCCAGCGGACAAGTCACGATCGCGGCCGACGCGACCGTGACGCCCGTCCTCACCACATCCGGATTCGATCGTTCCGGCGGCGCGACGGCGCAGATGGCCGTCACCGTCAACGACGGGGCCGTCATCCGCGGAACCGGCGTGAAGGTTGCCGTCCGCAGCGACATCACGATCGCCGACACGGCGCCGGCCGACACCTCGATCATCAGCGTCACCGCCAACGGGCTCGCCGGAATCACCCTCGCCGGTACGGTCGATGCGGGGACGGGCGACGCTGTCCTGACGACAGATGTCAACAACGCCGTCACGCTGACCTCGACCCTGACCTCGCAGCTCAAGAGCGTCACGCCGAGGCAGACCAACAGCTCCACGATCGCTGTCGGCGCCAAGGGGGCGGTGAACGGCGGGACCGTGAAGATCGCCGCCAACACGGTGGCCAAGGTCGACGTGAAGGCCATCGGGCTCGTTCTGCCCGGCCTCCTGACGGTGACCGACGCCGCGGCCGGCACCTTCGACAAGGTCAAGAGCGCGATCAAGGGCGAGGGCAGCTTCAGCGACATCTTCACGCCCGCCGAACTGGCCGCCAAGGCCCTCATCAAATCGGCCGAGACGACGATCAACAACACGACGCAGGTGACGGTCGCTCCGAGTGCGGTGATCACGGACCCGCGGATCGTTCAGACCGGCGCCGGTACCCTTGCCGGCAGCGATCCTGCCCTCGCGCTCCAGATCTCGGCCGACGACAAGACCGACTCGACGATCACGCTCGTCGCACGGGATGCCACGTCGGTGCCGGGCTTCCAGTTCGATGACCCGGCGCTGGACGCTGCGGCGAGCGCGGCCGCGAAGGCCGCTGCCGCCATCAACATCCTCAACCTGTTCGGCCTGACCGGCACGCAGAACGTCACGCGCCTCACCAGCGTCGATCTCGGCGTGCCGGCCGCGGGAAGCCTTCCCGCCGGAGCGCCCGCCGCGAACGATCTCGCCCTCGTGTCGGCGCAGGGCGCCGCCGGGATCCATGCCGCCAACGCCGGCACCCTGGCCGTGCGCATCCGCGCCGCCACCGACGCGACCGATCCGGCCAACCCGGAGACGGGCCTCGTCGCGGGCGACGGCGAGACCGACAATTCGCTGCCCGCGCCGATGAAGGCGGGTGCGGCCCAGATCAATGTGAACGACACCGTGCGGGTCGCCGTGCGCGGCGTCTCCGTCGCCGCCGCGTCCCTCGCCGTCGCGGCCACCAACGACACCACGATCGAGTCGCGCGCCGTCCAGGCCCGCAACCTGCTGACCGGCTCCACCAAGGCCCTCGTCGAGACGGCGCGCCTGACCGCCACCGGCGGCGGCATCTCCGTCGTCGCGATGGATGCGACCAAGGCGCAGGCCATCGTCGAGCCGATCCGGACCGACACCCTCGAGGATGAGAGCGATGCCGAGGAGGCGAAGCGCGAGCTGATCGGGATCGCCCGCAGTTCCGCCGTCAACACGGTCGAGCGCGACATCACGGCGACCGTCGCGGATTCGGTGGTCACGGGCGCGCAGGGCGTCGCGCTGACCGCGCAGAACGCCCTCGATCTGACCACCAACGCGAAGGCCGTCGTCGCGGCGAGCAAGCTCGGTGTGGCCGGCTCCTACGCCGTCAACATCGTGCTCGGCAGCACCACGGCGACCGTCCGGGGCGGAAGCATGAGCGCCGCGACCGGCGACATCTCCGTCAACGCGTCCGACGTGACCAACATCGATTCGCGAGTGCAGACCTCGGTCGGGGGTGAGAGCAAGTCCGGCGGCACCGCCATCGGCGGTGCGGCGGCCTTCAACATCGTCGGCTACCGGCCGGACGGCCTGACCGGCAGCGACAAGCTCGCCGACAAGGTCGTGGGGATGGCCCTCGACGCCATTCTCGGCAGCGGGTTCTTCACCTTTGCCGCCACCCAGGCGACCCGTGCACGGATCGAGGCGGCCACCGTCACGGCCACGGCTGGCGGCGTCGGCGTGAAGGCGATCAGCGCCGGCACGGTGAACGCCACGGTCAGCAACACCGTGACCGTTTCGACCCCGGAGCAGTCGCGTCTCGACGAAGCGAAGGCGCAGGCGACGCGCACGGCGATCAACAAGGCCCGGACCTTCCTCGGCAAGGCGACGCTGAGCAGCGAGCCGGGCGCGGTGACGAGCGCGGGCTCGCGCAGCATCGGCGGCCTCATCGCGACCAACCGCATGAATCGTTCGGCCACCGCCGAAGTGATCAGCGGCGCGACCATCACCAGCGGGGGGGAACTCGGCGTCCGTGCGACGGACATGTCGACGATCAACGCCAACGTGAAGCTCGTGGCCTCGAGCCAGGCTGCCAGCGACGGCGGCCTGCCGACGAAACAGCCGCAGATCAAGTCCGACTACAAGCTGAGCGAAAGCCAGCCGGTGGCGATCACCCTCGGCCAGCGCGTGGCCGTCGATTTCTCGACCCTGCTCGGCGAGCAGGCGATCAAGACGGTCAACACCCTCGACGCGATCAAGTCGAACCTGCCGTCGACGACGAAGCAGGCCCAGAGCGGTACGACGCCGGGCAAGGCTCCGACGCTGAAGGCGGTCAAGACGGGCGATGTCGTCCTCGTGAGCCCCGGCCATCCGGCCGGCAGCGGCGAGGTCGGCTCCTATTACCGCTACATCAAGACGCCGACCGCACCGGCGACGTCGGATTCGATCGACCTGTCGAAAGAGAATTTCACCGGCCCGAGCTGGGAACTGATCGGCGCGAAGGGTGACGTTTACGCCTATATGGGCGCGGATCGCACCGCCGCGAACAAGCTCGACCTCAAGACGGTCAAGTTCACGGATCGAGACCTCTGGCGCCGGGTCAGCGAGACCGAGGCCGCGCCGGCCAAGACGACCGGATCCGGCGGGACCTCGGCCGGCGGCATCGTCGTGCGCAACGAGATCAAGGGCGGCGTTACGGCCGCGATCAGCAATTCCTCCGCCACGACGATGGTGAATGGCGGCGTCGTGGTCTCGGCCGAGCGCGGCGCGACGATCACGTCGAAGGCCGATGCCACCGTCGAGGCGATCGCCACGATCCGTGAGCAGACCGGCGAGACGGCCGAAGGCACGGCCGGCAGCGGGACGGCGAGCACGGTTCCGGGCCAGACCTCGGCCTTCGACAAGTCCAGCACGTCGAATTCGAGCGCGCTCGCGATCAACGCGGTGATCGCGACCAACACCATCCTGTCGGCCGCCGACGCCTCCATCACCGACGCCGAGGTCGCGACTGCCGGCGACGATGGCGCGGTCACGGTCGAGGCGAAGACGACCGGCTCGATCGAGGCCGAAGTTCAGGCGCAGATCACCGCGCTGTCGAGCGGCCCCTCCGGTACCGAAGACGCCGCCGCCGACCCCGCCGCCGGCGGCTCGACCGGTGGCACCACGACGCCGACGACGGGCACCACCACGCCGACGACGGGGTCGGGGCAAACGACCGCGCCGACGACCACGGCACGGGCGGGCGGCATCCAGCTCGCCTTCAACGCGATCGGCTACGAGAGCAGCAATCTCGGCTTCGACACCCTCAACGCCCTGGTCGGGACCAATCTCGGCAACCCGGCGACGGCGCAGGCGAGCGCGCGCATTACCAACACCCGGGTCACGGCTACGGGTGCGGTCAGCGCGACGGCCGAATCGTCCGGCACGATCGCCTCGACCCTGAGCAACGAGGTCACCGCCGCGGCCAAGGCCGCGAGCGTGAACTCCCTGGCGGTCTCCGGTCTCGTTGCGATGAACCGCGTCAGCGGCGCCGCCGAGGCGGTGATCGATGCGCGGACCAAGACGGTCTCGGGCACGGATGTCACGGTCTCCGCCACCGATACGGTCGGCATCGAGGCGGAGACCGCCGTGGCGGCCTCGGCTTCGGCCGAGAAGACCGGCTCGGTCAGCGGCCTCGGCAAGAACGCCGAGGCGCTGCTCGGCGACTACACCTACACCACCGCGTCCGGCAGCCGGCAGGTGAAGTTCGGCGAGAAGATCCGCCTCAGCGATACCTGGGCCGGCAAGGGCGAGAAGGGCGCCGTGTACCAGTACATGGGCGCGGACTTCACCGCCGCCGAGGATCTCGGCAACACGGCGCGGGACTTTGCCGACTTCGCGCTCTGGAAGAAGCTCGACGCCACCAATGTCGTGCCGGGTGCGACCGGCGGCTCGGCCGCTCCGACCGGAAAGATCACGGCGGCGAAATCCTCGGCCACCGCGCTGGGCGGCATCTTCGCCCGCAACGACGTGTCGGGTCAAGCCACGGCCCGGATCGTCAACACCACCGTTCAGGCCAGCGGCGACGTCAGCGTCAGCGCGAAGTCGGAGGCGTCCATCAACGCCACCGACGAGAGCGAGGTCGAGGCCGAGGGCGGTTCGGCCGCCAACGGCGTGCTCGTCTCCAACAACGTGCAGAACGGCGCGCTCGCCTACATCAAGGACAGCACCGTCACGAGTGACGACGGAGGCGTGAGCGTCTCCGCCGAGAACACATCGACGATCGAGGCGAGTGCGGCCGGGTCCGTTGCCGGCGAAACGACGGCGGTCGGCTTTACGCTCGCCTTCAACACGGTCGGATTCCGGCAGCAGAACCCGCTCTTCAACGCCGTCGATACGATCGTCGGCGATCCGCTCATCGCCACCGCCACCAACGGCGAAAACCCGGCCGGCGCAAAGGCCTACATCACCGGCTCCACCGTCACGGCCAAGCGCGACGTCTCCGTCACCGCCGACAGCCAGGCCAAGATCACCGCCGAGGCCGGCAACAAGGCCGAGCAGGCGGATTCCGAGGAAACCGTCCACAAGGCGGAAACCGGCGCGCGCGGAATCTCCGCGGGTGCGGTGCTCGCCATGAACAAGGTCAGCGCCCGCGCCGAGGCATTCATCGGCGCGGAAACCGTCGCCGCTCAGGCCCCGGCTCAGACCGCCGCCACCGTCGCCTCGACCGATGGCGGCGTGACCGTTTCGGCAAAGAATCAGGCCGGCATCGAATCGACCAGCACGATGATCGGTGCGTCGTCGGTCTCCGGCAGCGTCGCCGAACTGGCCAAGAAGGCGGTCGCCACTGCCCTCAACATCTACGATTACACCTCGAAATCCGGCACCAAGGCGCTGAAGGCCGGTGACCGCGTGCGGCTGGCTGCCGATTTCGCCACCCCGGCCGGATCGAGCTCGAACACCGACGCCAAGCGGACCGAAGAGCCCGCTCTGAAGGGCCGGGTGTTCATCTTCGTCGCTGCGTCCGACGCCTCGGTCAACCTCGCGACCGAGGATTACACCAACGCCGCCCGTTGGTTCGCGGTCGATGACGGGGCCATCGTGTCCACCAAGCCGACGGCGGCCGGCACGACGCCCGGCACCACGACCGGCGACACGCTGGACAAAGACACGACGACCATCAAGACCGCGGAAGGCACCACGACGATCACGCGCCAGAAGGCGCGCTACACGTCGAACGGCGGCTTCCAGTACATGATGGCCGGCCAGGGCGTACTGCTCTCGAAGACCGATACGCTCTCGAAGGGCGAGCCGGGCACGATCTACATCTGGCGCGGGGCGGACAACACGAAGGTCACGCTCCACGGCGAGGATTACACCAGCGCGAACTGGATTCCCGCGGCGGCCAAGACGGTCATGCCGAAGCTCGATACGGTGGCCAACCCGCCGGCGGCCCCGGCGCCCGCCGCGGGCTCGACGGATCCGACCCCGACCGCCCGCACGCCCGGCTCGTCGTCCAAGGCCTTCGGCGGCCTGATCGTGTTCAACGAGGTGACCGGCGGCGCGGGCGCTCGCATCACCGATGCCACGGTGACGTCCGCTCTCGACCTGACGGTCCACGCCGCGGATGCCGCCGACATCTCGGCCACCCTCCTCAGCACCGTGACGTCGTCCGGCGGCACCTCCTTCCAGTCGAAGACCGGCGCGGCCGGCACCGGTGGCGGCACGCTCATCGCGGCCAACGGCATCGCGGCGACCAACGTCGTGCGCGGCGGCGCCGATGCCAGCGTCCTGCGTTCGACGGTGGAATCCACGACCGGCAATCTCGAAGTCAGCGCCGAGAACGAGTCCGGCGTCGATGCGCGTATCCGGGCTTCATCGACCACGTCGGGTGGCGAGGGCGTTTCCGGCGCGGTGACGCTCGCCTTCAACTCGGTGGGTTACGAGACCCAGAACCTGCTCTTCAACACCATCGACACGCTGATCGGGCAGTCGGCCATCTCGAAGGCCTTCGGCGGCGAGGTCGGCGCGGGCGCAAAGGCGACGATCGTCCAATCCTCGGCGAAGGCCGGCGGCGACCTCATCGTCACGGCGACCTCGGCGGCCAAGATCAACGCGACCGTCAGCAATGCCGCGACCTCCTCGGCCGATGTCGCGATGGTCTCGGGCGGCGCCGGCACCGGCTTCGGTGTCGTTCTCGCGTCGAACAAGGTGAGCGGCAGCGCCGTCGCCCTCATCGACAACACCGGCGTGACCCGGGACATCACGGCCGGCGGCGCTCTGGCGGTCACGGCGACGGATGCGGCCGGCATCACCTCGAACGTCCAGATCGTGACGAGCTCGACCGTCACGAAGAGCGACGGCGGCGCCGTCACCAATCAGTCGAAGCTCAACAAGTACCTCCCGTCGGACTTCTCGACCAACCCGAACGAAGTTCAGTCGGCTACGATTCAATCGAACATCATCAAGAACCGCGCCGATTGGGCGCCGGCCGAATTGCTGGCCTTCGAGGAGAAGGTCACCGCGCAGATCACCCGCGTGAAGGGACTGATCGAGGAGCTTCAGGCCGGTCCTGCGACGCTGCTCAAGCAGGTCGAGACGAAGCTGCTCGAACTCAGGGCAGGCAAGGTCACGACCGAGTATCTGCTCAAGATCAACCAGACCCTCGTCGACGCTCTCAACGGAATCGATCTCTCCAAGATCCCGAGCACCGATCAGACCGGTCTCGCGACGCGAATCGGGGATGCGGCCGACGCGCTGTCGGGGCACCTGACGTCGGCCTCGATCAACACGGCCGGTGCCGACGAGGCGCGGCTCGAGGCGCTGAAGGTCGCCGCCGAGGCAGCGCGCCTCGGCTATCTCGACGAGGCCGTCCTGCGCAACAGTTCCGATCCGGCCGAAAAGAGCGTCGGTCAGTTGATCCGCCTGCAGGTCGCCGTCGACCGCGCGGTCATCGAAACCGCCGGCAAGATCCTGGAGCTGAAGGATGGGCTCAACAACTTCCTGAAGCCGTTCGGCCTCAGCACCGACAGCATCGGCGCCGTCGACCTCTCGGCCTACGGCCAGCTTCCGAAGACCGCGAACGCGCAGGACGTCACCTTCGGCACGCGGGTGCGGATCGCGGACGGCTATGCCAAGCCGACCTACAAGGCCGGACAGGGCGAGATCACGGTCAAGACCGGCGAAACGATCGAAGATCTCTCGGGCAAGATCTATAAGTATGTCGGTGCCGACATCCTGGTCGAGATCAACGCGCTCGATCCAGATTTCACGGACGGGGCGAAGTGGAAGCTGATCGCCGACAAGTCCAGCGCCTACAAGGCTGGCGACATCTTCATTTACATGGGCGGCAACGCGACAATCGATCTCGCAGCCACCGACTACACCAATAAGCTCCTCTGGAAGCGGGCCCTCGAGTCCAACTTCATCCCGGACGGCCTGAAGCTGCCGACCACCGGTTCCGGAACGGGGACGGGCACCGCGACGCCGGCCCCGGCCACGTCTTCGACCGAGACGGTGGCACCCACGGGCGACCCGTCGGCCAACAACGCCGCCAAGACCGGCACGGTCGCGGCGCAGCCTTCCGCCTCGCTGGCGATCGGCGGGCTGGTCGTGCTCAACAGCGTCCATGCGGACGCCGTCGCGCGCATCACCGGCGTCACCGCCACGGCGGGCGGCACGGTCACGGTGCAGGCGAACGAGACCGCCACGATCAAGGCGACCGCCGACAGCGCCGCCAACGTCAAGTCCGCCGCCTCCTACAAGCCGACGACCGACGTCAGCACCCCGGCCCCGTCCACGCCGAGCGATCCGTCCACGGACCGGACCCTCGGCACGAAGAGCCAGCCGACGAGCCTCGCGCTCGGCGGCATCATCGCCACCAACGCCGTCCTCGGCACGGCGCGGGCCGAGATCGTCGACAGCACCGTCACCGGCGGCGGGATCAAGGTCGATGCGGCCAACACCGCCACCATCGACGCCACGGCCAAGACCGCGACCTCCAGCGACCAGGGCGCGGTGTCGATCACGCTCGCCTTCAACACCATCGGCTGGAAGGAGCAGAACATCCTGTTCCGCGCCGCCGACACGATCACGGGTCAGCCGCTGATCGCCGCCGGCAGCGGGAACGACGCCGACCCGTCGGGGGCGCGCGCGCAGATCCTGCGCAGCAATGTCACGACGACGGACGCCAAGGATGCGCTCGCCGTGACCGCGCGTTCGGACGCATCGATCAACGCCCAGCTCACCAACAAGGCCAGCGCCTCGCAGGCGGTGCTCAAGGATGCGAGCGCCTACGCGATCGGCTTCGCGCTCTCCGGCAACCTCGTGAATTCCGAGGCGGTGGCGCGGATCGACAGCAGCAACGCGGCCGGCACCGCCATCGACCCGACGAAGACGCTCGACGCCGCCGGGGCGGTGACGATCTCGGCGACCAGCAACGGCAGCATCACCTCGCTGAACAACCTCTCGGCGATCGCCAGCCTGACCAAGCCGAGCGTGCTGGAGGACTTCGCCAATAAGATCCTCGGCAATTATACCTACACCACCGAGTCGGGCTCGAAGACCGTTACGTTCGGCGACATCGTGTTCGCGAAGGTCGGTGGTGTCGAGAAGCTCTACGTCTATTTCGGCGATACCAAGCTCGTCTCCGACCTGAAGACGGAGGCCTACACGGAGCCCAATGGCTGGCGGGAGAACAATCTCCGCGAATTCGTGAAGTTCCTGCCGCCGGGTGTGCTCAACCTCGGCGACAGCAAGGATGTCGCCGGCTCGGCGACGCCGCCGGCCGGCAACACGAACACCACCAGCGGCCAGACCCCGTCGAAGCCCTACGCCGTCGCCGTCAGCGGCATCCTCGTGACCAACGACGTGCGCAGCACCGCCACGGCGACGCTCACCGGCATGACCGTCGCCAAGGCCGGCGACATCAGCGTCCAGGCGGAGCAGAGCGGGACGATCACCGCGACGGTGAACAGCAAGGTCGAGTCGAAGCTGAAGCCGGGCACCAAGGCCGGCGACAAGCAGTCCATCGCGGCCCAGGCGGTGATCGCCTCGAACGTCGTGATGGGCGCGAGCACCGCCACGATCGACCGCAGCCCGCTCGGCGACGCGAACGCGACCGTCGGCAATGTCGCGGTGGGCGCCCGCAACACCGGCGCGATCACCGCCACGATCGACAGCACGGTCGATTCGAGCGAGACCGCCGTCGGCATCACCGCCGCCTTCAACAAGATCGGCAGCCCGAGCACCAACGCGGTGTTCGACCTCGCCGAGTTGCTGGCCGGGATCGATCTCGACAGCCAGATGACCAAGGGCGGCCAGTTCGCCGCGACCGCCTCGATCTCGGGCCAGCCGATCAACGCCACCGGCAAGGTTTCGGTGGAGGCGCGATCCGAGGCCAAGATCAAGGCCACCATCGAGAACGCCGTCACCTCGATCGGCTCGGCCGCGACCACCGTCGGCGCCGTCGCCGGCCTGAACTTCGTGCGTGTCGGCACCTCGGCCACCATTGCCGACGTGACGAGCCTCAAGGCGGCGGGCGGCGTGGCCGTCAACGCCCGGAGTGCGTCCACCATCGAGGCCGTGGTCAAGGCCCCCGTCACGGCGGTGGTCTACAACATGCCCGACACGAGCGGCACCTCGGGCGGCACCAACACCTCCGGTAACACCGGCAATACGGGCAACACCGGCGGGACCGGCACCCCGACGACCACGCGCTCGATCTCCGTCGCCGCCAGCTTCGCCCGCAACACCATCCTCGACGTCGTGCTCGAAGCCGGCCTCGACCGGATCGGCGACCTCACGGCGAGCGCCGGCGACGTCAGCGTCACCGCTGCCAACACCGCCACCATCACCGCGAAGGTCGCGGCCACCGCCATTGCCGTGCTGCTGAGCACCGAGGACGGCAAGAATCTCGGCGTCTCCGGCAGCGGCGCCTTCGGCGTCAACACGATCCTCGGCGGCGTCGAGGCGCGGATCGCCGACAGCCGGATCACCGCGTCCGGAAGCCAGGCTCCGAGCGTCACTGACGGAACCGGCGGCCAGGGCAACATCACCGTCTCCGCCAAGAGCGCTGCCACCATCACGGCCTCGGTCGAGGCCGCCGCGGCGGCCGTCATCGTCGGCAAGGGCACAGCCCAGGCGGTGGCGATCGGCGTCTCGCTCGCCTTCAACATGATCGGCTACAACCTCAGCCTGATCCCGGTCGATGGCACCAGCAGCCTCGCGGCCGACAAGGCGCGCTCCCTCGACGTCAAGGCGAACGTCACCAAGTCGCGGCTGAGCGCCGGGCGTCGGGTGTCGGTCGAGGCCGAGTCGGGCGGCCGGATCGAGGCCCGGACGCTGGCCACCGCCATGGCGGTCGGCGTTTCGACGGGTGGCAGCTCCGGCGGCTCCAGCACCGACGGCAACGTCGCGCTGTCCGGCGGCGGCCTATTCGTGCGCAACAAGGTCGTGACCTCGGCCTCCGCCGTCATCGACGGCACCGGCAGCAGCGACGACGCGGTCACCTCCGGCACGGGCGGGATCAACGTCTCGGCCAAGGACACCGCCGTCATCCGGGCGACCTCCGTCGCCCTCGGCCTCTCGGCCAACCTGAGCGCGGATGCGAGCAACACCGCCTCGAAGTCGACCCTCGCCATCGCCCTGTCGCTCGCCGACAATTCGATCACCAGCGAGGTGGCCGCGCGGATCACGCAGGTCGCCAATCTCGCGACCCTCGGCGACGTCACCGTGGCCGCGAACCGCAGCGCCGACATCTTCGCGCAGACCTACGCCGCCGCCGTCGGCGCGCAGATCTCCTCGAAGGGCGACGGCGCCTCGGTGAGCGGCGGCGGCGCGCTCTCGATCAACACGGTCAAGGGATCGACGATCGCCGAGATCACCGATTCCAAGGTCGGGGACAGCGCCAATGGCGGCGCCAAGGTCGGCAGCCTCTCCGTCTCGGCCACGGACAGCGCCAAGATCGCTGCGCTCACCGGCGCGGCCGCGATCACCCTCGCCGGTACGGCCGAGGGCAAGGCCACGGGCGTCGCCTTTGGTGTCTCCGCCGCACAGAACGTCATCGGCGGTTCGGGCACGGCGGTTCGGGCGACGGTGGCCGGCACGCCGGTGCGGTCCACCGGCGCCGTCGGCGTGCGCGCCGAGTCCAAGGCCGATATCGATGCGACGACCGTGACGGTCTCGGTCGGCGTCTCGGGCAGCGGGACCGGTGACGCGCGTACGGCGAGCCTCGGCGGCTCGGGCGCGCGCAACGCCGTCAACGTCGCCACCACGGCGGAGCTTTACGCGGCGGATGGCGCGTCGGTCGCGATCGAGGCCGGTAGCCTCGCGGTGACCGCCAAGAACACTTCGACCATTTCGTCGGATGTCGGCGCGGCCTCGGTGGCCGGCTCGTTCGGCCAGGGCAAGTCGGTTGCGGTCGCACTCGCGGCCAGCGTCGCGATCAACGAGATCGGCGGCAACGTCACGGCGACCGTGAAGAACGCCGATGTCACCACCCTCACCGGCGGCGTGACCATCGACGCGTCGCGGCAGGGCACCATCGAGACGCGCGCCGCAGCGGCCAGCGTTGCGGTGAGCGCAAGCGCCGACAAGAGCATCGCCGTCTCCGGTGCCGGCGTCGCCGCGGTCAACAAGATCAACAGCAGCACCACGGCGACGGGCCAGAACGCGTCGATCGACGCGAAGGGCGATGTCACCGTCTCGGCGAGCAGCAGCGCCACGATCAAGTCCCTGGTCGTCGGCGCCGCGGCATCCATCGGCGGCGGGGCCGGCGATGGCGGCGCGGGCGCGCTCGGCGTCTCCATCGCCTATAACGAGATCGGTGCCTGGACCGCCTATGACGAGACGGCCCACACGCTGAGCGAGGCGCCGTCGCTCGGAAGCCGCGCCAACGTCTCGGCCACGCTGGTGGGCAGCCCTGTTACGACGACGGGAGCGCTCTCCGTCGCGGCGAGCGCCAACAACACCATCACGACCGACATCGTCGCGATCGCGGCCGGCGTCACCGTCGCCGGCGGCAAGGCCGGCGCGGTCAGCGTCGGCGGCACCTTCGCGATGAGCAATATCGGTCTCGCGGTCGCGGCTTCGATCGATGGCGACAAGACCGGCGCGACGCCCGGATTCCAGGCCGCGAGCGCCACCGTTTCGGCCCAGGACATCTCGACCATCACGACGCGGGCGCTCTCGGCGAGCCTCTCGCTCGCCGCCGCGTCCGGCAACGCCGTCTCGATCGCCGTCGGCGGCAGCATCGCCCTCAACGCCATCGCCAACGATGTCTCGGCGACGGTGAGGAACCTCGATCGCGGTCTGCAGACCGTCGGCGCGATCCTCATCTCCGCGAAATCGGCGGGCACCATCACGGCGAACGCCGCCTCGGCCGCGATCGCCGTGGCCGCATCCGGTTCGAACGCCGTTCCCGTCAGCGCGGCGGTGACCTATGCGCGCAACGTCATCACCACCAGCACCCGTGCGCAGGCGAGCGAGAGCAAGCTGGCCACGACCGGCGCGAGCGGTAACATCAGCGTCAAGGCCGAGGCCTCGGCCGCGATCAACGCCGCGATCCTGGCGGCTTCGCTGGCCGCCGGCGTCGGTGGCAGCAATGCCGCGGGCGTCGGGCTCGGCGCCGCCATCGCCGAAAACCGCATCGGCGTCTGGTCCTCCTCGGGCACCGATGCCACCACCAGCTATGCCCTGGCCACGAACGGCGGCACCGTCGTCGAGGCGTCCCTGACCCGCGTCGGCGTCGATGCGAAGGGCGCTCTGGCGGTCGAGGCGACGTCGAAGAACGTCATCAAGGCGAACATCGCGGCGATCTCGGCCGGCCTCGCGGGCGGCGGCTCCAACGCCGTCGGCGTCAGCGGCGGCGCCACGGCCGTCATCAACGCCATCGGTGTCACCACGCAGGCCTTCATCGAGGGCAACGGCGTGGGTGGTAGCGCGATCGCGAGCAACGCGATCAAGGCCGGCGCCGTCACCGTGAAGGCGGCCGATACCTCGAGCATCACCGCCAACGCGCTCACCGCCGCGGTCAGCGCCGCCTTCGGCGGCTCGAACGGCGTCGCGGTCTCGATCGGCTTCGCGCTTGCGCTCAACACCATCAACGCGGCCACCCGGGCCAGCGTGAACAATGTCGGCGACGGGATCGACGCCGGCACCGGTGCGGTCCTGGTCGATGCCCTCAGCAACGCGACCATCACGGGGACGACAACGGCGGCCGCCGTCAGCATCGGCGGCGGCGGCTCGGGCGGAATCGCCATCGCCGGTGGCGGTGCGCTCGCCTTCAACACCATCCGCCCCGTCACCCGGGCCGTGATGGCCGCCAGCACGATCACGCAGAGCGGCACCATCACCGTGACCGCCGCGGCCACGTCGAAGATCTCGGCTCTCGTCGCGGCCGCCTCCCTCGCCGTCGGTGTCGGCGGTTCGGCCGGCGTCGGCGTGGCGATCGGTGTGTCCGTCGCAGCCAACCAGATCGGCGACTGGACGTCGTCCGGCGAGGGGCGCAACCGCGTCGATACCGCGGCCGCGACCCAGGGCTCCGTCGTCGAGGCGCTTCTCACGGGCAGCAGCGTCAAGACGAGCGGCGCGCTGACGGTCGGGGCCAGCTCGGCTCAGGCGATCGCGGCGCAGGTGGCCGCTGCGGCGGCCTCCATCGGCGGCGGCGGTTCGGCCGGCGTCGGCGTCTCGGCGGCCGGCGTCTCGGTCACGAACGCCATCGCGGTGGCAACCCGCGCCGTCATCGACGGCGACGGTGCGACCGGTATCGAGGCCGGCAGCGTCTCGGTCCGCGCCTCCGACATCTCCACGATCGACGCCTTCGCCGGGTCCGCCTCACTCGCGGGCTCGGGCGGTGGCGCGGCCGGCGTCTCCGTGGCGGTCGGCTTCACGCTGGCGCTCAACAGCATCGCCGGCAACGTCGAAGCGGCGATCAAGAACGCCGACACCCTCCTGCGCACGACCGGACCGCTCGGCGTCTCGGTCAGCGCCTCGCGCGCCGGCCGCATCAACGCGGCGGCCGCGGCGGCGGCGATCAGCATCGCGGGCGGCGGCTCGGCCGGCGTCGGCGTGTCCGGCGGCGGTGCCTTCGCCTCGAACCGGATCCTCGGCTCGGTCAGCGCGATGGTGGATGCGAGCCGCATCACCACGACCGGCAGTGGCGGCCTCACGGTGACGGCGGCCGGTTCGTCCGAAATCACGGCGATCATCTCGGCATTGGCCGCGTCCGGCGGCGGCGGCGGTGCAGCCGGCGTCGGCGTCGCGTTGGGCGTCAGCGGTGCCGAGAACCGCATCGGCGAATGGTCCAGCACGGGCCAGAATGCCGAGCGCGTGGACACGCTCGGCAGCGGCGGTGCCACGGCCGTCCAGGCCTCGGTCAGGAACTCTCCCCTCGACATCGCTGCGGCCCTGACGGTTCAGGCGACGGCGAGCCAGAAGATCACAGCGACCGTCGTGGCGGCATCCGCCGCGATCCAGGGCGGCGGCGCGGCCGGTGTCGCGGGCGCTGCAGCCGGTTCGGTGGCTGCCAACGCCATCGGGGTCGAAACCTCGGCCACGATCGACGGTGACGGCGCCGGCACGGACGGCATCAAGGCGGGCAGCGTGACCGTCTCGGCCGCCAACACGGCCCAGATCACCGCCGTCACCGGCGCCGCGTCGCTCTCCGGGGCGGGCGGCGGCGCAGCCGGCGTCGGCGTGGCGATCGGCTTCGCGCTCGCCATCAACAGCATCGCGGGCGGCATCCAGGCGTCGATCTCGAACGTCGATGCCGGCCTGACCACCCGCAGCGGCGGCGTTTCGGTCGGCGCGCGTAACGATGCGCGCATCCGGGCCAGCTCCGCGGCGGCAGCCGTCTCGATCGGCGGCGGTGGTGCCGCGGGCGTCTCGGTGAGCGGCGGCGGCGCCGGGGCGTCGAACGTCATCACGGTGCGCACGAACGCCTTCGTCGCCAACAGCGCGCTGATTGTGCGCGGCGGCAAGTCCACGGTGTCGGCCGTCTCGAACGCCGACATCCAGGCCCTGATCGTCGCGGCGGCTGCGGCCGCCGGCGGCGGTGGCGCGGCGGGCGTCGGTGTCTCGGTCGGCGTCGGTGCGGCGGCCAACACCATCGGTGCCGGCAACCAGATCCAGGCCTATCTCAGCAATGCGAGCGTCGATTCCGACAACGCG
Organism: Methylorubrum sp. Q1; assembly: GCF_004683995.1. Taxonomy (NCBI): domain Bacteria; kingdom Pseudomonadati; phylum Pseudomonadota; class Alphaproteobacteria; order Hyphomicrobiales; family Methylobacteriaceae; genus Methylorubrum; species Methylorubrum sp. Q1. Next base: position 148,398 of record NZ_SRHQ01000001.1, on the reverse strand, counting down.
CTCGACGTGACGGCGGTCTCGAACCAGACGATCCGGGCGGATGTCGGGGCGGTCTCGGCCTCGATCCAGGGCGGCGGCGCAGCGGCCGTCAGCGTGGCGGGCTCCGGCACCGGCGCCTCCAACACCATCGCCGTCGCGACGCGCGCCTATATCGACGGCGACGGCGCGACCGGCATCACGGCGACGCAGATCGCGGTGTCCGCCAAGGACACCTCCGCGATCACGGCCTCCGTCAGTTCGGCGGGCATTGCGGGCGGCGGCGCCGGAGCGGCCAGCGTCGGCGTTACGGTCTCGGTCTCGATGGCGACCAACCGCATCGGCAACACGGTCGAGGCGCTCATCCGCAACGCCGATACCGGCGTCACCACGACTTCCGGCGACATCGCGGTCGAGGCCGAGAGCAGCGGGTCGATCCAGGCGATCGCCACGGCGGCCTCCGTCAGCGTCGGCGGTGCCGGCGGCGTCAGCGTGCAGGTGGCCGGCGGCGGCGCGGGCGCCCTCAACGTCATCACCACGAGCACCCGCGCGGCGATCGAGCGGGCGGCCGGGCAATCGTCCCTCAACCGCGTCACGAGCGCTGCGGGCCTGCGGGTCGGCGCCAAGAGCAGCCAGGACATCGACGCCAAGGTGGTCGCGCTCTCCGCGGCCGGCGGCGGCGCGGGTCTCGCCAGCGTTCCGGTGGCGATCGGGCTTTCGGGCGCCCAGAACATCATCGGAAGCTGGAAGACCACCGACGCGAACGGCAACCGGCTCGATCAGCCGACGCTCGACACCGATGGCGGCGCCAGGGTCGAGGCTCTGATCGCCGACACGGTCGCGGCGGTGCAGGGATCGCTCGCGGTCACCGCGACCTCTTCGAGCACCATCGACGCGACCGTCGCGGCGGCCTCGGCCGTCGCCACGGGGGGAACCGTCGCGGTCGGCGTCGCCGGCTCGGGCAGCTACTCGGGCAACGCGATCAGCTTTGCCACCAACGCGGCGATCACCGGCGCTTCGACGAGCGTCACGGCCGGCGACGTCACGGTCCGCGCCAAGGATCAGGCCACGATCAACGTCGATGTCGGCGCAGCCGCCATCGCAGCCGCGGGCGGCGCCGTCGGCGTGGCGCCGGCGATCGGCGTCGCCGTGGCCCTGAACGTGATCAACAATGCCGTGACCGCAATCGTCGACGGGGCCACCGTCACGACGCGCACAGGCGGAATCCGCGTCGAAGCCACGGTTCCGTCCGACAATGGCGGGTCCAGCATCAATGCGCGCGTCGCCGCGGCGGCCGTGGCGCTCTCGGGCGGCGGCGTCGCCGTCTCGGTGGCTGGCGGCGGTGCCATCGCCACCAACATGATCGGCGGCTCGACCCGCGCGCGGGTCAGCAACGCCCGCCTGAATGCCGCCGGTGACGTGGCGGTCGCTGCCGCGAACAACAGCCGGATCGTGGCGGAGGTCGCCGCACTCGCGGCCGGCGTCAGCATCGGCGGTGTCGCGGTCGGGGCCAGCATCGGCACCGGCGTGGCCACCAACCTGATCGGCAGCGAGATCACGCAGCGGGTCAACGGCCAGAACAAGACGACGAAGTCAGCCGCACTCCTCATCGAGGCTCTATCGCAGAACACGACGATCGAGGCGGGCGGCAACCTGTCCGTCACCGCCAATTCCGGCCAGACGATCCGGGCGACGGTCGCGGCCGGCTCCGTGGCGATCTCCGGCGGTGCCGTCGCCGTCAGCGCCGCGGGCGCCGGCGCGGGCACCCATAACCGGATCGGCGCGATCGTGAGCGCGGCGATCGACGGCGACGGAGCCGGCGACAAGATCACCGCCGGCACCGTGACCGTCTCGGCGCGCGACACGTCCAGCCTCAGCGTCGACACCGGCGCGGCCTCGGTGGCCGCCTCGTTCGGCGTCTTCGGCAGCGGCTCGTTCGCCCTCGCCGTCGCGGCGGCGGACAATGTGATCGCCAACAACGTCACGGCCGCGATCCGCAACCTCGGCACGACCGGCGGTCTCATCACCCGTGGCTCCGTCGCGGTCACGGCGACTGAGAGCGCGACCCTGACGAGCCGCGCGCGTGCCGCGGCCATGTCCGGCAGCGTTTCGGCCTTCAGCGTCTCCGTCTCGGGCGGCGGCGCGGGCACCGGCGACACCGTCACGAGCACGACGAGCGCCAGCATCACCAACAGCCGCGTCACGTCCGCGGGCGATGTCGCCGTCAGCGCCAGCGACACCACGACGATCGACTCGCAGGTGCTCGGCATTTCGGTCGCCGGCGGGCTGCTCGCCCTCGCGGCCGGCGGCTCCGTCGCCAAGGTCGAGGCGCGCCCGACGGTCACCGCCGCCATCGAGGGCGGTTCGGTCTCCGCCGCGAATGTGAGCGTGGTCGCGACCGCCCTTCCGTCCGTCAATGCCGTGGCTCATGGCATCAATGCCGGCACCGCCGCCATCGGTGCCTCGGTGGCCGAGGCCAAGGTCGCCGCCACGGTCGGAGCCTCGACGAAGAACGTCTCGATCACGGCCGGAAGCCTCTCGGTGCTCGGCAACCTCGCCCGTCAGGCGGGCCGCGACTCCGCGACGGCAACCGCCTCCGGCTCCGTCGGCGGCCTGATCGGCCTGAACTCGACGGTGACCCTGGCTGAGAACAGCAGCACGGTCAGCGGCCTGCTCGATGTCGGCACGGTGCTGGCCGTCAGCGGCGCGGTCGCCGTCAGCGCGACGAGCAGCACGCGGCAGACCTCGACCGCCAGCAGCGCCAGCATCGGCCTCGTCGCGGCCGGTGCGACCGTCTCGTCGGCGAATTCGGCAACCGTGACCAGCGCCCGCGTCGTGTCCCTCGGCGCGCTCAATGCCGGCTCGATGACCGTCACCGCCTCCGGCATCGACGACAACTTCGCCAAGGGCATTTCCGGCAGCGGCGGCCTCGTCTCGGGCACCGCCGCCAGCGCCGGCACCAGCATGGGCGGCAGCACGCGGGCCGAACTCGGCACGGGCGTCACCATCGACCTGACGAAGAGCGGCGACAGCACCGGTCTGTTCTATCTCTCCGCCGATCACGTCGGCACGATGAACGGCCAGATCATCACCGACAGCTACGGCGCCCTCGCCGGAGCGGGCGCCGTCGTGAACAACACGATCACGCACGCGGTGATCGCCGCATTCGGGATCAATTCCCGCGTCACGGCCCGCGACATCCTCGCCACCGCAACGAACACCGTGAACAAGCCGCAGCTCGGACAGGCCAACATCGTCGGCTCGACCGGCGGTCTGGCCAGCGGCGCGGCGGCGTACAGCACGACGGTTCTCGACATCACCACGCGGGTCGATGTCGGCAGCAACGCCGACCTGATCACCGTCGCCCGTGCCGGAACCGCAGGCGGAATCCGTCTGGCCGCGAACAACAGCATCAACATCTACGACAAGGTTTCGCTGACCACCGGCGGCGCGCTGTCGGGCGCCGGCGCCTATTCCAGCATCGAGACCCGGAACTTCGTCGCGCAGGTCAATATCGGCGCCAACGCGACTCTGTTCACGCTCGGAAACCTGACCCTTTCGGCCAATGGCGGCGGCAATGCCTATGCGGTCTCGAACTCCGAGACCTACGGTGCGGCCACCGTCGCCAGCGGCAGCACCACCGTCATCATCCGGCCGAACAACGCGGTGAACATCGGCGCGGGTGCCGACATCACCGCCTATGGCGATGCGGATCTCCTGGTCGGCACCAACAAGAAGGCTTACGACGACGCCTACGACGCGTCGGCGACGACCGACAATTTCGCCGGCAGCGCGATCCCGATCACCTCGCTGGCGGCCAAGATCCGCGTCGAGGAGATCAACACGATCAAGATCGATGGCGGCGCCACGATCAAGACCGCGGGCAACGCCAACCTGTTCACGAACCGCCAGGGCAATTCCAATGCCGTGGCCCGCATGAAGGGCACGAACTGGACGACCGCCGTCGCCGGCGCCATCGACAGCCTGCTCGGCGGCTCGGCCATCACCCCGGTCGGCGATACGCAGACGGGCTCGATCGGCACCGTGATCGTCGACGGCACGGTCGTCACCGGCATCACCCGCAACATCTCCATCGTCATCGACGACATGACGCGGGCGCCGGGCAACGGCGCCGCGACCCTGATCACGGGAACCGTCAAGCTCAACGGCCAGAAGTACGATGCCGCCGGCAACCCGATCGCGGATTCGGACAACACCAAGAGCTTCACGATCACCCTGCCGGATGGTGCGACCTCGGCTTCGGCGACGCTGCCGAAGCTGCCCATCACCATCAGCCTCGGCTTCGCCAACGCCCAGTCGAACCTGATCAAGGCCTACGAGGAAGCGACGAAGGGCCTGTCGACCTACAAGGACAACGCCACGCTCCAGGCCTACTACCAGGGCGAGGTGAACCGGATCAAAGCCGAGCTTCTGGCCGACGGGCTCGCGGAGTTCCAGACGACCTACGACGGCAAGCAGGTCCTCATCCCGATCTACAAGCAGGTCCAGGCCATCACGGTCAGCCCGTTCTCGGCGGGTGCCGGCGGCATCATCGTGCGCGCCGACGCCCTGCTCGGCTCGGGCAAGCTCGATGCCGCCTCCGACACGAAGGTCGAGATCACCAACAACTCGGTGGCGAGCCTCGTCATCGCCGGCATCACGATGCCGGAATCGAATGGCGGCACCTTCTTCAACGACGCACAGATCCCGGTGACGTCGAGCGACGACTTCAACACCCGTCGCCAAGCGATCATCACGAAGAACGCGGCGAGCCCGGATGCCGCCGCCGCAAAGGCGATCGCCGGTGGCCGTGACGTCAACTTCCAGGTTCTGACCGCCGGCGGTGTCGTCACGAAGGACAGCAAGAGCGACATCTCACTCAAGAACACCACAGGCGCGCGCAACGGCAATTCTGCGCCGGCCATTCTCATCGTCGGCGACATCTACGCGCCGACGGCGATCCTCAATGTGGCGACGGCCGCGGGCGGTGACCTCACCATCACGGCCAAGACCACGATCAAGGAGCTGAAGACCGATGTCGGCGGCGCCGTCGCGATCGGCCTGACCGAGGATCTGCGCACCTACTCCGTCGGCGGCGACCCCTACGGCCAGATCAAGGGGGTGCTCGAAGCGGGCTCCGGTCCGATGACCGGCAAGTCCGCCTCCGACATCGCTCGGGCGCTGTCCGGCTCGCAGTCGAGCGTCATCGCCAGCGGTGCGGTGACGATCAAGGCGCAGTACCTGAACCTCAACGGCCTCGTGCAGAGCGGACGTGACCTCTACAGAATCGTCATCGATCAGTCGGTCGAGAACGAGATTCAGGAGATCATCCGCAATCCCTATCGCACCGCGAACCTGAGCACGCTGACCCGCGACGGCTACTCCGCCAGCTACAACCGGCAGACCGGCGCCATCGAGATCGACGAGGTCGTCTCGACCGGCGGCCAGATCAACCTGACCGGCATCATGCTCAACACCAATGCGGGCGTCGGCGAGCTGCGGGCGCTGGGCGGTTACGCCAAGGTCGAGGTCGTCAATCAGCTCAACCGTGACGTCGTCCTCAACCGCATCGACCTCTCACGGCGCGGCATCGGCACGATCGATATCAAGGATCTCGCCTACAAGACCGACGTGAACGGCAACGGCATCGCCGATGCCAACGACATCGCCTTCCGCCAAACCCTGATCCGGCAGGACGCCGACGGCGTCGTCACGCGCTACAGCGCCGATCTGAACAGCACCGGCGCCGAGATCACCAAGTATAACGGCAGCAGCACGACACAGTACGATCCGAAGACCGGATACCGCTACGCTTTCACCATCGGCCAGGGCGCCAAGAACACCTACACGCTGACGAGGGGCACATCGGCTTGGCTCGGTATTGATGCCTTCGCCAAGGATCCGCCCCCCCTGAGCGACTTCAACAAGGAGATCACCGAGCCGGCCGCTCTGCAGCCCGAATCGGCCTATTACTATATCGATACCAGCAAGTCGGGCTACGCCTTCCTGGGCGCACCCGAATATACGCGCTCGGCCGAGAAGCCGAAGGAAGTCGCGAGCTGGACGACGAGCACTTGGTACGGAAAGAAGACCTATTACACCAAGTTGCAGGCGATCGATTATACCGAGAAACAGGCGACTCATAGCCTGCAGGCCGATTACGGCATCAAGATCAATTTCACCGGCGACCGCACCGGCACCGTCAGCATCGACTCGCAGGGTTCCGGCCGCGTGCTGATCGCCGGCGGCATCAAGAACGACAACGGCACCACGACGATCACCTCTGGCGGGACGATCCAGCATCTCAGCTCGACCGCGGCCATCACCGGATCGCGCGTCACGTTGCAGGCGGCGCGCGGCATCGGGGTCGGCAATGGCAGCAACGTCACCGATCAGGCGCTCAACGTCACGACCATCGGGGCCGGCAACACGCTCAAGGCCACGACCACCGCGGGCAACATCAACCTCAACGTCCGGACCGTCGACAACGAACTCGGGATCGACACGATCGCGGCGGGTGGCGGCTTCGACGTGAAGCTCGTGTCCACGAGCGGCGTCACCATAGCCGGCGAAGGTGTGGTTTCGGGCGGCTCCATCAAGGTGATCGCGGGCGGTCGCTTCGGCTCCGAGGCGGCCCCGATCAAGCTCGACGGCGGCACCACCGCCCGCGACAAGACCGACATCACGGCGGCCCGTTCGGTCGGCATCCGTGAACTCTCGGGCGACCTGCGCCTGAACAGCCTGACGGCCAACGGCGACGTCTACATCAAGGTCGACGCCGGGAATCTGCTCAACGTCAACAACGTCGTCGTGCGCGACGACCGCGTGGCGTCCCAGCTCATCAACGGCGTGTGGAAGGATCTCGCCCTCACCACCGAGGATGCGAAGCTGAAGTTCGAGCGCACGCTCAGCGCCTACGAGAGCACCCGTGAGCGCGATTACAACGCTTACTGGGGGTATCGGAACCAGCAGGCCGACCCCTCCCGCTACGACAGCCGCTTCGAGGTTACCCTCAGCGAGAAGACCGGCGAGCGCGCCTACTATACCGCCTTGTTCACGAGCCAGGCGAATGATGCGGGCATCACCGAAGCCGGCGCGGTGAAGACCTACGTCGACAACGCGGTCAAGACGCTCGAAACCAACCGGACGCTGCAGTACCGGGTGCTGCACGCCCAGTACGGCCAGTACGGCGACGTCTATCACGCCGACCTCTCGGGTGATTACGCCACCTATTGGGCGATCCGCGGCACGCAGCCGAACAGCGGCAGCTTCGATTCGGCCTACACGGTTCAGGCGACCGCGTCGGCGCTCGCCAAGATGCAGGCCGCGACGCGTGCCGCCCCGATTTCCGGCGATGCGCTGATCGCGCGCGTCACGGCCCAGATCACGCAGCTCGAGACCGATCAGGGCACCCGTCTGACCGAGGCCCAGATCGGGCAGCTCTACACCACGGCCATCGAGGCCGAGGCGCGCGGAACCAAGCTTTCGGGGACCGTGCTGACGGATTACGTCACCGCGCAGATCAAGCAGATCAGCGACTCGCGGACCATCGATTTCAACAACTTGAAGCTGGTCTTCGACGGGTTCGACGCTACGAAGGTCTCGAACTTCAGCGCCCAGTACGACCAGTATTGGCAGATGCGTGAGGCGGGTGACGCGACGACGCTGCAATCGCAGGCCTACACGGATCTCGATGCCGTCTTCGCAGGCTTCGGCAATCACTACGTGGTGAAGCTCGGCGCGGCCTACGACCTCTACAGCACCTATCTCGCGAACGGGTCGAGCCGGATCAGCGGCGCCGAGCTGACCGCCCTGACCGCGCAATTCACCGAGGAGGCGCTTTCGCAGACCCTCGGCGAGGCAGCCCTGCGTCTGGCCACTTCCGGCAAGGTGGCGGCGGCGGAAGCCGCGCTCAAGGCGACCTATGCGGCGCTTCATCTCCGCTTCGGCGGGCTGGGCGACAGCTACGACGCCTCGACGGTCGCGGCCGAGACGACGGCCGTGCAGGCCGATTACGAAGCCTACTGGAGCTACCGCAACCAGCAGGTCGATCCGAGCGTCTACAACGCCGCCTTCGCGCCGCGCCTCGCCGGTCAGGCGCTCATCGACGCCGTGGCCGCGGCCCGCACCGCGGCGGAGACGGAGAACCTCAGCTCAGCCGCCATCGACGCGGCCCGCACCGCGGCGCAGGGTCTGCGGTCGGCGGCGCTCACGGCGCAGTACCGCTCGCTCAACGCCTTCTTCAACAGCCTGCCGGGCTCCTACAACACGGCCGACACGCCCAATACGAACAAGCTGACCGCCGCGAAGCAGACGGCCCCCGCCTTCTTCATCGACAAGGCGACGGCCGATGCCATCGACGCCGGCATCAAGCGCTGGACGCAGGACGAATTGCTGAGCGCCGTCGGCCAGGGGCTGCTCAAGGAGACGACCAGCACGATCGTCGACAAGCAGGACCCGATCATCAAGGGCGCCAACATCAGAATCGTCACCTCGGGCAATGTCGGTTCCGTGAGCGGAACCAGCCTGATCGATATCGGCCCCGGTGCCGCGCCGCTCACCCCGGATCAGCAGATCGATCTCGGCGCCGCCGAGCGGAGCGACCTCGTCTTCCTGACGAAGGCTCCGATCACCACCAACGTCATCTTCGGCCAGTCCGGTAACAACGGCACCGTGACCCGCCAGGACGGCGCGAACTGGGATACGAGCGTCTTCTTCGACAAGAACGGCAAGCTCTACGACGGCACGCTCTACATCGGGGGCGTGACGCCGAATGCATCGGCCGAGAGCTCGGTCGGCTACAAGATCATCAGCGTCGTCGGGAACGTCATCACCGTCGACAAGGTCTTCGGCAGCCAGGGCGTCGCCCGCAACATCGATATCGGGGTCAGTATCGCCGTCACCGGCGAGGCGCCGCGCGTGACCGCCGAAGTCGCCTTCGACCTGCTCAAGGCGGCCCCGACCACCCTGACCGTCAACTTCAGCAACGATACGGCGACCAACCAGGGTGTTCTGACCCGCACCGACGGCACGGCGTGGGACAGCACCTACACGGTCGGCAGCACGCTCTACATCGCCGGCGGCACCGCCAACACCAGCGCGGCCTCCACGAGCGTCTACCGCATCGCGTCCGTCAACGGCTCCGTGATCCGGCTCGAGGCGACGCAGCTCTTCGTGGCCGAGACCGGCGTCACCGTGAATGTGGGTGTGCGTTCCACCGACGGGACCGGTGTGTCCGTCATCACCCGCGCGTCGGGCAATTTCCTCGGCGACGGCTTCAAGGACGGCATGCTGATCGGCGTCGCCGGCACCTTCGGCGTGACGTCGGGTAACGCGACCACCAAGGACACCAGCTTCACCATCAAGCAGGCGAGCGCTTCGACGCTCATCCTCGAGAGCGCAAGCACGTTCAAGACGGAGAGCGCCCGCAGCGTCGTGCTGTTCCAGTCGGCCAAGGATGCCGGCAATCCGTTCAATCAGATCACCAAGCTGCTCATTCAGAAGCGCAAGGCGGTCGTCATCGAGGGCACCGGTGCCCTCGATGTGACGGCGAACACCCAGATCTTCATCAATACCGCCGCCGTGCTGACCGTGGGCCGCGTGGAATCGGTCTCCGGCAAGGAGATCCGCCTGAAGTCCTCCACGGGCCTTCTCAACGGCGGCGCGGCGGATGCGGTGAACATCAAGGGCGGCGACACCGTCCTCGAAGGCGGGGACGGCAGCGTCGGCACCGCGACGCGGGTGATCGGCATCGATCTGACGACGGGCTCGACCCTGGCGGTCCGTGCGGCGCGCGACATCTTCGTCACCGCCCGCAACGGCGATCTGAACCTGGAATCCGCCTTCTCGCAGGGCGGCAACGTCACCTTCGTCTCGGATAAGGGCAGCATCCTCGACGGTGTCCACACGGACACCAACAAGATCGTCGCGGCCAACGTCTACCTGAAGGCCGCCGGCTCGATCGGCGCCAAGGGCGACGCCATCGAGATGAAGCTGACCGGCACCGTCCGGGCCGGCGCCACGGGCGACATCGTTCTGACCGAGACGGAAACCAGCATGAAGGTGCTGGCCGTCACCACCAAGGGTGACGTGGTTCTGGCGGCCAAGGCCTCGATCCTCGACGCGGGCGATCTCTCCGACCCGCGCGACATCGACTCCGCACCGGTGGCCGGTTCGGGCCGTGCCAATGTGAGCGGCCACTCGATCACGCTCACCGCCCTCGACGGCATCGGCGTCGCCGGCGACGAGTTCGAGATCGACAGCAACGTCGATCGCACGACCGACGGCGTCGTCACGCTTCAGAGCGGCCTGAGCAACCTCTACGTGCTGGAGAGTGCGGGCGATCTCTACCTCGCCAGCGTCGGCACCGACGCGCAGCGCACGGCCTTCGTCACGGCGGTGGCCGGCAGCATCCTCAACGGATCGACCAACTACAACGAGACCACCGGCGGCAGCTCCAACCTCCGTTCCGGCAAGGCCTATCTCGTCGCCTCCGGCAGCATCGGCTCGGAAACCAAGCGCATCGTCGCCAACATGCGCAGCCTCGACGGCGATCAGTATGGTGGTCTCGAAGCCCGCTCGATCAACGGCGATATCTGGCTGTGGAACATCGGCGGCCTGCGTGTCGGCGGCGTCACCAGCGAAACCACCGGTCTGCAGGCGGCTCGGGGCCGGATCGGCATCCGCACGTCGAGCCCGCTGACGATCGACAAGGACATCATCTCGTCCGGCGACATCATCGAGCAGGCCGGTGAAACGGGTTCGTCCGGCGACGACCTGACCGTCAAGGCCGGCGTCACGATCTTCTCGACCGGCGGCTCGGTGACGCTGAACGCCGGCGACAACCTCGTGGTCGAGGCCGGCGCGGTCGTGAAGGCGAAGGGCACCATCACCCTGCGCTCGGACTTCAGCGCGAGCGGCACGCCCGACAACACGGCCTCCCAGATTACGCTGTCCGGCACCTTCGTCGGTTCCTCGATCCTGATCGAGTCCGGGGGCAACGGCGACGAGATCGTGCTGGACGGCACCTTCACGACGGGGCAGCGCACGATCGGCGGTGGGGCGACGGCCGCGACGGTCACGGAAGGCGCGATCACGCGCAGCGGCACCATCGAGTTGCGCGCCGGCGAGGGCGACAACAAGATCACGATGGTGGGCGCCTACTCCACCGGCGCGCTGATCATCGGCGCCGGTTCGGGCAGCGACACGCTCGCCGACACGCAGGTGACCGGCGGCATCACGCACAAGGCCGAGGTCGGCGCGGATTCGGTGACGATCGCGCTCGGGGCGGGCGCGAACACGGTCGGGCTCGGCGGCACCTATGTCGTGACCAATGCCGTGCAGCTCACGACGCTGGGCGGCGCCGACATCATCGGTCTGACGGGCAACGTCGATGCCGGAAGCGTCACCCTCGACGCGGGCGAGGGGGATAACCGTCTCACGCTCTCCGGTGTCTACAAGGCGCGGAACGCCCTCACGATCCGCACCGGCGCGGGCAACGACCGGATCGACCTTCAGGGCAGCTACACGGCCGGCTCGATGGAAATCTCCGCCGGGACTGGGGCCGGCAGGAACGACCTGACGCTGGATGGCACCTATCGGATCACTGGCGCCCTCACGATCGTGGGCGGGTCGGGCATCGACACCCTGTCCGACACGCTCACGACCGACATCACGGCCGGCTCGCTGTCGATCAACCTCGGCGACGGCGTCAACACGGCCGATCTCGTCGGCGGCTACGACATCGCGGGGGCGATGGCGTTCATCACCGGCAGCGCCGACGACGTCATCACCCTCAACGGCGGGATCAAGGCCGCCAGCTACACCCTCGATGCGGGCGCCGGGAACAACAGGATCACCCTGGCCGGCACCTACACGGTCACGAACGCGCTCACGATCAGGACCGGTGCGGGCAACGACATCATCGACCTGAAGGGCAACTACAGGGCCGGTTCGATGTCCGTGGATGCGGGCGCGGGCGACAACGCGCTGACGTTGACCGGCACCTACAAGATCGACGACGCCTTCACGATCACCGCCGCGGGCGGCACCGATACGCTGACCGACCTGCGGGTCGCGAATGGCGCGGTGGAGAAGGCCAGCGTCGAGGCGAAGTCGCTCGCGATCGACCTCGGCGACGGTGCCAATACGGTCACCCTCGCCGGTATCTACCGCATCGCCGCCGCCTTCCGTCTCACCACCGGTTCGGGCCTCGACATCGTCAGCGATTACCGCAAGGTCGGCCAAACGGTCACGGATGCGCTCGACCTGACGGCCGGCACCATCACGATCGCGCTCGGCGACGGAAATAACGAGATCGCACTCGCCGGCACGCTTGCCGCCGCGGACAGCTTCAGCCTGGTCTCCGGCTCGGGCAACGACACCGTGGTCGATGCGGCGCTCGACGGCACGACACCGCTCCGGACCGCGACGATCACGGGCAAGACCATCGATGTGCATCTCGGCGCGGGGAACAACACCCTCACGCTGCTCGGCACCACGATCGCCACTTCGACCCTGGCGCTGACCAGCCTCAGCGGCCAGGACCGGTTCGCCCTGCGCGGCCGGGTCCGCGCTGCGGCCACGGCCATTCGCCTCGGTTCTGGCGACGACAGGCTCGACCTCGCCGTCAGCGAGATCGCCGGCAACACGAAGGTCTTCGGTGAGGACGGCGCCGACACGATCAACGTCGATCGCCTGCCCTCGCTCACCAGCAAGACCGGTAGCGCCACCGATACGCTCGACATCGACGGCGGCCAGGACACGGACACGATCCGCATCCAGGTGGCCGGCGCCTCGTCCTACCGCATCAACGTGACGGATTCCGGCAATCCCGACCGTGGTGTCGACACCCTGACGATCCTCGGCACCGATGCCGCCGACCAGTTCCTGATGCGCCGGAACTTCGTCGCGCTCGTCCATCCGAATGCCGACGGCACCTACCCGGTGAACGCCGTCGTCGAGCGGATCAACTACGACATGAGCATCAACGGGCGCATTATCGTCGAAGGCGGCAAGGGTAACGACCGCTTCGCGATGGACGACAACGCCGCGCTGATGACCATCGATGGCGGCGAGGGCAACGACTTCTTCCAAGTGGGCCAGGTCTTCGCGACGCCGCGCGACGTCCCCAACGGGCTGCTCGTGGAGGACGCCTTCGAGACGACGAAACTGTCCTTCGGCGGCTACCTGTCCCGCGGCATCTCGATCCCGACGGTGATCTACGGCGGTGTCGGCGACGACACCTTCCAGATCTACTCGAACAAGGCCGATCTGCGTCTCGAGGGCGAGGACGGCGACGACGTCTTCATCGTGCGCGCCTTCGCCACCGCATCCGAGAACAAGATCAAGCTCAATGCCGGTGCCGGCAACGACCGGATCGAGTACAACATCAACGCGCCGCTCGACATCGATGGCGGCTCCGGCTTCAATAAGATCGTCGCGCTCGGCACCGAGTTCGCCGACACCTTCGTGGTGACGCGCGACGGCATCTTCGGTGCCGGCCTGTCGATCCGCTTCACCAACATCCAAGCGGTCGAGGTCGACGGCCTGGAGGGCGACGACACCTTCTACGTGCTCTCCACCCCGGCGGGCGTCGTCACCACGCTGATCGGCGGCCTGGGCAGCGACACCTTCCACGTCGCCGGCGACGTCAGCGGCGAGGTCGTCGCCCGCGACGCCAAGGGCAACGCGGCGGTCATCAATCACACCATCAGCAGCACCGACCCGGCCTTCAACGGCCTGTTCGTGCCCGGCATCAACGCGTCGGTCTCGGCGGCCGATGCGGGCTCCGTCAGCGACGGCGGCGGGCTGACCCTGCGCGAGGATTCCGGCAATACGACCCCCGATGCCACCGGCAGCAGTGTCGGTACCTACAAGATCGCACCGCCCGCGCCGAAGACGACTGCCCTGACCAGCACCGATTGGGCCGTGGTCACGGTCTCGGCCGCGCAATCCTCGGCGCAGATGCGCGCATTGGCCGGCAACGCGGGCACTGTCGAGATCTCGACGGACGGCATCAATTGGGCGGATGCGCTGACGCTGCGCTTCACCGCCGTCTTCGACAACGCCAGCAACACCTACGTCTGGACGGCCGACCGGACGGTCTTCGTCCGTGCCAAGTCGGACACGGCGCTCGAGGGCGACCAGAACGTGGCGATCGGCCACTCGGTGATCAGCTCCAACGCGGAGGTGAACGGCACCTTTGTCCGCAACACGCTGGTCAAGGTCATCGACAACGACAAGCCTGGGCTGATCATCACCGAGAGCGGCGGCGCGACGTCGGTCATCGAGGGCAACGGCAACAAGCCCCAGAACAGGGACAGCTACACCGTCGTCCTCAACAATGCCCCGCTGGTCGGCGAGGAGGTGCGCGTCACGCTCAACGTGTCGAGCACGGAAGTCGTCTTCTCCGACGGCAACGGCAACCTGCTGCCGCGGGACGGCAACGGTCGCGCCTATCTCATCTTCACCCTGGCCAACTGGAACCAGCCGCAGACGGTGCTGGTCTCCTCCCCGGCAGACCTGAAGCCCGAGAACCGCTTCGTCGCGGAGATTACCCACACCGTCACCAGCACCATGAACGGCGGAGCCACGGAGGGCTTCTTCAAGGCGGCGCTCGTCGGCCAGCCAGTGGTGCGGGTGCAGGTGACCGACGGCAACACCGCCGGCGTGGTGGTGACGCCCAAGGAGGGCGGCGTCGTCGTGACGCCCAACCAGACGTCCTACTACGACGTCGTCCTGACCATGCCGCCGAAGGCGCCGGTGACGATCACGCTGGCCGGAGACGGCCAGACGATCACGTCGAGCGCGGACAGCCGGTTCAAGGCGGCCGACGGCACCAACCCGGCCACCATCACCTTCACCGCGACGGATTGGGACCAGGCCGTTCGGGTCACCGTGGCGCGCGATCCCAACGGCGCGCGGACGACCTCGGACCTCAAGACCTTCTCGCGTCAGCCGCACGAGCTCAGCGGCATCGAGGGACCGCTGGTTCTGGAGGGCGGTGTCGGCCCCGAGAGCCGTTCGCTGACCCCGGCCATCGTCCTGCCGGGCGAGAACAATCCGGTCGTCGACCGCAACATCGTCGATGACGGGCTGCCCGACTTCGACAAGGTGACGCTCTACAACGACTCCACGACGGCGGGCGTCTCCGGCACGGTGAGTGCCACGCATATCGACGGCTTCGGCATGTCGACGAACGACGTCACCACGGCCACGAGCAGCAACAACACCGTGCGCACCTTCGAGGGCGGCGTGACCTATAGCGGCATGCGGTCGGTCGAGCTGCTGCTCGGCTCCGGCGCCGACACGGTCACGGTGACCGGCACGGCCGTCGGCACCCTCACCGCCATCCATGGCGGCGGCGGCGCTGATACGATCACGGTGACCGGCTCGCAGGGCACGCTCGCCCTGTTCGGCGATACCACCGCCGACGGCAGCCGCTACGACTCCACCTTCGAGAAGCAGACCGGACGCGGCTACGGCTTCCGCGATGAGGGGACCCTGGATCGCGACAACACGGTCGTCAGCCTCAACGACATCATCGATGCCTCGGGCGCGACCGGCCTCGTCATCATCGACGGCGGCGCCGGCAACGACACGATCACCGGCGGCAAGGGGCGCAACATCATCGCCGGCGGCACCGGCAACGACACGATCGTCGGCGGACCGGCTGCGGACACCATCCTCGGCGATTCCAGCCTCAACCTCGACGACGTCCGCCGCATCGTGACGATCGCCGATCCCTTCATCGATCAGGCGCGGGCCGCGGGCACCGACACGATCGACGCCAAGGGCGGCGACAACGTCATCGTCGGCGATCACGGCCAGATCTACCAGGACGGCTCGGCCACCGCGGGCATCGCGCTCGAGGGAACCCACGTCGTCAGCCGGATCGTCTCGACCCATACCGGCATCGGCGGCGGCGACCTGATCACCGCGACCGACGGCAACAACATCATCATCGGCGGCTTCGGAGCCGACACGATCACCGCGGGCGCGGGCAACCACGTCATCCTCGGCGACAACGGCGAGGCGGTGTTCGACAGCGGCGTCCTGACCAGCCTGCGCAGCACCGCCGGGACGACCGGCGGCGCCGACACGATCAAGGCGAGCGACGGCGACACCACGATCATCGGCGGCGCCGGCAAGGACGGCATCACCGTCGGCAAGGGCACGCATGTCATCCTCGGCGATACCGGCGAGGCGCGCTTCGTCCCGGGCACGCGGATCATCAACGGCGTGACCGTGCCGGTTCCGGTCCTGACCAGCATCAAGACCACGGACGACGAAGCGGCCGTCGGTGACGACGACAGCATCGAGACCGGCGACGGCAACGTCACCGTCATCGGCGGCGCGGGCGCGGACACGATCACGCTCGGCAAGGGCACGCAGGTCGTGCTCGGCGACAGCGGTTCGGCCACCTTCACGAACGGCAAGATCGCGGCCATCACCTCGGTGGCGACCGAGGTCGGCGGCAACGACACGATCAAGGCGTCCGATGGCGACACCACGATCATCGGCGGCGCAGGCGCCGACACGATCGATGTCGGCGCGGGCAACCACGTCATCCTCGGCGACAACGGTCGGGCCGTGTTCACCGCGGGCGCACTGGTCTCGATCGAGAGCATCGATCCCGAAACCGGCGACAACGACACCGTGTCGGCCAAGGACGGCAACGCCACGGTGATCGGCGGCGTGGGCGCGGACCGGATCACGCTCGGCAAGGGCACGCAGGTCGTGCTCGGCGATAGCGGTTCGGCCACCTTCGTCGACGGCAAGATCGCGACCGTCACCTCGATCGCGACCGCGATCGGCGGCAGCGACACGATCACCGCATCCGACGGTGACACGACCATCATCGGCGGCGCGGGTGCCGACACGATCGATGTCGGCGCGGGCAACCACGTGATCCTCGGCGACAACGGCAAGGCCGTGTTCACCGCGGGCGCGCTGGTCTCGATCGAGAGCATCGATCCCGGCATCGGCGGCAACGACGTCATTACCGCCAAGGACGGCAACGTCACGGCGCTCGGCGGCGCCGGTGCGGACCGGATCACGCTCGGCAAGGGCACGCAGGTCGTGCTCGGCGACAGCGGCTCGGCCACCTTCGCGAACGGCAAGATCCAGGACATCACCTCGATCGCGACCGAGATCGGCGGCAACGACACGATCACGGCGGCCGACGGCGACACCACCATCATCGGCGGTGCCGGCTCGGACGGCATCGATGTGGGGGCGGGCAACCACGTCATCCTCGGCGACAGCGGCAAGGCCCGCTTCGCCGCGGGCGCGCTGGTCTCGATCGAGAGCATCGATCCCGGCATCGGCGGCGACGACACCGTCACCGCCAAGGACGGCAACGTCACGGTCATCGGCGGCGCCGGCGCGGACCGGATCACGCTCGGCAAGGGCACGCAGGTCGTGCTCGGCGACAGCGGCTCGGCCACCTTCGTTGATGGCATCATCGCGACGGTGACCTCGACGGCGACCGAGATCGGCGGCAACGACACGATCGAGGCCACCGAGGGCGACACCACGATCCTCGGCGGTGCGGGCGCGGACACGATCAAGGTCGGCGCGGGCAACCACGTGATCCTGGGCGACAGCGGCAAGGCGGTGTTCCGCAACGGCCGTGCCCAGCGCATCGAATCGATCACGCCCGAGGTCGGCGGTGCCGACATCATCACGGCTGAGGACGGCGCCTCGCGGATCATCGGCGGCGCGGGTGGCGACACCATCACCACCGGCGCGGGCAACCACGTCATCCTCGGTGACAGCGGCGAGGCCGACTTCACCGTGACGGTGACGGACGGGTTCACGACCAGCGTGCTGGCGCGGATCGCCACCACCGCGCCCTCCATCGGCGGCGGCGACACGATCACCTTCGGCGCGGGCAACAACGTCGTGCTCGGCGGCATGGGTGGCGATACGATCAAGGGCGGCGACAGGGGCGCGGTCATCCTGGGCGACAACGGCATCGTCACCTTCGATGCCCTCGGCCGGATCCAGCGGGCGCTCTCCTTCGACACCGCGATCGGCGGTGACGACACGATCACCATCGGCGACGGTAACAACGTCGTGCTCGGCGGTACGGGCCGCGACACGATCACGATCGGCGACGGCAACAACGTCGTGCTCGGCGACAGCGGTCAGGCCGATTTCGAGGCCGGCATCATCGTCGAGATCGCCAGCATCAGCCCGGAGGTCGGCGACACGGACACGATCGCTTTCGGCAGCGGACGCAACACCGTCGTCGGCGGTGCCGGCGGCGACAGCATCACCGCGGGCATCCGCAACGGCGTGAAGCTCGGCACCGGCACCAACGTCATCCTCGGCGATGCCGGCCATGCCCGGCTCACGACCGCCGGCCTGCCGATCGTGGTCGAGACGACCTACGACAACGTCGGCGGTGACGACACGATCACCGTGGGTGACGGCGTGGCCGTGATCCTCGGCGGCTCGGGCAGCGACATCATCTCGGCCGGCGACGGCCGCAGCACGGTGCTCGGCGACAACGGTCAGGCGACCTTCGACGCGCAGGGCCGCGTGCTCCAGGCGGCGACCACCGCCGCCACGGCCGGCGCACGCGACGAGATCACCCTCGGCGATGGCGGCAGCGTCGTCATCGGCGGCGTCGGGGCCGACAAGATCCAGACGGGATCGGGCGCGGACGTGATCCTCGGCGATAACGGCAGCGCCGTGTTCCTGAACGGGGTCCTGGTCTCGATCGAGACGATGGAATCCACCTTCGGCGGTGGCGACGCCATCGTGGCGGGCGAGGGCGACAACGTGGTGTTCGGCGGCGTCGGCGCCGACGACATCACCACGGGGGCCGGTCTCGACATCATCCTCGGCGACGACGGTGCGGCGACCTTCGCGCAGGGCAGGCTGGTGCGTGTCTCGACCAAGAACGAGAGCGTGGCGGGCGACGACACGATTCGCGCGGGCAACGGCGACAACGTCGTGCTCGGTGGCTCGGGCAGCGACACCATCACCACCGGCATCGGCGCCGACCTCGTGTTCGGCGACAACGGCGTCGTCGACTTCGTGGACGGCGTCCTGCGCGAGGCTCTCAGCGAGCGCGCCGGCGGCGGCGGTCGCGACATCATCGTCACCGGCGCGGGGGCCGACCTCGTCATCGGCGGCCTCGGCGGCGACACGATCGATGCCGGCAAGGACGATACGGACGCTGACATCGTCTTCGGCGACAACGGCCACATCACCTTCGATGCCCTCGGCCGCGTCTCGCTCGCCGAGACCGTCGATCCGACGCTCGGCGGCGACGACGAAATCCTGGGCGGCGCGGGTGCCAACCTGATCCTCGGCGGCGCGGGCTCGGACACGATCACCACGGGGGCCGGCGCGGATATCGTGCTGGGCGACAACGGCAGTGTGATCTTCGCAGGCGGAATCCGCTTCGAGGCCAAGAGCGACCTGTCGGGCGGCGCGCGCGACACCATCGTCACCGGTGCCGGCGCCGACCTCGTCATCGGCGGTCTCGGTGGCGACACGATCGATGCCGGCAAGCTCGATGCCGACGACGACATCGTCATCGGCGACAGCGGCCACATCACGTTCGACGGCCTCGGCCGCGTGATCCGCGCGGAGGCGACCGATCCGACAGCCGGCGGCGACGACAGCATCGACGTCGGTGGCGGCAGCAACATCGTCATCGGCGGCGCGGGCTCCGACACGATCACCGCAGGCGGTGGCGCGGATGTGGTCCTGGGCGACAACGGCTTCGTGACGTTCACAGGCGGAATCCGCCTGGAGGCCAAGAGCGATCCGGCCGGCGGCGCACGCGATACGATCCGGACCGGTGCCGGCGCCGACCTCGTCATCGGTGGCCTGGGCGGCGACATGATCGATGCCGGCCAAGACGATGCGGACGACGACATCGTCTTCGGTGACAACGGCCACGTCACCTTCGACGAGCTGGGGCGCGTCAAGCTCGCTCAGAGCGTTGATCCGACCAGCGGCGGCGACGACAGCATCGAGGCCGGCTCCGGCAACAACATCATCCTCGGTGGCGCCGGTTCCGACACCATCACCACGGGTTCGGGTGACGATGTCGTGCTGGGCGACAACGGTGCGGTGACCTTCTCAGGTGGAATCCGCCTCGAACTGACGAGCGGCCGTGACGGCGGTGCTGCCGACACCATCATCACCGGAGCCGGCGCGGACCTCGTCCTCGGCGGTCTGGGCGCCGACACGATCGATGCCGGAAAGAATGATGCCGACGCCGACATCGTCTTCGGCGACAACGGCCACGTCACCTTCGACGGCCAGGGCCGCGTGAAGCGCGCCGAGAGCCTGGATTTCGGCCTCGGTGACGACGACAGCATCGATGTCGGCGGCGGCGACAACATCGTCGTCGGCGGCACCGGTGCCGACCGGATCACGGCGCTCGGCGGTAACGACGTGGTGCTCGGCGACGACGGTCGCGCCACCTTCGAGACCAGCGGTCGCGTGAAGCGGGCCGAGAGCTTCGACCTCGGCTTCGGCGGCAACGACACGATCGATGTCGGAGCCGGCGACAACGTGGTCATCGCCGGAGCCGGCAGCGACGTCGTGACCGCACGCGGCGGCAACGACGCGGTGATCGGCGATGGCGGCTACGCCGAGTTCGAGGCCGGCGTACGCGTGGTCTTCGTCTCGGCCGATGCCACGGGCGCCGGCAACGACCGGATCGAGGTCGGCGACGGCGACAACGTCGTGCTGGGTGGCTCGGGCACCGACACCATTACGACCGGCGCGGGCGCCGACGTCGTGCTGGGCGACAACGGCACGATCCGCTTTGCAGGCGGAATCCGTCTGGAGATCGTCAGCGACCGGATCGGTGGTGCCTCCGACACGATCACCACCGGAGCCGGCGCGGATCTCGTGCTCGGCGGCCTCGGTGGCGACACGATCGATGCCGGCCAGGCCGACACCGACGCCGACATCGTGTTCGGCGATAACGGCCACGTCACCTTCGACGCGACCGGTGGCGTGATCCGTGCCGAGAGCTTCGATGCCGGCTTCGGCGGAAACGACGAGATCAAGGTCGGCGGCGGCGACAACCTCGTCATCGGCGGCACCGGGGCCGACACGGTCACGGCGCTCGGCGGCGGCGACATCGTCATCGGCGACAACGGCTACGCGGTGTTCGAGGCCGGCGTGCGGATCGAGTTCGCCTCGACCGAGACCGCCGACGGCGGCAACGACCGGATCGAGGCCGGTGACGGCGACAACGTCGTGATCGGCGGCTCGGGCAGCGACACCGTCACCACGGGCGCGGGCGGCGACATCGTTCTCGGCGACAACGGTCTCGTCGCCTACGAGCTCGGCATCCGGGCGCGGGTGGTCAGCGACCGCAACGGCGGGGCGCGCGACCTCATCGCCACGGGTGCGGGCGCCGACGTGGTGCTCGGCGGCCTGGGCGCCGACACGATCGATGCGGGCCGGCTGGATACGGATGCCGATGTCGTGTTCGGCGACGACGGCCACGTGACCTTCGATGGTCAGGGCCGCGTGAAGCGGGCCGAGAGCCTCGATCCGGGCTTTGGCGGCGACGACACCATCGACGTCGGCGGCGGCGACAACCTCGTCATCGGCGGCGCGGGCAATGATGTCGTCACGGCTTTGGGCGGCAACGACGTCGTCATCGGCGACCATGGCTACGCCGTGTTCGAGGCCGGCGTGCGCGTCGCGTTCGCCTCGACCGACACGACGGATGCCGGCAACGACCGGATCGAGGCCGGCGACGGCGAGAACATCGTGCTCGGCGGTTCGGGCAGCGACACGGTCGTCACGGGCATCGGCGGCGACATCGTGCTCGGCGATAACGGCCTCGTCCGGTTCGAACTCGGGATCCGTGCTGTCGTCCAGAGCAGCCGCGATGGCGGAACGCGAGACGTCCTCAGGTCCGGTGCGGGCGCCGACGTGGTGCTCGGCGGCCTCGGCGCCGACACGATCGATGCCGGCCGGGACGATTCCGATGCCGACATCGTGCTGGGCGATGACGGCCGCCTCACCTTCGACGCTCAGGGCCGCCTGACGCGCGCCGAGAGCCTCGACCCGACCTTCGGTGACGACGACGTGATCGAGGCGGGCGGTGGCGACAACGTCGTTATCGGTGGCACGGGCACGGACACGATCACCACGCTCGGCGGCAACGACGTGATCCTCGGCGACAACGGTTATGCGCTGTTCGAGCAGGGCGTGCGCGTGGCGTTCGCCTCGACCGATCCGGATGACGGCGCCCGCGACGTGATCAAGGGCGGCGACGGCAACAACATCGTGATCGGCTCCGCCGGCTCGGACGACATCACCACAGGCTCGGGCGCCGATCTCGTACTCGGCGACATGGGCGTCGTGACCTTCGAGAACGGTCTCGTCCGCGAGATCTACACCACCGATGAGCGCCGCGGCGCAGGCGACGTCATCCGCGGCGGCGACGGCGACAACATCGTCTTCGGCGGCGCGGGCCGTGACGAGATCACCACCGGCACGGGTGCGGATCTCATCCTCGGCGACTTCGGCGAGGCAAGCTTCACCGGCGGGCGTCTCGTGCGCGTGGCCACGCTGAACCCGAACCGCGGCGACGACGACACGATCGTGGCGGGCGACGGCGACAACGTCATCCTCGGCGGCTTCGGCAGTGACACCATCACCGCCGGCTCCGGCGCGGACGTGGTGCTCGGCGACAACGGCCTTGCCACCTTCCGCACCGACGGCAAGCGGATCCTCGTTCGTACGACGGATGTGGAGATCGGCGCGACCGACACGATCGCAGCGGGCGACGGCGACAACCTCGTTATCGGCGGCACGGATGCCGACACGATCGCCACCGGCAAGGGCGCCGACGTGATCCTCGGCGACTTCGGTTCGGTCAGCTACGACGCGGCCGGGCTGCTCGCGCAGATCCTGTCCAGCGATACGGGTCTGGGCGGCAACGACACGATCACGGCGGGCGACGGCAGCGATACGATCCTCGGCGGCTTCGGCTCCGATACGATCACCGCGGCCGACGGCAGCAAGACCGTGCTCGGCGACAGCGGCCAGCTCGACTACGCGGCGGGCGTGCCGACCCTGGTGCAGAGCCTGACCCCGGCTCTCGGCGCGGCCGATACGATCAAGCTCGGCAACGGCCGCAAGCTCGTCATCGGCGGCGCCGGCGGCGACCTCATCGACGGCGGGTCCGGCGATGCGGTGATGCTCGGCGATGCTGGCTTGGTGCGGCTCGCCGATGGCAGCCCGGATCGGGTCGAGAGCACGGATGTCGCCGTGTCCGGCGACGACACCGTCACGCTCGGCGCCGGCAACGGCGTGGTGCTCGGCGGCTCGGGTGCCGACAAGCTGACGCTCGGCGCGGGCCGCTCGGCGGTGCTCGGCGACAACGGCAGCGTCGATCTCGACGCGTCCGCGCGGCCGGTGGAGATCACCTCGACGGCGCCGGAGGTCGGCGGCCGCGACGTGATCGTGGTCGGCGATGGCGGCTCGGTGGTGATCGGCGGCGTCGGCGCCGACACGATCAGCACGGGCTCGGGCTCGGACGTGATCCTCGGCGACAACGGGGCGGTGACGCTCTCGACCCTCATTCCGGTCTTCGTGCGCACGACGAATGCGGGTGTGGGCGATGCGGACGAGATCCGGGCGGGCGAGGGCGACAACGTCGTGCTCGGCGGCGCCGGTGGCGATACGATCGTGACGGGTTCGGGCCGCGACACGGTGTTCGGCGATGCCGGACAGGTCCGCTTCGACGCGAAGGGCCTGGTCGAGCGGGCCGAGAGCCTGGACACGGCCATCGGCGGTGACGACACCATCGAGGCGGGCGCGGGCGACAACCTCGTCCTCGGCGGCTTCGGCTCCGACACGATCACGACGCTTGGCGGCAACGATGCTGTGCTCGGCGACAACGGTGTGGCGGTCTTCGCGGGCGGCGTGCGGGTGAGCCTTGCCAGCACGGCTCCGACCGAGGGCGGCAAGGATACGCTCCTCCTCGGCGACGGCGACAACCTCGTTATCGGCGGCACGGATGCCGACACGATCGCCACCGGCAAGGGCGCCGACGTGATCCTCGGCGACTTCGGTTCGGTCAGCTACGACGCGGCCGGGCTGCTCGCGCAGATCCTGTCCAGCGATACGGGTCTGGGCGGCAACGACACGATCACGGCGGGCGACGGCAGCGATACGATCCTCGGCGGCTTCGGCTCCGATACGATCACCGCGGCCGACGGCAGCAAGACCGTGCTCGGCGACAGCGGCCAGCTCGACTACGCGGCGGGCGTGCCGACCCTGGTGCAGAGCCTGACCCCGGCTCTCGGCGCGGCCGATACGATCAAGCTCGGCAACGGCCGCAAGCTCGTCATCGGCGGCGCCGGCGGCGACCTCATCGACGGCGGGTCCGGCGATGCGGTGATGCTCGGCGATGCTGGCTTGGTGCGGCTCGCCGATGGCAGCCCGGATCGGGTCGAGAGCACGGATGTCGCCGTGTCCGGCGACGACACCGTCACGCTCGGCGCCGGCAACGGCGTGGTGCTCGGCGGCTCGGGTGCCGACAAGCTGACGCTCGGCGCGGGCCGCTCGGCGGTGCTCGGCGACAACGGCAGCGTCGATCTCGACGCGTCCGCGCGGCCGGTGGAGATCACCTCGACGGCGCCGGAGGTCGGCGGCCGCGACGTGATCGTGGTCGGCGATGGCGGCTCGGTGGTGATCGGCGGCGTCGGCGCCGACACGATCAGCACGGGCTCGGGCTCGGACGTGATCCTCGGCGACAACGGGGCGGTGACGCTCTCGACCCTCATTCCGGTCTTCGTGCGCACGACGAATGCGGGTGTGGGCGATGCGGACGAGATCCGGGCGGGCGAGGGCGACAACGTCGTGCTCGGCGGCGCCGGTGGCGATACGATCGTGACGGGTTCGGGCCGCGACACGGTGTTCGGCGATGCCGGACAGGTCCGCTTCGATGCGAAGGGCCTGGTCGAGCGGGCCGAGAGCCTGGACACGGCCATCGGCGGCGACGACACCATCGAGGCGGGCGCGGGCGACAACCTCGTCCTCGGCGGCGCAGGCGCCGACACGATCACGACCGAAATCGGTGCGGACGTCATCCTCGGCGACAGCGGCGAGGTGCTCTACGCGGGCGGCCGTCTCGTCCAGGCGCGCAGCCTGGATGCCGGGATCGGCGGCCGGGATGCGATCAAGGCGGGTGAGGGTGTCAACATCGTCATCGGCGGCATGGATGCCGACGTGATCGAGACCGGCTCCGGCCGCGACGTGATCCTGGGCGACAGCGGCCTCGTGCGCCGCGACGCCGACGGCCTCGCGCAGGCGGTCTCGACCGACACCGCTCTGGGTGGCGACGACACGATCCGGGCGGGCGAGGGCGACAACCTCGTCCTCGGTGGTGTCGGCGCGGACACGATCGACACCGGAGCCGGCGCGGACATCGTGCTGGGCGACAGCGGTGACGCTCGGTTTGAGCTCGGTGTGATCACCTCGGTGACGACACTCGACGCGCTCAACGGCGCGGGCGACACGATCCGGGCGGGCGAGGGCGACAACCTCGTCCTCGGCGGTCTGGGCGGTGACGCGATCGCCACCGGCACGGGCAACGACACCATCGTCGGCGACCAGGGCCGGGCCGGCTTCTCCGGCGGCGTCATGGTCGTGCTCGAAACGATCGACCCGAGCGCGGGCGGCGACGACCAGATCGTGGCGGGCAACGGCGACAATCTCGTCCTGGGCGGTGTCGGTGCGGACCGCATCATCACCGGCACGGGCGCCGACATGATCCTCGGCGACAACGGCCGGGCGGATCTCGCCCTGGCCGCGGGTCGCGCGGTGATCCGGCGTGTGGCCTCCACCGATCCGCTCGCGGGCGGCGACGACCGCATCGAAGCCGGCGACGGCAACGACTTCGTGGCCGGCGGCACCGGGGCCGACGTGATCCTCGGCGGCGGCGGACACGACGTACTGTTCGGCGATCACATGCTGTACGACCGGGCGCTGCCGGTGAACCAGCGCGCGGTCTCGATCTTTGCCGCTGCGACCGATGGCGGGGGCAACGACACGATCGAGGGCGGCGCCGGCGACGACTTCCTCTACGGCCAGCAGGGCGACGATACGCTCCGCGGCGGCGAGGGGGACGACGACATCACCGGCGGTCACAACGTGCTCGGCGGGGCCGACGGCGACGACCTCATCAACGGCGGCGTCGGCGCGGATGTGATCCTTGGCGACAACGGCGTCATCACCCGCAACGTGCTCGTAGACGACGTGAAGTCGGTCACGTGGCAGCGCAATCCCGGCACCTTCGCCGACACGGTGATGCGCGACGTGCTGCGCTTCGACCTCATCGACTTCGTCGGCGGCAACGACGCGATTGCCGGCGGCGCGGGGGATGACCGGATCTTCGGTCAGATGGGCGACGACCTCATCTACGGTGAGGAAGGATCCGACGAGATCGTGGGCGGCCTCGGCCGCGACAGGATCGATGGCGGCACCGATGTCGACTATCTCCTCGGTGACGAAGGCCGGATCGTCCGCGCCTTCACCAAGGACGGCGCGGCGGTCCTCAACAGCGACGGCACTTGGCACCGCGACGTGGTGCTGGAGGAGATCGGCACCGTCACCGCTGCCATCGCCACCGACGCGCAGTCGGCCGCCGCACGCACGGCCGACCTCGCCGAGAAGCTGGCGCAGGCGGACCTCGTCCTCGCAGTGGGCGCCCGTGACGGGTCGGGCACGCGCCTGACCGCGGCGGGGGGAGCCTGGGCGACCTCCGCACTGACCGTCTCGCTGGCCAGGGCCGACGACGACATCATCGCGGGCGGCGACGGCAACGACGTGCTGTTCGGCCAGCGCGGCAACGACACCCTGATGGGCGGGGCCGGCGACGACCTGATCTACGGCGACCGCGCCTCGAACCTGTCGGAGATCGCCTCCGACAAGCCGACCATCGTCAACGCCATCCGGCTGATCGGTGCCGCGGCCGAGACCGGCCTCGTTCTGCCGCTCGGCGGCGAGGTCGTGGTGCCGGCCCTCAACCTCCTGCCCGGCGCGTTCGGCGCCGGGGCTCCGCGCATCGAGGTGTATCCCTCGATGGCGGGCGTGGTCTCCGACATCGCCGGGTCCGATCCGATCCGGCGCGGTGATGGCGCGCTGCTCACCGTCACTGCCTCGCTGGTTCCGAGCCTCTACGGCACCAACAATGTGCTGGCGGGCAACGACATCATCGAGGGCGGCGCGGGCAACGACACGATCTACGGGGACAGCAGCGAGACCTACACACTCGACGTGACGGCCTACGCCGCGCTCAACGGCCAGATCGACAAGGTGTCGGCCTCGGTCTCCGATCTGCTCGGCGTCTTCGCCACGCTCAGCCGCGGTGTCGACCTCCTGCACGGCGGCCCGAGCCGGACGATCGCCTATGGCAACGACACCATCACCGGTGGCGAGGGCGACGACTTCATCGTCGGCGATGCCGCCCGCACCATCGTGCAGGGATCGGGGCCGCTGCGCAGCCTGTCCATCGACGCGGCCCTCGCGCTCAGCGATGCCCTTTCCGACATGCGCTCGGTCATCACCGACCTCGCCATGACGGGCCGGGTCGCGCAGGCTGCGGTGACGGTGAAGCTGGAGGCGATGGCGCAACTGCCGCTGAACCAGATCCTCGCCTACGGCCTGCCGGAGGGCATGGGCACGAACCACGTGGTGTCGATCGGCAACGACAGCATCGATGGCGGCGCGGGCGACGACCTCGTGGTCGGCGACACCCTCGTCATGTTCCAGCCCGGCGTGGCGCGCGGCCTCGCCGTCCACGATCCCGCGACCGCGTCCGCTGCGGCCCAGGTCGAGGCGGCCGTGTTCACGCGCGCCGCCGAGCGGTTCTCCGCGATGCAGCAGCACCTCGCGGCGGACTTCCCGGTCGATCTGAAGTCGGTCGCCCTCCACTGGATCGTCTCCATCGCCTCGCGCGGCGACAGCTTCCTGAGCGGGAACGACCGGATCGACGGCGGCGACGGCAACGATCTGCTGATCGGCGATACCGGCTTCATCCAGTTGCCGGCCGCCAATGCGGCGCAGAGCCAGCGCGTGACGGCCGCGACCCTCGCCGAGGATCGTGCCCAGGTCGAAGCCCGCGTGCTCGGCGCCGGTGCGACCGGCCTCGAGGGGGATCTCGATGCCTGGAACCGCTCGGCGTGGGACGCCTTGGCGGGGAGCGTCGTCAGCTGGCGCAACCCGCTCTACGGCGGCCTCGCCTGGAGGAGCCCGTTCGGCTTCGGCGGCCAGCAGAATCTGACTGCGGGCTACCGCGGCTGGATCGCGGCTCCGAGGGATGCCCGGTTCGACCTGCAGAGCGTGCTGTTCGATATCCGCTTCATCCTGGGCGTGCCGGACCTCGCGCAGCCGGCCTCCGGCGTCTATGCCGGCGCGATCAAGGCGGGTGAGGACATCATCGCGGGCGGTGCGGGCAGCAACCGGATCTTCGGTGCGAAGGCGACGCTCGTGCCGACGGTCGATGCCGACGGCCGGATGGTCGGGCCGAACGCCTTCACGGTGCTGCTGCCCACCAACCTCGGGATGCTGCAGGGGAGCTTCACGCCTCTGATGTTCCCGAACAGCATCGGCGTGATCAACACGGCCGGCGTCGGAACGCAGTTCCTCAACTTCCACTACGGCGTTGCCGTCGCCGGGAAATGGGGTGCCTCGTCGCTGGCGACCTACGCTCAGACCTACGGCGCTTCCGCTGCCAACCCGCTCGGGCTCAACGTTGCAGCACCGCAATACGGGGTTCCGCAGGGTTCGCAGACCGGAGCGGATCAGGTCAGCGAAGGCGACAGCGGCATCAAGGTCATCGGCTTCCACAAGAAGCGGGCGATCTGGTCGTTCGATGCCGGGGTGACCCTGCCGTCCTTCTCGGTGACGGCGGCCAACACCCTGACGCCGACCTCGGTCGCCGGTCGCCCGGCCACGATCGAGGCGATCGCCCACAAGCCGCTGCTGGCCAACGAGGTGATCCGTTCCATCGAGGGCGGCGACATCGTCCTGCGCGGCGCCAGCCGGCCGGTCTCCAACCCGTCGAAGTACGACACGTGGTTCTTCGACGAGGCCAAGGGCAGCTTGGTGGAGCAGGCGAAGAGCGAGGACGACATCCTCTTCCTCGCCAAGCGCTTCGGTGATCCGACGCTGCCGATGAAGTGATCGCGGCCCACAAGGCCGTCAGCGAAACCTCGAAGCCGCCGTCCGACTTTGATCGGGCGGCGGCTTCGATCATGGTCGCGGATGCAACGCGGACGGTTCGGCCACCGCGACCGCCGCCGAAACCGGTCTTAGGAGTGCCTTGCAAAACTCCCGATCACCGATCGTTTCCGTTCCGGGCATGGCGGCGCAGCGGGAGTTTTGTGAGAGACACCAGAGCGCATTCCGACGAAGTGGCCACCGGTTCGTCGAAAGAATGCGCGTCAAAACAATGCGCCAGAGACGCCCGCCTGATGCAATGGGGTCGGATACGGCTCTAAGGGTCGAGGAACGCCGGAATCCGGGCGAGGGGATGGGGCGATGCCGTTTCTGCAAACGATCTCGATCGACGCCGCCGAGGCCTCGGCCCATGCCGACGCGCTGACACGGCTGCGGGAGGATGCGCTTCAGGCCGTCGTCATCCGCAACGTCCTGACGCCCGCCGAATGCGCGTCGATCGTCGCGGACCTCGCGGCCAACCGGCAGGGCTTTCCCACGACCTCGTTCCCCGCGCCGTTCCGGTCGCATTTCTACGGGATGAACCTGAACCTCGCGGATCCGGATCTGCGCGCCTACTTCGACATGGCGCCCGGCTTCACGCGCAGCCTCGGGGAACTGATGGCGCCATGGGGCGGATTCGAGACCCGCATCCTCTCACTGCTCTCGCGCCTGGATGGCGATCGGCCCTACAGCCCACCCGCCCTGCATGACGGGCGGACATACATGGCCACGACCCTGCGCTCGCATCACGAGGGCGGCTACATCCCCCCGCATTTCGACAACGAGCAGAAGAATCGTCCGAGTTACCGCCACCTCGAAAGTGTGGTCCAGGGTGACATCTTCTCCTTCGTGCTGACCCTGTCCAAGGCCGAGCGCGGCGGGATGCTCGAAGTGTTCGACGCCAAGGCGGAGGCGTGGTCGGGCCGGTTCCAGAATCGCGATCGCCCGATAGAAAAGCCCGACCTCGCGCGGTTTGCTCGCCACGCCTTCGACGTCGAGGCGGGGACCATCGTGCTCCTGCGCTCGGGCCGCTTCCTCCATCAGGTCACGCCGGTGGAGGGCGCCCGCCTGCGCTGGACCGCCTGCTCCTTCATGGCCCGATCCCGCACCGGTGACGCCGTCCATTGCTGGGGTTAGGCGGGTGGCGCGGATTCCGGCCTATTTCGACGCGTTCCTCGCGGCGGTCGCGGAGGGTGCCGCGATCGATCATGTCCATCTCGGACACTGGGACGAGCCGGGGGCGATCGGTCCGGCCCGGGCGCGGGCGGGTTTCGCGCAGGCGCAGGAACGGTTGAGTGCGGCGCTCGTCGCGTGGCTCGACCTCGCACCGGGCCACAATGTGCTCGATGTCGGCTGCGGCTTCGGCGGGACCCTGCGGGCGATCCGGCGGAGCGATCCCAAGGTGGAGGTGATCGGGCTCAACCTCGATCCGCGCCAACTCGCGGTCGGACTTCGCCATGACGACCGGCCGCATAACGCCGCCTGGGTCGCGGGCGATGCCTGCCGCCTGCCTTTCGCGGAAGCCGCGTTCGATCGGCTCCTTTGCGTCGAAGCGGCGTTCCACTTCGCCTCCCGGCGCGCCTTCTTCGGCGAGGCGCACCGCGTCCTGACCCGAAAGGGCGTTCTCGTGATGAGCGACATCGTCCTCACCCGGCCACCGCTGCCGCCGGAGCGGGTCGCGCTGTTCGCGGACGGGCTCGAGGCCGCCTTCGGCCCCTGGCCCGACAAATGGGCGGGTCTCGACGCGATCCGCCGCGATGCGGAGGCCGCCGGCTTCACCCTGCGGGTGACCGACGCCACCGCGAACATCGAGCCGAGCTATCACACCATCGCCTCGGATCGACGCGGCCAGCCGACCGGGGGTGGCGTCCTGCGGGAACTGCACCGCCTCGGCTGCCTGCACTACCTCTATTGTCGCCTCGACAAACGATGACGCGGATCCGGCTGCCGCAGCCTCAAGACGATGAGAGGGCGCGACGCGTCGATTGGATCTCCCAAGTTCTGCTGAGGCCTTAAATTCGCTTCCCTCACGCCTGATCGCATCGGGCGTCCCTCCGGTCATCGCGAAACCATGCTTGAGCCGTCCTCCCCCACGCATCGGCGCATCGCCCTCGTCTGCATGACGCCGCGCCCCGATGCGCAGGAACTCGGCGAGCTGCTGCTGCCGAGCTACGGCATCCGGCGCATCCACGCGGCCTTGCTCGGCGATCCCGGTCTCGCCGACGCGTCCGTGCGGCTGTTCGACCGGCGCACCGCCGATATCGAGGCTTACGTCGCGGAGATTCTGGATTTCGAGCCCGATCTTGTCGGCTTCTCGATCTATGTCTGGTCGGCGCCGGCCATGATCGCGGTGGCGCGGGCCCTGCGCGCGCGCCGCCCCTCGCTCGCCATCGTCTTCGGCGGTCCCTCGGCGCGATCCGCCTTCTTCGATCTCGAACCCTACCGCCCGGCTCATGCCTATCTCGACGCCGTGGTCGAGGGCGACGGCGAGGAGATCATCTGCGAGATCGCGCGGCTGCCGCAGCGCGACCGGGCCGCGTGGGAGCGGGTGCGCGGGCTGACGCTGCCGACCGCAACCGGCTGGCTGCGGACCGAGCGGCGCCCGCCCATCGCCGCCCTCGACCGGATCGCCTCGCCCTATGCCCACGGGCTGATGCCCCAGGGTGGCGTGGCCTATCTCGAGAGCTTCCGCGGCTGTCCGCTCTCCTGCCGCTTCTGCGAGTGGGGCACGAAGGAGAACAGCAAGGCCTCTTTCTCGGCCGATTACATCGCTCGCGAGCTCGACGCCTTTCGCACCCTGGAGGCGCCGGCGGTGTTCCTGCTCGATGCCGGCCTCAACCTGAACATCGGCGCCTTCCGCAATCTTCGGCTCGCCAACCAGCGCTCGGGCTTCCTCAAGGAAACCCTGCTCTGGGCGGAGATCTATCCGTCGATCGTGCGCGACGAGCACCTCGCCTTCATCGAGGAGATCGGCACCGCCTATCTCGGCGTCGGGATGCAGTCGATGGACCCGGCGGTGCTGCGCCTGCACGACCGCCCCTCGGATTCGCCCCGCTTCGAGGCGGCGGTGCGGGCGCTGGCCCGCGTCACCAATATCGAGTTGCAGATCATCGCGGTTCTGCCCGGCGATACGCCGGAGGGCTTCTTCCGCACCCTGGATTACGCCCTGTCTCTGCCCGCGAGCGTCCGGGTCTATCACTGCCTCGTCCTGCCCGACGCGCTGCTGACCCGCAGCCGGCCCGAATGGAACGTCCGCTTCGACCCGCACACGCTGACGATGCGCTCCTGCGAGGGATGGAACGAGGACGCGGTGGCGCGCACCCGCGCGGAACTGCGCCG
This sequence comes from Methylorubrum sp. Q1, assembly GCF_004683995.1. Classification (NCBI taxonomy): domain Bacteria; kingdom Pseudomonadati; phylum Pseudomonadota; class Alphaproteobacteria; order Hyphomicrobiales; family Methylobacteriaceae; genus Methylorubrum; species Methylorubrum sp. Q1. Next base: position 115,854 of record NZ_SRHQ01000001.1, on the reverse strand, counting down.
CCGGGCGCTCGCCGCCGGCGGCAAGGCTGGTGAGTTCTGGTGGGCGTTCCCGCGCCAGCCCGAGCGCGTCACCCAAGCCCGCGCCTCGTGGCGGCAGGCCGCCGCGCGATGAAAGCGGCCCGCTCCGGCCTGCACATCGCGCTGGTGGCGCAGTACCCGGAGCGCGATCCGGCGATGCCGAGCTTCGTGCCCAATCTCGGCCTGCGCATGGTCGAGGCCACCCTGCGCGCCGCCGCCCTTCCCGGCTTCGTCTGCCGGGTCTGGGATCTGACCGGTGGCGACCCCGAGCGGGTCGCCCGCGAGATCACCGCCTTTGACCCCGACATCGTCGGCTTCTCGGCCTATCTCTGGTCGCTGCCCTTCCTTTGCCGCGTCGCCGTGCTCATCAAGCAAGACGACCCCACGCGGCTCGTCGTCTTCGGCGGCCCCTCCGCGCGGCCGGTCATGTTCGCGCGTCCGCCGTTCTCGAAAGCGGCGGACGACATCGACGTCCTCGTCATCAACGAGGGCGAGGAGACCTTCCTCGAGATCGTCTCGCTTGAACAGCGCACGCCGGCCGCGCTCGGCACCCTGCGCGGCGTTGCCGTCCGGGACGGCGCGGGCTGGCGCGAGACCCCGGCACGCCCGCTCGCCAACCTCGACAGCCTCGCCTCACCCTACGCGCTGAACCTCGTGCAGCACGGCGGCCTCGGCGTGCTCCAGACTTACCGGGGCTGCCCCTTCACCTGCTCGTTCTGCGAGTGGGGCACGATGGAATCACCCAAACGCGTGCGCGCGGTCGATCATCTGACCCAGGAGTTCGAGGCCATCGCCGGCCACGATGTCTACGCGGCGCTCCTCGTCGATGCCGGGTTGAACCTCAACCGCAATGCCTTCCTCAATCTCCGGCGCGCTGCCGAGGAGAGCGGCTTCTTCGAGCGTCATGGGCTGATCTGCGAGGTCTATCCGGCGGCGGTGCGGCAGGAGCACCTCGATTTCCTCGCCACCGTCAGCAACGCCTATGTCGGCATCGGCCTGCAGAGCTTCGACAATGCGGTGCTGGCCCATGTCGATCGCACTTACGACGAACGGCGCTTCGACGAGACCTTCGCCAAGCTCGATGCGGTGGCGAGCCTCGCCGTGGAGATCATCCTGGGATTGCCCGGCGACAATCCCGAAACCTTTCGCCGCAACTTCGAGCGCGCCCGCCGGCTGCCCTGCGCGCTGCGAGTCTATCACTGCGTGGTGCTGCCCTCGGGCCTGATGGTGCGCTCTCCCCCCGAGCATCGCCTCGACTACGACCCGGTCTCCCTGAAGATGCTGTCCTGCACCGGCTGGAGCGAGGCCGCCCTCGCGGCGGAGTGCCGCTTCCTCACCCGGCAGGCCTCGCTCCAGGGCGGACGCTCGGGCGAGTTCTTCTGGACGTTTCCGCCGCCCCGGTGAGAACGTTCAACTCACCTCGAAGCTCGTCCACAGCCCGGTGTCGAACCGCTCCAGCACGGTCGCGCTGAGCAGCCAGCGGCCGGGATTGTCCGCGACGAAGGCGATCTGGGCGCTGCGCCCTTCCGGGATCTGCACGGTGTCGAGCCAGTAGGGCTCCCAGCCGTCATCGAGCTGATGCAGCAGGCGGAAGACGTGGCCGTGCAGGTGCAGGCTCTGGATGAAGCCGGTATCGTTGCGGATCGACAGCACCACGACCCCACCGCGCTTGACCGAGAACAGGGGCGCTGCCCCCGGCGCCCCGCTTGCGCCGTTGATCTGCCAGATCTTGGCGGGATCGCCGGAATAGGGCGTCTCGGCGCCGGGCTTCGTCTTGTCGGGCCGCACGCCGCCCGTCAGCACGAGTTCGCGGCGAAGCGCGCTTTGCAGCCGGATCTCGGCCGGCAGGCGCTTGTTCTCGGGGATCGAGCCGATCACGGCGCGGCCGGATTGCGCCACGGGCTCGCCGGAGGCGGTCAGCGTCGCCAGCGGCAGGCCTTGCCCGACCAGCGCGGTGATCGTGCCGGCCGGTCCCGCCTGCGCGGGGAGATCGAGGAGCAGGTCGTAGCGCGTGCCCGGCGCGAAGGGGAGCGTCGCCTTCAGCGGCTCGAAGGTGTCGGTCGGCTGCCCGTCCACCGCCGCGACATAAGCCTTCAGCCCGTCGAAGCGGATGCGCAGGCTACGCGCGTTGCAGGCATTGGCGAGCCGCAAGCGCAGGCGGCTGCCGGGCCGCGCGTCGAGTGCGAGCGGGATCGGCCGCCCGTTGAGCGTCACGACACTGCCGAGCCGCCCGGCCGCGGCGGCGAAGGCGACCTGCCCGAAGGGTTGGAGCGCGCCGGCCTCATCGAGCCGCCAATCCTGAACGAGCAGGGCAAGATCCCCGTCGACCGGGGGCGGGGAGGGCTCCTCGACGATCAGCATGCCGGCGATGCCCCGGCCCGACGGCTCGCTCGATCCGCCGACGACGAGCGGGCGGATCAGAAAGCTGCCGGCATCCGGGGGCGTGAAGTCGTAGGTGAAGCGCGCGCCCGGCTTGATCGGCTCCTGGGTGACGCCGCCGACGCCGTCCATGGCGTTGACGATCCGCACCCCGTGCCAGTGCAGCGAGAGCGGCTTGTCGGTCCCGTTCTCGACGCGCAGGCGGACCGCCTCGCCGAGCTTGATCCGCAGGATCGGTGCTTCCGCTTCGCCAAGACGCCATACGGCCGTCTCGGGCGCGGGCTCGGGCTTCAGGCGCAGCTTGGCCGGTGCCGCCTTGATGGATTTCGGCTCCGAGGGCGGGGCCTTTCCGGCCGGCGCTTGCGCCGAGGCCGTCCACGGCATCAGGGTGAGGGCGGCGCTGCCCGCGAGCAGATCGCGCCGTGAGAGCGATCCCGGCGCGGGCTGGGCCGTCGGGTCGGGATTTCGCATGGCGTCTCGCGTCGTCGTCCGGTCGGGCTCGCGTTGTAGACAGGCTTCGTCCGAGCCGCCACCGCACGCGGTGCCTCGCAAGTTTTTTGCTGCGGGCTCGGGTGCGCGTGCTATAGACGCGCGCTTCGACGGCCCGGTATCCGGGCTCGTGTCGATGGCGCTCGCGGGCGTGGCGGAACTGGTAGACGCGCTGGATTTAGGTTCCAGTGTCGCAAGACGTGGGGGTTCGAGCCCCTCCGCCCGCACCATGTCCGTATCGGCGTCAGGAACCCGAGCGGTTCCCGCCGGAGCTTCCGCATGGGGGCTTCCCTGGCGCAGCGACACGCGAAGACGAGATTGCGGTTTTAGAAAACAGCGGACGAACGACGATGCAGGTGACCGAGACGACCTCCGAGGGGCTGAAGCGCGAGTTTCAGGTGCTCCTCCCCGCGACCGAGCTTGAGGATCGCCTCAACACCGAGCTCTCGAACATCAAGGGCAAGGTCCAGATCAAGGGCTTCCGCCCCGGCAAGGTGCCGGTTGCGCATCTGCGCAAGGTCTACGGCAAGTCGGTGATGGCCGACGTGCTGCAGAACGCCGTCAACGAGGCCAACCAGCAGATCGTCGCCGACAAGGGCCTGCGCCTCGCGCTCGAGCCGCAGATCGAGTTCCCGAAGGACGAGGAGCAGACCATCATCGAGCGCGCGCTCGATGCCAAGGGCGACCTCGCCTTCAAGGTGAAGCTCGAGGTGCTGCCGAGCTTCGAGCTGGCCGACCTCTCCGACGTGTCGATCAAGAAGCTCGTGCTCAAGCCCTCCGACGAGGAGGTCAACGAGACGCTCGAGCGTATGGCCAAGGACAGCCGCTCCTTCGAGCCGCGCGAGGAGGGGGCCGAGGCCCAATCCGGCGATCGCGTCACCATCGACTTCGTGGGCCGCATCGACGGCACCGAGTTCGAGGGCGGCAAGGGCGAGGACGTCGATCTGGAGCTCGGCTCCAACACCTTCATTCCCGGCTTCGAGGACCAGCTCGTCGGTGCCAAGGTCGGCGACAGCCGTGTCGTGAAGGTGGCCTTCCCGGCCGATTACCAGGCCGAGCAGCTCGCCGGTAAGGACGCCGAGTTCGACGTGACCGTGAAGGCCGTCGCCGCTCCCGGCGAGACCAAGATCGACGACGAGCTCGCCAAGCGCTTCGGCATGGACGACCTCGAGAAGCTGAAGGAGGCCGTCTCCAAGGCCGTCGGCTCCGATTACGAGGCCCAGTCCCGGCGCAAGCTCAAGAAGGAGTTGCTCGACGCGCTCGACGGCAAGTACGCCTTCGACCTGCCCCCGAGCCTCGTCCACCAGGAGTTCGCCGCCGTGTGGGCGCAGGTCGAGCAGGACCTGAAGACCCGCGGCAAGACCTTCGAGGACGAGGGCACCACCGAGGAGGCTTCGCAGGCGGAGTACCGCAAGATCGCCGAGCGCCGCGTGCGGCTCGGTCTGGTGCTTGCGCAAGTCGGCGAGACCGCCGATATCAAGGTCTCGGATGACGAGGTCAATCAGGCCCTGTTCGCCCGGATCCGGCAGTTCCCGGGCCAGGAGAAGCAGGTCTACGACTTCTACCGCAACAATCCGCAGGCGCTCGCCGAGCTTCGCGCGCCGCTGTTCGAGGAGAAGGTCGTCGACCATGTCCTCGGTCAGGTCCAGGTCGTCGAGGAACCCGTCTCCAAGGAGGCGCTCTTCGCCGAAGACGACGAGGCCGACGCCGTGACCGGCGGGGCCGCGACGGACGAGAAGCCGAGCGAGTCCAACAACGAGGCGGCGGCCGACAAGGCTGCCGGCTGATCGCCGACCCACCGGCTCCGCGGCGGGCGGCGATCTTTGAGATCAGGCGGCGTTAACGCTTGCCGTGTTCGCTGTAACCATCCGGCCTCGGGCGATTCGCCCCGGGGCCGGACCCGGAGCCGAGGGCTGAAATGAGAGATCCGGTCGATTACTTCCACAACTCGCTCGTGCCCATGGTGGTCGAGCAGTCGAGCCGCGGCGAACGCGCCTTCGACATCTACTCGCGGCTTCTGCGCGAGCGGATCATCTTCCTCACCGGTCCCGTCGAGGACCAGGGCGCGTCGCTGATCGTCGCCCAGCTTCTGTTCCTGGAAGCCGAGAACCCGAAGAAGGAAATCTCCTTCTACATCAACTCGCCCGGTGGCGTGGTGACCTCGGGCCTGTCGATCTACGACACGATGCAGTTCATCCGCTGCCCCGTCACGACGCTCTGCGTCGGCCAGGCCGCGTCGATGGGCTCGCTCCTGCTGGCCGCGGGTGAGGCCGGCCACCGCTTCGCCCTGCCGAACGCCCGGATCATGGTGCACCAGCCCTCCGGCGGCTTCCAGGGTCAGGCCACCGACATCCTGATCCACGCCCGCGAGATCGAAGCGCTCAAGAAGCGCCTGAACGAGATCTACGTGAAGCATACCGGCCGCGAGTACGAGACGATCCATCAGGCGCTCGAGCGGGACAACTTCATGACCGCCGACGCGGCCAAGGAGTTCGGCCTGATCGACGACATCCTGCACAAGCGTCCCGAGCCGGCCGCCGCCTGAGTAGGACCAGAAACCTGAGGCGCCCCGGGGCCGCTGACCCGACCATGTCGGGTCATGCGTCCTTTGGGCGCCCGCCCCAGCCCATAGGCCGGTTGATCCCGAGCCGGCTGCATGATTGCATCGGGATGACAGTGCCTCAATCCCGACGCATCCGCCCTGTGTGACTGTTTCTTTAGGCGGATGCGCTTACATCGTATGAACGACGCGCGTGTCCTCCTGGCTGGGGCCGCGCCCGCGAACCGGAGACCGACATGAGCAAGACAGGCGGCAACGACTCGAAGAGCACGCTGTACTGCTCGTTCTGCGGCAAGAGCCAGCACGAGGTTCGCAAGCTGATTGCGGGCCCGACGGTGTTCATCTGCGACGAGTGCGTCGAGCTGTGCATGGACATCATCCGCGAGGAATCGAAGTCCTCGCTGGTGAAGTCCCGCGACGGGGTGCCGACCCCCAAGGAGATCCGGCGCGTCCTCGACGACTACGTCATCGGCCAGGACTTCGCCAAGAAGGTTCTCTCGGTCGCCGTGCACAACCACTACAAGCGGCTGGCCCACGCGACGAAGCACAACGACGTCGAACTGGCCAAGTCCAACATCATGCTGATCGGGCCGACGGGCTCGGGCAAGACGCTGCTCGCGCAGACGCTCGCCCGCATCCTCGACGTGCCCTTCACCATGGCCGACGCCACCACGCTGACCGAAGCGGGCTATGTCGGTGAGGACGTCGAGAACATCATCCTCAAGCTGCTCCAGGCCTCCGACTACAACGTCGAGCGGGCGCAGCGCGGCATCGTCTACATCGACGAGATCGACAAGATCTCCCGCAAGTCCGACAACCCCTCGATCACCCGCGACGTCTCGGGCGAGGGCGTGCAGCAGGCGCTCCTGAAGATCATGGAAGGCACCGTCGCCTCCGTGCCTCCGCAGGGCGGCCGCAAGCACCCGCAGCAGGAGTTCCTGCAGGTCGACACCACGAACATCCTGTTCATCTGCGGCGGCGCCTTCGCGGGCCTTGAGCGCATCATCTCCCAGCGCGGCAAGGGAACCTCGATCGGCTTCGGCGCCAGCGTCCAGGCGCCCGACGATCGCCGCACCGGTGAGGTGTTCCGCTCGGTCGAACCCGAGGATCTGCTGAAGTTCGGCTTGATCCCGGAATTCGTCGGCCGTCTGCCGGTTCTGGCGACGCTGGAGGATCTCGATGAGGAGGCCCTCAAGAAGATCCTGCAGGAGCCCAAGAACGCGCTGGTCAAGCAGTACCAGCGGCTGTTCGAGATGGAGAATGTCGAGCTGACCTTCCAGGACGAGGCGCTCAGCCTCGTCGCCCGCAAGGCCATCGAGCGCAAGACCGGCGCCCGCGGCCTGCGCTCGATCCTGGAGACCATCCTCCTCGATACGATGTACGACCTGCCGGGCCTCGATTCCGTCGAGCAGGTGGTCATCGGGCCGGAGGTGGTGGAGGGCAAATCCAGGCCGCTCTTCATCCATGGCGACCGCAACAAGGAAGCCCCGGCCAGCGTCAGCGCCTGACCGGCAAATATCCGGGGCCGCACGGTTTTTGAGCCGGCGGCCCTTTTTCGTTCCGGGGGGTGCCCGCGCTTGAAAGCGCCCGCCGCAACGACCATTTCAGGCTCAACGCAGGGCTCCACGCTTTATCCCCCGAAAGGTCGGGCCCGCGCCACCAGCTGCAAACTGATTATCCGCTTCCGACCCTTCGCGGCCCGGTCGGCACCTGGCAGGATGCTTGCTCGCCGTTGAGGAGCGACTGCCCGGCGTCAACACATAAGGGAAGAACCCATGACCCAGTCGAAATCGCGCCAGCCGGTCGTTCCCGGTTCGACGGGCTCCTACGCCGTCCTGCCGCTGCGCGACATCGTCGTCTTTCCGCACATGATCGTGCCCCTGTTCGTGGGCCGCGAGAAGTCGATCCGCGCGCTCGAAGAGGCCGTGCGCTCGGACCGTCACATCCTGCTCGCGACCCAGATCAACGCCAGCGACGACGATCCGGCCACCGACGCGATCTACACGATCGGTACGCTCGCCTCCGTGCTACAGCTCCTCAAGCTGCCCGACGGCACCGTGAAGGTGCTGGTCGAGGGCGCCGGCCGTGCGCAGATCGAGTCCTTCGTGCGCTCGGACGAGTATTACGAGGCGCAGGCTCTCACGCTCACCGATGACCTCGGCGACCGCGTCGAGGCCGAGGCGCTCGCCCGCTCGGTGATCTCCGAGTTCGAGAACTACGTAAAGCTCAACAAGAAGATCTCCCCCGAGGTCGTCTCCGCCGTCACGCAGATCGACGAGCCGTCCAAGCTCGCCGACACCGTCGGCTCGCACCTCGCGGTCAAGATCGCCGACAAGCAGGCGATCCTCGAAATCCCCACGGTGGCGCAGCGCCTCGAGCGCGTGCTGTCGCTGATGGAGAGCGAGATCTCCGTGTTGCAGGTGGAGAAGCGCATCCGCACCCGCGTCAAGCGGCAGATGGAGAAGACCCAGCGCGAGTACTACCTCAACGAGCAGATGAAGGCGATCCAGAAGGAACTCGGCGACGAGGATGGTCGCGACGAGCTGGCCGAGCTGGAAGACAAGATCGAGAAGACAAAGCTGACGAAGGAGGCCCGCGAGAAGGCCACCGCCGAGCTGAAGAAGCTGCGGCAGATGTCGCCGATGTCGGCCGAGGCCACGGTCGTGCGCAACTACCTCGACTGGATGCTCGGCATCCCGTGGGGCAAGCGCTCGAAGATCAAGAAGGACCTGCTCGGGGCCCAACAGGTCCTCGACTCGGATCACTTCGGCCTCGACAAGGTCAAGGACCGGATCGTCGAGTACCTCGCCGTGCAGCAGCGGGCGAACAAGCTCACCGGCCCGATCCTCTGCCTCGTCGGCCCGCCCGGCGTCGGCAAGACCTCGCTCGGCAAGTCGATCGCCAAGGCCACGGGCCGCGAATTCGTCCGGATGTCGCTCGGCGGCGTGCGTGACGAGGCCGAGATCCGCGGTCACCGTCGGACCTATATCGGTTCGATGCCCGGCAAGATCGTTCAGTCGATGCGCAAGGCCAAGACCTCGAACCCGCTCATCCTGCTCGACGAGATCGACAAGATGGGCATGGACTTCCGCGGCGATCCGTCCGCGGCGCTCCTCGAGGTTCTCGATCCGGAGCAGAACGCGACCTTCAACGACCATTACCTCGAGGTCGATTACGACCTGTCGAACGTGATGTTCGTGACGACGGCGAACACGCTCAACATCCCCGGCCCGCTCATGGACCGGATGGAGGTGATCCGTATCGCCGGCTACACCGAGGAGGAGAAGCTCCAGATCGCCCGCCGCCACTTGATCCCCGAGGCGGTCAAGAAGCACGGGCTCACCCCCGACGAGTGGTCGATCACCGATGACGGCCTGATGATGCTCATCCGCCGCTACACGCGGGAGGCGGGCGTCCGCAACCTGGAGCGCGAGATCTCCAACTTGATCCGTAAGGCGGTGAAGGAGATCCTGATCACCAAGGTGAAGCAGGTCGAGGCCAACCCCGAGACGCTGCCGGAATTCTTGGGGCCCCCGAAGTTCCGCTACGGCGAGATCGACGCGGACGATCAGGTCGGCGTGGTCACGGGTCTGGCCTGGACCGAGGTGGGCGGCGAGTTGCTGACCATCGAGGGCGTCATGATGCCCGGCAAGGGCAAGATGACGGTCACGGGCAACCTGCGCGACGTGATGAAGGAATCGATCTCGGCGGCGGCGTCCTACGTCCGCTCGCGGGCCATCGATTTCGGCATTGAGCCGCCGCTGTTCGAGCGCCGGGACATCCACGTCCACGTTCCGGAGGGGGCGACCCCGAAGGACGGTCCGTCGGCCGGCATCGCCATGGCCACCGCGATCATCTCGACGCTCACCGGCATCCCGGTGCGCCGCGATGTGGCGATGACCGGCGAGGTGACCCTGCGCGGTCGCGTCCTGCCGATCGGCGGCCTGAAGGAGAAGCTGCTCGCCGCACTCCGCGGCGGCATCAAGACGGTGATGATCCCGGAAGAGAACGCCAAGGACATCGCCGAGGTGCCCGACAGCGTGAAGAACGGTCTGGAGATCATCCCCGTCTCGCGGATGGATCAGGTGCTGCAGCACGCCCTCGTGCGCCAGCCCGAGCCCATCGAGTGGGACGAACCCCTCCCGGCCAAAACGCCGAAGCGGGATGAGGACGGCGCGGCGGTCCTCGCCCACTGATCCTCTCGCCCGTATCGAACGGACGAAGCCCCCGGAGCGCCGCTCCGGGGGCTTTTTCGTGCGCCAGTCAGGGGAAGAGCGCGAGCCCGGCCTTGCGCAGCCGCAATCCCTTCCGTAACGCTTCGCGGCGCCGGTTCGGGCGGTTAGCTCAGTTGGTAGAGCGTCTCCTTTACACGGAGAGGGTCGGGGGTTCGAGTCCCTCACCGCCCACCATGCCGTCCCCAACCTATTGCCAGTGCCTAACCTTTTGCACCAAAACGCTTTCCCAGGCGCGTCTGTGACACAGGGCTGTTACACATGACGGATGGGACTGTGGCGCATCAACCGAACCTGACCGAGCGGAACGGGACGTTTTATCTTCGAATGCGCGTGCCGCTCGACGTGGTAGAGGCCGTTGGCCGTACTCACGTCGTTGTGAGCTTAAAAACGAAGGAGCGCCGCGTCGCCCTGACACGATTTCGGCTGGAGCAGGCCAGGGTCGAGCGACAGTTCGAGGCAGCGCGCCAGCAGGCCACGGATACCGCTGCGCTACGACGTTCCCTGGCCTCCGGCCGCTTGGAGAAGCTGGCGCCGGGGGAAGTTGAGGGGCTTGCGCTTCGCTGGTTCGAACATGCCGTGCAACGCGTTGCACGCACTTCGCGTAACACGTTCCAAACCGGCTCCGCGGATTGGGACGCTGTTCTCGCGGAGTTGAAGGCTGAGGGGGACGTTCTCACAAGCCCAGATCCACAAGATTTCGAGCCGACGGTGCGCCACACGGTCGATCATCTCTTACTCGCTGCCGGCGCCCCGCCGGAGCCTATCCGGGGGCGCATTCAGCGGCGTGTCCGGCGGCCTCAGGTTGATGAGGATACGGCCCAGTACCAGCAGTTAGCTGCCCTCGTTCGCCGAGGGCTTGTCGCGCTCAACCGGGATCGGTTGGCCCAGCTCACTGGCGCGGGGGAGGGGGCAATCGCAGTCTCGTCCGGCGGCCTGGAGGTATTGGGTGTCCGGCCACGACGCTCCCTAGACGAACTCATTCGCGCCTTCACAAGCGATCCAGGCCGCGGGAGCCGTACCGCGAAGACCGAAACCGATTACCGCATGGTGTTCGCGGCACTGCGCGAGGTGATCGGGGGCGAAACCGACGTCAGCCGGATCACACGCGATCACATGCGGCGTCTCCGGGACCTGTTCCGGACCCTACCACCCAACGCCACCAAGCGCTTTCGTGGTCGAACGCTAACACAGGCGGCTGAGGTCGCTGTCAGTGAAGGCCTGCCCGCCCTCAGCACGAAGACCGTAAACGGCCACCTGACCATGGTCTCGACCCTGTTCAACTGGGCGGTCAGGGAGGAGTGGGTCGAGAGGAGCCCGGCGAGCGGGCTCACAATCGAGGCTGGGCAGAAAATCACACGGGAGCCGTTCTCGTCGGGGCACCTCAAGGCAATATTTGCTGCGCCCCTCTTCGTGGGATGCCAGAACGACGGATCAGGGTATGCCCAGCCGGGCCCAAATCAACCGCGTGGGGCGCGCTTTTGGGTGCCACTCATAGCGCTGTTTCATGGTCTCAGGCTCAACGAGGCCTGTCAGCTCCGGCCAGACGACATCGCCGAGCGCGACGGCTTCCCGGTGATCCACGTGCGTGCTGCCGATGCCAGTCAGAAAGTTAAAAGCCGAGCTGGCACGCGCATAGTCCCCCTCCACCCGGAGATCATCGCTTGCGGCTTCCTTGGCTTTGTCGCCGAAGCTCGGCACCAGGGACACGCGCGGTTGTTCCACGAGCTTAGCGCGGACGCCCGCGGCTACTTCTCGGATGCGTTCCAGAAGTGGTTTTCTCGCTTCCTCGCTAGCCGGGGCATCGCCCAGCGCGGTGCCAGCTTCCACTCCTTCCGTCATGGCTGGGCGGATCGACTTCGGGAGGCGGGCGTCCCGGAGGATCGACGCCGGGCTCTTGGTGGCTGGGCTGATACTGGCGTTGATGGAAGTTATGGCCGGGGCTTTCCGACTAAGATGCTGGCCGAAGACGTCGGGAAAGTGGAGTATCCGGGGCTGGATCTGAAGTTTTTGCATATCCAATCGTTTGTCAATACTTAGTATGCATGCGGTTTTCTATTGACAATTAGAAAATATGAGATCTCATGGGCTATATTTTGTGCCCTGAGATCAAGTCATGCCCTCCAATCGCGAAATCGTTTACCGCATCAGCGTGAGAAATTTGGCCCGCGAGGCCGTGCGCCAGCTCCACGCGGATCTGGCCGCGATGGGCTCGTCGTTGAAACAAGTTGCACGCCAGCTCCAAGACGTGCAGCAGCAGACTGCGCGCATGGGGCAGGCCGCGACCCAGGCCGACCGCTCGCTGTCCCGGCTGGCCGCCTCCGCTAAGAGCCTCGGGCAGGCGGCGAAGGACGTGGCGTCCTTCGCCAAGGCCATCGCCCAGGCCTCCGGCAGCACCAATGGCTTCCAGGCCATCGAGAAGGCCGTCAACGGCCTCGACAGGGCCTTCCGGACCTCCGGAGGCCTTGGTGTCTATCGTGCCCGTCTCCTGAGCCTCCAGAGCGTCCTGGCGGCCTTGCCGGCCCAGTTCGCGGCTGCCGCGGCGGCTGCGGCCGGTCTGTCCGGCGCAGCCCCGCCCCGCGCGCCCCGCGGCAACGGTTCGGCCGGCGCTCCCCCGCCGAGCAACGGCCCGCCCGGTGGCGGCAACGCGAACAACCAGAACGCCTTCAACAGCTCGCTCGCGACCACCCGGTCGAAGATCGACGAGATCCATTCTCGGCTCAGGCAGGTTGCCGCCCTCACCGTGACGGCCTTCGGCGCCCGGCAGGTGCTCGCCCTGGCCGACGCCTATACGCAGGTGATCGGCCAGCTCAAGCTCGTCACCGACGGCACACTCAACCTGCGGCAGACCTACGACGCGCTCCTCCAGTCGTCGCAGGCCAACTACACCTCGATCGAGGGATCGGCCCAGCTCTACTCCCGCTTCGCCAAGGCGACGAACACGCTCGGCGTGTCGCAGCGCGAGGTGGTCGACGTCACCGATGCGGTCAACAAGTCCATCTCGATCTTTGGCGGCAACGCCCAGTCCGCCGAGGCCGCGCTTGTGCAGTTCGCCCAGGGCCTCGGGGCCGGCGCTCTCCGCGGCGAGGAGCTGAACTCGGTGCTGGAGCAAGCGCCCCGCCTTGCCCAAGCCATCGCCGACGGCCTCAAGAACGACGCCGGCACCATCGGTATCCCGATCGCCGCACTCCGAACCTACGCCGAGCAAGGCAAGCTCACGACCGAAGTCATCTTCCGCGCCCTCCAGAACCAGCGCGGCAAGCTGGAGGAGGAGGCGCAGACGATGGGCCTGACGGTGGGCAAGGCCTTCATCTACGCCCAGACCGCGATGACCGATTTCGTCGGTAAGGCCGACGAGAGCACGGGCGCGTCCCGCAAGGTCGCCCAGGCCATCATCTCGGCCATGGACGCCTTGAAGACGCCGGCCGCGATCTCCGCCGCACAGGGCGCGCTCAGCGCCTTCTCCGGCGTCGTGACGACGGCGGCTTCCGTGCTCCGGGCGATGGTCGACAACCTCCAGCTCGTCGTGACGGCAGCCGTTGCGGTGAAGGCGCTCTCTCTGGCGACGACGTTCGCGGCCATGGGCTCTGCGGCCGGCGCCGCGGCCGGGTCCATGGCCGTCTACAGCGTTGCCACGCGCGGCGTCGCGATCGGCGCCACGGCGGCCAACATCGCGGTCAACGGCCTGAACGCCGCGATGCGGATGCTGGGCGGCCCGGTCGGCATCGCCATGACGCTGGCGGCCACCGCACTCGCCTACTGGGCCACCTCGACCAAGACGTCCGTCGAGGCCGGTACGGATCTCGCAGGTGTCACCGAACGCCTCAAGAAGAACTACGACGAGGCCACCAAGTCCGTGCAGAACCTCACGGAGGCTGAGCGTGCTCGTGATCGCCTCCGCGCAGAGGGGGCGGCCAAGAGCTTCGCCGACGAAGTGGCGTCGCAGACGAAGGCCCTCAACAACGCCCTGGCACCCGGCCTGTTCGAGGGCACGGACGGCTCGCGTCTTGCCCAGCGCTTCATGCCGTTCCGGGAGGAGGTGGAGGCCTTCCGCAAGAGCGTGCGAGATGGCAAAGCCGATTTCGACGGGCTCCAGAAGGCTGTGTCGGTCCGAGCCCGTGGAGACAGCTCCCTCGGCCCGGCAGCGCGCGAGCTGGTGGAGGCCGCTGAGGCGGGTCGGAAGGCTCAGGGAAGCCTCTCCCAAGCGGAGGCGACGCTTCGTGTTCTCGACGGTACGGCAGCCGCGGCCGACGCCTCCGTTGCCGGCCTCACCGACACGCTGGCGGAGACGGCCAAGATCGACGGCAACAAGGCGCTGACGGGCTTCATCGAGAACCTGAAGCAGATCGCGGCCAACGTCCCGCAGCTCGCCGCCGCGGCGGAGGCCCAGGACAAGATCGGCAAGGCGCAGGGCATCTCCGAACAGGCTGTCCGGAACCTGACCGCGGCGTACAAGGCCGGCACGATTTCCCAGGCCGAGTTCGAGAGCAAGGCGGGGGAGCTGGAGCGCACGATGCAGCGCGCCAAGGACGCCATCACTGGAGTTGCCCAGGCGCAGCGAGACATCCGAGATGCCCAGAGGGATCTGGGGCTGGACGGTCTCGTCGATCGGGAGCGGGCCATCGAGAGCATCAACATTAAGTACGATCGCCAGATCAGGACGATCCGCGAGAGCGCCATCGCGCAGGCCGACATGAACCGGCTTGTCGATGAGCAGAACCGGCTTCGCCAGCAGGAAATCGGCAACCTCGATGTCCGCTTTCGCAACAACGATCTCCGGGACCGTGTCCTCTCCCTCCAAACGGAAGCCCGGCTGCTCGACCTGACGGGGGAGGCTCGCGAGCGTGCGAGCAAGCTTCTCGAAGTGGAAGCCGCCGCGCGCCGGGCCGGCGTGTCTAATGTTCAGGGCATGGTCGACGCCTACGGCAAGGAATACGACGCGCTGAAGCGTGCAGAGCAAGCCCGCCAGACCGTCGGCAACGGCTTCCAGCGCGCCGTGACCTCCTACGTCGAAGGCGCGGCCAAGGTGGCCGACGAGAGCGAGCGCATGTTCGGCTCGATGTTCAACACCCTCTCCGACGGGTTCGCAGACACGTTCCGGACCGGCACCAACGGCTTCAAGTCGATGCTGGACAGCCTTGCGTCCGACCTTCTGCGCTTCGCCTCCCGGCAGCTCTTCCGCACCCTCCTGTCGTCGGTGTTCGGCGACGGGCAGGGCGGCATGGGCGGCGAGGGCACCGGCTTCGGCGCGCAGATCATGTCGGCGCTCGGCATGGGCGCGACCAAGGCCGTGGCCGGCACGGGCGTTGGCGGTTCGATCGGCGCCGTGTCGAGCGGCGTCGGCACTGCGCTCAACACCGCGGCCGGCACGGCGGCGAGCGGCGTCGTGCAGCTCTCCTCCGCGGCGACGGAGGCAGCCGGCAGCTTTGGGGACATCCCGTCGAAGATCTCCACCATGCTCAAAGGGCTAGGGGCGACCGATGCGGGCGTGGCCGGTTTCCTCGGCAACATCCAGGCGGAGAGCGGGTTCAAGCCGGGCGTGGTCAACTCTTCCTCCGGCGCCTACGGCCTGATCCAGGCGCTTGGCCCGCGTAAGGCCGAGCTGTTCAAGCAGTACGGCTCCAGCCCGACCTCCGACCAGCAGATCGAGTTCATCCGCAACGAGCTACTGACGACGGAGAAAGCGTCGCTCAACATGCTGCGCAACTCCAGCACGTTGGCCGACGGCGTGAAGGCGGGCATCCGGTTCGAGCGGCCTGAGGGCTACGTTGACGCGCTAAGGGCCGGAGACCTGTCCCAGGTGCCGGATTTCGGCAAGCGCATGGGCTTCGCCGAGCGCTTCGGCGCTACCTCCTCGGGCGTCCCGAGCGTGCCGGACCTAGATGGGGCCACCCTTTCGGACGGCACGATCCAGAAGCTCAACTCCCAGTTCGACGACATCAGCAGCGGCGCCTCCCAGGTGAACACGTCGTTCTCCCGTATGGGTAATGCGCTCGACCAGTCGAACCTCTCGATCGTCAGCAGCGCCAACGGCGTCTCGACCACGCTCTCGAACAGCGGGACGCAGGTGGGCAACGCCCTCTCCCAGGTCTCGACCGACGTCTCGAAGTCGGGCAACGACCTGTTCAATGCCCTATCGGAGGCCGCGAGCCAGCTCGGCGGCTCGGTGACGAAGGGGCTCGGCGGCCTGATCGACATCGGCAAGGGCTGGGCCGGCGACGGCTTCGACCTTGGTGCCGGCAAGCTGTCCGACTGGATGCACACGGGCGGTGTCATCGGCCGCGGGGCGGGCGTGTCGCGGCAGGCCGATACCTCGCTCTGGGACAACGCCCCGAAGTTCCATACGGGCGGCATCGTCGGCGGGCTGAAGAGCCGGGAGCGGGCCATCATCGCCAAGGACGAGGAAGCCATCTTCCCGACGGTCCGGATGTCGGATGGCAACTTCGGCATCCGTGCAACGGGTTTCAACGAAGGCGGCGGAGGCGGCAACACCGTCTCCATCGGCGACATCAACATCACCACCCAGGGCTCTTCCGGGAACTCCGAGCAAGACGCCGAGCACGCCAAGATGATGGCGCGCGAGGTCCGGGCTCAGGTCGAAGATCTCGTGAACGCCGCCCTGATCAAGCAGTCCCGCAGCGGCGGCATGCTTCGAAGAATGTGATCGGGCCCGTGCAACAAGTTGCACGAATTAAACCTAAGTATACCCCATGCACGATCCTTCGTCAGCGATTAATTAATTCCTGAAGAGCGCTGCTAAAAATGCTTGATCCATCACCCATTGCTGTACCATATTAGGGCACTGCTTGCGTTGGTCGCGTGAGTAGTGTCCTCCGCGGGGCCTGGAACAGGAAGCCGGGCCCCGCACAAGACACGGATCGAGCATGAGCAATTCACGCATCGTGAGGCTTCATGCGCCAATCCCGCTTCTCGAAAAAATCGACGCGGTCGCGGCGCAGATGACTTCGCAAAACCTTGGCGGACGCGTCACTCGTTCGGAGGTGATCCGAGCCGCCTGCCTGGAATACGTCGCACGCCGTGCAACGCGTTGCACGGTCTCAGAAGGAACAAGGTCATGAGCACTTCAGATTTGGGCGTAGCTGCCCATCAATTTCGCCAGAGGGGTGCCCAGCCCGGCACCCGCGGGCCGCACCTGAACTTGTTCTCAGGGGGTGCCGTCACGAAGAAGGCCGCTGCGCCGGAACTGACGGTTGCTCAGCGCGTCGGAAAGTTCGCGGAAGCCCGCAAGCTCAAGGACGACACCACGCGGGTCCTGACGCTCGTCATCGAGCACCACGAGCGCAACGGCACGCCGATGCCGATCGACGCGTTCGACATCGCGCAGAAGGCGGATGTCAGTTTCGATCGCGCTTGCGTCATCCGCAGCGAACTGATGCGGGCGAACGCTGTTCGGATCTCCTCCGGCGTGTGGGGCGACGATGGCCTCCTCCCCGGTGACGCTTGGGATTTCCAAAACGGCCGGCGATGATGAACTCCTGCGCACTCGTCATCGTCGAGCGGATGTTTGCGGGGCGCCCGACCTTCGACATCGTCGCAAGCGCTCGTACTCTCGCAAGAGGGCACGCTGCGCACGCCCTGGCACTTCGGCAACTGCCTGAAACCCGCAGGCAGACTTCGCGGAGAAAGAGGGCTGAACACCTCGCAGCGTTCTGGGACGCGGTTGGTCTCCACTATGGCGTACTCGATCTGGTCGAGGAACACGCGGCACTACCTCCCGTGCTCCGGATCAGCCTTGAACGCTACGCTGGACGACAGGGGCGGGACGTCGCGGATCCTCCCGGTCTCGACTACCCATCATTCGACCCGGCCCACCTGCTGCCTCCGGCAGATCAGCTCCCGACAGCCTTACCGGCTGCCCTCATCATGGCCTTCGGCGCGCACCTCCGCCCGGACAACATCCAAGATCGGAACGAAACATGAACGAAAAATCGCCCTATGAGCGGATTGCTGAGTTGCCCTCGGAACAGGCGTTCCGTGGCCGCTTCGTGATCGAGCGCCTTCTCTCCGGGGACAGCCTGCTTGAGGCGGCTGAGGCCGTCGGCATCAGTCCGGACCTGTCGGCAATATTCGCCTCGCACGCGGCATCGGCTGTCGTGGATGCCCTTCAGCCCTTCGTCGATCCCGACGCCGCCAAGCCGCAACCCATGCCGCGCCGATCCAGGCCGGCGAGTTGGCCGCACGGGCTTTGAGCCATTCCCCCCCCTTACTCAAACAGGAGGCCACCGTGGCCCGGAAACAAACTCTCCCGAAAACCCGCCGCGATGCTGGCTCCACCGTCTCGCCCGCTGCCCTTAACGCGATGACGCCGCCGGATCTCACGCGCTCACTTGGCGACACGCTTTCTGCCATCACAGGCGCCGTGCTGATCGACTTGCTGATGGGGCAGGGGAAAACGCTCGACGAAGCGTCCGTACTCACGGGCATCCCCAGGAGCCGCCTCTACGCCGACGGTATCTCCTTCGCGACGGCCTTCATGGCCAAGCTAGACCCGATATTCGGCGCGGCAATGTCCGCTACCCCGGAGGAGAACGCCCGAATGGAGGCCGATGTCCTCGCGCAAATCGCGGCGAACGGTCCGGATGCCCAGTACGTGCCGGGCGCACATTGAGGAGCACCCCATGTCCCCCCAAACCTCCCGCCCTATCAATGCCGGCGCCCGGCCGGATCTCCTGAACGACTTCGGTGTGACCGTAGCTGCTATGCTGTTCCGGGACGGCCTCAGCCTCGACGAGATCGCCAAACGCGGCGGCCTCGAAGTCGTGACTGTCGCTCGCATCGCCGGCCTGTTCATCGCGCGCTTCCAGGCTGCGGTCTTGCCGACACTCATCGCCGCAGAGGAGGCCCGAGGGGAGACCGATCTTTCCGGGGCCGACGATCTCCTAGGCTACGTCAACGCGATCGAGGCGGGCACCAGGGCGCTGGTCTCCTACTGTGCCGACGCGGCAGGCGGCTCTGCCTGACAGCCTTCCGTTCCGGAACGACCCGGAACGCGTTCCGGAACGGGAGATGGAAATGCCGGCCCCATGCTCGATATGCAGTCACCCCCAGCGCGCCGAGATCGACGAGGCCTTACGCGCTGGGGCTTCACTCGCCGCGGTCGCCGCACAATTCGGCCTTCCCTCGCGTACGAGCCTCCATCGGCATCGGACCGGCCACCTCGGTCGCGCGGTTACGTTCATTCTCCCTGCCACCGCAACTCCCCTCCCTGGCGCTGCGCATGCCGTAGGCTCTGCACCGCTAGACGCATCCGCCGAACTCGACCGGCTGTTCGCGCGCGCCGCTGGCAACAGCCGGTCGCTTCAGGAGCACGCCGCGCTCGTCACTGACGGCCTTGCTCACGTCTACGCCGCGGCTGCTTCGGCGGGCGACTGGTCATCCGCCGTTCGGGCGCTGCGGGAGCTGCGGGGTATCCTTCAGTTCCATGCGCTCGTGGCACCGGACAAGCTCCGTCAGCACCCAGGATGGAGGGAGGAGGAGGTGCCTCGCGATCCGGTCTTTGCCCTGGAGCGATTATTACTCGCGCAGATCACGGGCGATCACACAGAGATCGAGGCCGCACGCGCGGAGCTTGAGCTGGTTCGCGCAGGGCTTGGGACCATCACCAACCTTCCCGACGATCCGACTGCGTTCCATTAGATCCTGGGCTAGTGGATCGTTCCACACAGGCGCTTTTCTGGTTCCACAAAAATCGGTTTGCATTTTGGAACGGGTCATGACTCTATGTTCCGGAACCTATTGGAACGGAAGCGTCATGCTGATCGGCTACGCTCGCACCTCAACCCTGGAGCAAGTCGCCGGCTTCGACGCCCAGCTTCGCGACCTTGTGCAACTCGGGTGCGAGAAGGTGTTCCGCGAACAGGTCTCATCGAAGGGGACCCGGCCGCAGCTCGAAGCCGCCCTGGAGTTCGTCCGCCAGGGCGATACCCTCGTGGTCACGAAGCTCGACCGGCTAGCCCGTAGCGTCGTCCACCTCGGCACGATCATCGAGACGCTGGAGGCTAAGGGCGTGGCCCTGCGTATCCTGAACCTCGGCGTGGACACCGCGACGCCCACGGGCAAGCTCATGCTTAACGTGCTGGGCGGCGTCGCTCAGTTCGAACGGGAGATGATGCTGGAGCGGCAGCGGGAGGGCATCGCGAAGGCAAAGGCCGAGGGCGCATACAAGGGCCGTAAGCCGACCGCTCGCGCCAAGACGGCTGAGATCAAGGCCCTGGCGTCCGAGGGGCTGTCCATGGCCGCCATCGCGGCAAAGCTCGGGATCGGCAAAGGCAGCGTACACCGCGCCCTCAACCCGAAGCCATAAACACCCTCGTGCAACGCGTTGCACGGCGCCTGTGTCGAGCGGTGCGCCTCGACTTTCCCAGACAACCGTTATCCAATCGACGGATCGTGCGGATGTTCGTTCCCGACGGCTCTTGCCCGGCTGGCGACAGCCGCGTGTTCACAGCCGGGATATTCGCCTCGGCTGCCGACTATGAGTATCACGCCGGGAGCTACGGCCGCCTTGGGGATGACGTGGCCGGCAGGTGCAGCCAAGTGGTGCGCCCACAGCTACAAGAAACACTAAGCGCTCGGATCCAAAATCGGGCCGCCTGCCCGCGCACCTCAGCCCCATCCAAGATGGGGTTGACGCTCGGACTTAAAGCTTCGGATATAGTTCGGCTGTCGAGGATGGAAATATGTCAGACGAACCCAGCAACATCAAGGCGTTCGAAGTCATTGTCGGGCATGCTCTTTCGCAATTATATCTTAAATTCCCGGAGCCTGTTGAGATAGACGGATCGCCAATCGCCCAAGATCTTGGTGTTGAGGTTGTAGAAAGAGACTTAGGCCTCGGCCGTATCCATTATGAATATGGTCCGCTTTCGGATGGCAGGAGTTTTTTCAGCCTGTGGCAGGCCAGCTTACTTTGGCTCAGAGATGAAGGGTTCATCAGATCTGGTGGGCGAGATTTCGTAACAACTGCCGTGCTGACAAAAGAAGCGCTGATTGTGATGAATAAATTTCCGGAAGGCCTTTCGCATCAGAAAACTATCGGTACTCAAATTACCGAAGCTGCCAAGGGCTCGGGGAAAGCTGCCGGTACGACTGTGATGGGTGAGCTGGTTGGCCAAATCATAGGCGGCGTTACGAAGAGCTTCCTTGGGTGATGCAAACCGATCTGGACCCGGATCAGGCCGTCGGCCACATCCTTGGCGACTGCCGCCCGGTTATCTTGCTGGGCCTCAGTCATCACGCGTCATCCATCTTGAAGGTCACGGCCTGCACGATACCGAAGCCGGTGCCGGCCTCGTCGGCCGGGGGCTGGATCCGGGGCGGCACGTACGGTGCGTTCTCCGCGGCGCGCGGGTGGGGGTTCGCGGCAGTGAAACGCTTTGCACGCCGGGCGTTATCGGCCGCGATTTCGGCAACACGACGGTCGCGCTGGGTATCGGCGCGGATCTTCTCCAGCTTGGTGCGCTCCGCGTCGTTGCGCTGAGCGGCAATCACCTGGGCGAGCGCCACGTCCTCGGACACGCCCTTCGAGCGCATCAGGAACAGGACCGACTGCCGGGTGCCCGGAAGGGTGCCGCGCCAGCGCAGCTCTTCCTTGTCGGCCCAGGCCTCCTGAAACGACGAGATGAACCGGGCCAGGAACTCGATGTCGGGCTGGGTCGGGGAGGGGGTCTTGAGCCGGGCCAGCTTCGTGAGGCGGATGGCGTCCCAGTTGCGGACCGACCAGTCGAGGAAGTCGTGCACGCTGCCGAGCGCCTTCTCCGGCCAGCGGGCGACGGCCTTCTTGAGCATGCCGGCCGATTTCTTCGTCCAGGCGACGCAGGGGCGGCCCTCGTAGGCGTCGGCCCAGGCCGCGGCCCAGGTGCGCTCGAAGGCGTGGGCGTCCTTGCGCTGCCGGAGCGCCTGAAGCCGGGCAACCCGGTCCCCCTGCACCCGGTGGATCGCCTCCTCGACGGTCTCGGCCGGAGGGGGGGCCGCGCAACGGGGGGAGGCTTCAACCTTTCCGAAACCGGAACGTGCCAGAACTGGCACCGGAGACGCTACGGCGCCGGAAGGGCGGCGACGGATGCGAATGCCGGCAATCGTCGCGACCGGCCGCGAAGCGGTCGTGTCGGGTTCTTCGTTTGTAGGTGATGGGTTAGAAGAGGGTCTGTTAGATGGGGGGCAAATTCTGCCGCCCCCTACCGGCAAATTCTGCCGGTCATCACCGGCAAATTCTGCCGGTGCCCCCGCGTCCCACTCTCCATCTTCCGCCGCCTGCATGTGAACGGTCGGCTGGGTTTGAGCGCGCCGAGCGCGCGGCAGGTTCAAAGCCACGACATTGCTCTCTTCGGCTTGCCCGGTTTCCGGGCTCCATGTGGTGATGACGGTGAAGCGTGTGCTCCACTCCCCCGGCTCGGTATGAAGCAGGCCCATGTCCCGGAGACTTTTGACCGCGTCGCGCACGATGCGCTCGGACAAGCCGGTGCCCTCCGCCCACATACCCCCGTTGCGGGAGCGGACACCGGAACAGATCTGGACCTGGGAGTATTCGCCGGAGCGGTGGCCGCGCAGGACGGTGTTACAGATCAGCCAGTGGACGATCTTGAACTCGGATGCCGAGAGGTGCCGCATCCACACAAGCCCGAGGCGGCGTGTGATCTCGACCTGCTCAGGGTACTTGAAATCGTACTTCTCTGGGCGTGCGCCGTCGTACGGCAAACCATGTGCCGGCTCCATCTCGCTCTTGCTCCGGGCAGGCTCGCCTCTTGTGGGGAGATTTTCGGCGTACAACATGGGGCGCCCCGAGATTTATGGGTCTAAAGCCCAAATGCCGAGAGCCTTATAGGCAGTTAATAGCCGGGGCGCAAGCCGCATATACTTGCCAAATCGTTTGTCAACTGCGTTGGCTCGTGTCTGTAAGTTCGGGTTGCCGCCGTGCAACTTGTTGCACTGGCATCCTCGGGGTCGAGGGCGCGCGCGCCTGCCTCGCGAGGTTCTGCCTGCCAAGCGTGATAGCGGACGCTTTCTAGCATGTTCGGTCTGCGCTTGGCTTGGCTCTCGAAGAAGCAACGTCTCTAATAATTCGAATTACGGCGACATGTTGCCTACAAATCGACAGGTTTATTATTGCAGTGGACTGGGCTCTTATGTGCTGATAATATGGCCGGTATCAGTTGGAGCCGTCACATGAGCACGCGCATCTTTGCCATTTCTGCCCCTGAAGAGTTTCTCAAGGAGGTTGACTGCGTGGTCGCCGAGTACAATTCGATCGCTGGCGTATCGACAACTCGGTCGGCCTACATCCGTGCTGTGTTAGAACAGCGCATTCGCCAAGAGCCAGAAATCCTGAGCCGCATGCGAGCGGCTGCCGCGCTGACGCAGCCGCCCCTGGAGCCATTCCGCATCAACGATGCCGCGTGAGCGCCATGGGCAACCTCTTGTCCGATGCTGAACAGGCAGGGCGAGCCGTGCAACAAGTTTCACCGATCGCCACCTTTGAAGCTCTGGTAGGTGCAATCATTGCCCTCAGCCGAACGCCCTTGGGCGTGGATGGATTAGTTTTGCTCGCCGAAATCGACCGGCTCAACCGGAAGGGCGTACATCCCGATCTCGAAATGCTTCGGCGGATCGTCGGTGAGCCGAAAACGAAGTTATGGCTTCTGCTGCACGACATTGAGGGCCAGAAGCTCGTGAAGACGCGCCATTCCCGACGCACTCAACGCCTCGTTCTCGGGATCACCCCTGCGGGGCGGCAAGCTCTCGCCTCCGCGGCACATGAACTGACACAGGGTGATGCGAGTGAGCGAATTGATCAACCGCACCACCCTGTAATTGTTTCTCCTTCCCGGCAAAATTCGCCGGTTACTCAAAGCACAACTCCGTCTCAGCCAGTGGACGCTGTAAGACAGCGTCGTCGTCTGGCCGCTGTGCGTTAAGACGACATGTGAGAAACGCCTATTCGTCTATCAATACTCGTTATTGGCTCGATGGTATTGGGCGCAATTGCATTCGCGATCGGTGTTTTTATTGGTCTCAGGATTTAGAGCGCCTAACAAAACGGGTTATGGCGCGTTGGGGAGGATGGCCAAACCGATTCTCCCCGACGATCTCTGGCAGGAGATCGCCCCGCTTTTTCCTGCCGCGAAGCCTCGTCCACAAGGCGGTCGTCCTCCTC
Organism: Methylorubrum sp. Q1; assembly: GCF_004683995.1. Lineage (NCBI taxonomy): Bacteria > Pseudomonadati > Pseudomonadota > Alphaproteobacteria > Hyphomicrobiales > Methylobacteriaceae > Methylorubrum > Methylorubrum sp. Q1. The sequence goes on along the minus strand of NZ_SRHQ01000001.1, from coordinate 92,003 downwards.
TGGAGAACCGAGCTGCTCTGACTGGCATCCTGTTCGTTCTGCGCACGGGCATTCCGTGGGAGTGGCTGCCGGTCGAGATGAAGTGCGGCTCGGGCATGAGCTGCTGGCGGCGGCTGCGGGACTGGCAAGAGGCCGGCGTGTGGGCTCGGCTGCATCAGGTTCTCCTGAAGCGCCTTCACACAGCCGGCGAGATCGACTGGAGCCGAGCGAGCCTGGACAGCGCCTCCGTCCCGGCGAAAAAAGGGGCTCTGCCACTGGCCCGAACCCGACGGACCGGGGCAAGCCGGGCACGAAACGCCACCTCGTCACCGATGCCCGCGGCACGCCGCTCGGCCTCCTCCTGACGGGCGCCAATCGGCACGACAGCCCACAGATGGCGCCCACCCTCGATGCCATTCCGCCGTTGGGCACGGGTCGGCGCGGCCGGCCGCGGCACCGGCCGGACAAGCTGCACGCCGATAAAGCTTACGACGGGAGGATCCGGCGACAGGAGTGTCGTGCACGCGGCATCGTCCCGCGCATCGCCCGCAAGGGTGTCGAGAGCAGAGAGAAACTCGGCCGTCACCGCTGGGTCGTCGAGCGGACCCACGCTTGGTTCAACCGCTTCCGCCGCCTGCCCGTGCGCTACGAACGCCGACACCACATCTACGAGGCCTTCACGACCCTCGCTGCAAGCCTCATCACCCTGAACCAGATCAGGCGGTTCTGTTAGGCGCTCTTAGCATTTTGCGGGTATTTCGTGGAGCTTTGCCTGCCATGCGAGCGACGTCCACAGTGGTGCCACTCGGAACGAAAGCCCGGCTCGCCCTCGCGCCCGTAGCAGAGATCCCGACTGGCTAGCTGGGAGCTGACGCGCTCGCGGCGCTCACACGCCAGCCACGTGGAGGCCTCGTCCCCTCTGCCGCCGCGGCATGCTCCGTTCTCGACGGCCCAGGCTTGTAGTAGCGCTTCGGCGGAGATCGCTGCCGGTGTGCGTGTTTGTGCGATGGCTCCAGCGAGGGGGGGCGCACACGGCTACGGTAGCGAGAAGTCGGATCATCGAACCCGGAGCCGGAGAATGCCCTGTGCCAAGCCGTAGAAGGCGAGGCACGCCGGCCACAACACGATGAAGAGCCCCTTCACGGTGAGGAAGGCAAGGGCCTCTGCCGTCGATCGGGCGCCATTCAGCTCACACGCGAACAGCGGATCATCGGCGGCAGATCCAACGACCGCGGTCTCCCATAGGGCAAACCCTAGCAGCGTGTAGAAGCCGACGAGCGGAAGCGTGGTAATGAACATGGCGCCTCGCAAGCGTGCGCGGACAGCCGATCACCGGCTGCGCAAGGGGATGTGGAGGGTGGAGAGGCCTTCCGGCGGCTCAGTGCGCGATGCGGGCGCGGATAGTCTGCGCCGCCTGCCAAGCGGCCTTCAGCGAAACCGACATCGCGACGGCCCAGGTAGAGCCGTAGGTAAGCTGGTGGGCCTTCGCAGCAGCGGCGGCGGCGGTCATGATGCCAGCGCGGTCGAAGCTGCCATCGGCCTTGACCAGAACGACCTTGCGAAACCGCACCATGGCCTCAATCCGTCCACGTGCGCCCAGGAAGCCGGCCGGCACTTGCGCTCGATCGTTCCGCATGTCGCGGACTGCGGAGGACCATGAAAGAGAACGGCGAGCAGCCATGGCGTCCATTAGCAACGAATATCGATGCAGATAACGATAATCGTTGCGTATGGCTTCGTCAAACGATTTTCGTTATGGTGGACGAAACAAGACAGGGTGCCCACAGATGCTGACCGCCTCGCAATGCCGTGCTGCCAGGGGGCTTCTAGACTGGTCGCAAGCCGATCTCGCGCAAGCAGCATCCGTCGGCCTGAGCACGGTCCGGAACTTCGAGAAGGGGCGTTCCGCTCCAATTGGAAACAACCTCACTGCCATCGTGCGCGCACTTGAGGCGGCGGGTGTGCAGCTTGTTGGCGACGGCCAAGGTCTCATCGGTGTGCAGATGCGCGAGCCGCGGACGCTGACGACCTGATGTATGGCGGGCGGTGCAACAAGTTTCACCGGATTCTAGAGCGGCATCCGGTCAGGTTGCGCTCACCGAGGTGCTTGCGCTGGAGCCGGTGGACCAGCGGCGGGTGCTGGCGAGCTACGCGGCGCTCGGGCCGGGCGCCTTCCACATCCGGTCGAGCGGATCCGGCAGCAGGTGGACGATGCGGTGAACGATCGCCGCCGCTTCTACCAGGGCGACCCAGCGGACTTGCAGCCTGTCAGCCTACCGCGATCGAGTGAATTGACTCGTATCGATACGCGACACATATATCGCGTGTCAGCCGGCAGAGGGTTTGGGCCACTGAGCCCCAGCGCACCGCAAGGTGACGCGCCGGTTGACCGCCTCAGGTCGGATAGGTCTTGCTGACCACCGTGAGCGCTTGGATCTTCCTCCCAATCTCGTCGACGGATTTCCGCTTCGCGGTCAGTCGCGAAGCGATGTGGTCCTGATAGGCGGGCTTAGGTTCGGGTAGCGCCATGAAAGTGTCGAACGTTTCGACATTCTGGCGGTAGAACTTAAGCGCGAAGTATGCCACCAGATCGACGCACTGAATCAGCAGATTGTTTTTAGACTGAACAAAGTGGATTGAGTCGACAATTTGCTTGATCGGGGTCGGCCTCCAACCCCAGCCAGTGTTCGATTTTTTATACTGCCGAAGATTCTCGATCAGCCGATCCTCAACCTCTTTGCACTCGTCCGCAATGAGCAGGCCGCGTGCCTCTTGCGACCGCAGATAATCCTCAACGCGCTCGACGAGGAACAGGAACGCGAGCTGATGCGGATGCCACGATGAGCGCATCCGAATTTTATCGACAGATGCCCAGACCACCTTCGCGCCAGTCCCTGCGAGTACATCGAGGGTGTCGTGAATCGCCGCGATCCGGTCGATAGGCGGCACGCCTCTGAAGGCGCCATTCCCGCTGTAAAGATCCGCCCCATGCAGCTCGAAGTCGGGCGAGGTGGCCTGCACGGCGAAATGCTTGCGCATGATTCCATCGACCGCATCCTCGATGTTTCGGATGTCCTCCTCCGGTACGATCAGCCCGGCGATGAGGTGATGGGGCTGGTCGGGATCCTTCCGCGTGCCGGTGTTGCCCGACTCGTCGATGTAGATGAGGTGCATGCGCCTGAGGGATGGGTGCGAGAAACTTAAGGTAGCGATCTACTGCCGCCGCCCGTTGGGCAAGGCGCAGCGGTGAGCAGAACCAAATTGCTTCGTGGTGTGTCGCCGCCGCCCGTGCGCTTCTGGTAGTTCGACACTCAGGCGTCCTCGGGCGCATCTGCATCCGGCTGCTTCGGGCCCTCCAGGCGAAGCGGCGGCGGCGTCAGCAGCGGCGTTACGACATCTAGGGCGTCGACCATCCAGCCTCGGTACGTCGAGTAGGCCTGCGAGACGTTCGGCGCCGCGGCGAACACGTCGACCGCCAGTGCGAGCGCGACGCACAGTTTGATGAGACCGGCACGGCGACCGCCCGACGCATTGGCGGCGGCGATTGCGTGATTGGCCGTTGCCAAAAGGGTGAGCAGGCGGCTGACGGCCTCATCATGACCGAAGAGAACAAAGTTCTCCAGCACGAAGAGCAAGTCGCTAATGCCGCTACTTAGAGGCATTGCAGCCCAGAGTGGGATATCCTTGCTTTCAACAATCTCCAGAGACGCTTCGGTCAGTTGTGCAATCAGGGCCTCGATCTCGCTACATTGGACAACCGGCAGCGGGTAATGCCTCGACATGATCGGAGACAGGAATGTTAGCGCCAAAAGGTGTTCTTTCGGCAGGCATTCGATGACTACAGAGTTCCAGTCTTTATGATAAAATTCTGGGCTGAATAGTTTGCCCATTGCAAAAACCGCATTGAGGCCCGCATTTCTGGTGTCATCGTCAATGTCGTGGTCGTCTATCTCAGAGATTTTCGAAGCCAAGTCTTCTACGCGCTTGTTGCCAAATCCATAAATGCGGAGAACTGCACCCCCGTGCTTGTCCCCGTTGATGGCGCCTTGAACCATCTTGTACGCAGCAGCGTGAGGATTGCCCTCTAGCTTTAAAAGGAACTGCGCCAACCGCGCGAACTCGCGGGCCGGGTCGGTGCTGTGTCGCGGTTTGGATGTCACGGCGTTTCCTTAGGCGTTCGCGTCCCTAACCTAGGCGCGACGCCTGACGAGCCGCGACAGGACGCACGCAGCACGAAACCCCGACGCTTTGCCGGGCGCGGTGTGTTCGTGTCATGCTGTCGATGGAGCCTGGGAACTTCCGAGCCGGACCCTACCAGGGGTTGGCGGCTCGGCCTTTGACGGAAGCCCAACACCTTGCCGGGTGATCGGCCCCGATATGAAGGTGCTCACCTCCCAGTAAGCGCGGCCGGCTCACTATGCTGGGAGTGAGGCGATACGGTCAAGCGGAAACACTCGGCCGGGATGCAACGTCCCTTCGGAGTAGAGATCGCCCCACACGTTCTCACAGGCGTGTTCTCAGCCTCCCGGCGCCAGCGCCGTTCGCTGGCACGGCCGAAAGCCCCGGAGAAGGCCCGAATCCTCGGCCCTGAGAAGCCGGTCCGAACCTATAGGCGAGGGGCGAACGCTCGATTTCGACCGATCACGGCTCCACAGTGCATCACAGATGTGTTACACATCCACTCGTCACAGATCTACCAAGCATCTGTTTTAACTGCAATATTTTATGACTGGTTCCCGTCCCTCACCGCCCACCAATCCGGAAGCAGGATGGTCCAGAGGCGGCCGTGATGATGCGTGCCGGCCCGGATGGGTGTCTCCCGCCGGAACATCCTTGTCGAGAAGTTCGTCCGCGATGGATGCGGGCATGCTCCTTGGCTGAACATTCCGCTCAGGAATCATGCGGACGAACCGCATTATCCGGTGCAGGCGAACACTGAGTGTCTCTCAAAAAACTCCCGCCGCGCTGTCATCGCCAGAACGAGTACGGTCAGAGACCCGGCGTTTCGTGAGGCACTCTGAAACCAGAGGCCCCCTCCGCGTTCCTCGTTCAGACATGAGCGGGAAGCGACATGGAAGGTGGGCTGACTGGCTCGGTCTCATCGCCGGCATCCTGGGGTTGAGCGGCGTCGGCTATCTGTTTGCGGCCTGGGCGAAGGCGCGGAGGGAGCCGCTCTGAAACCTGTCGCACCGTAGGGGAGGGGCCCTGGACCCTGCCGCGCGGTTCACCGCGAAGCGAGCGACGCCTGCCGATGGCGCGGGTCGTAGCGGTTCGACGGATCCCGCGCTGCCGCATTGTCATTGTCGCCGGGCTGAAGGCTCGTGTTTCCGGTCCGGTTAGTCTTCGCTTTCCCGCGCAGCAACAGCGGCACGATGCGCGTCGAGCGTCGGTGGATCCAGGCCTCATGCCGGCGGCGCAGGGGACGTCCGTACTGGACGGTTTCTCTTCCACACATAGTCATTCTTCACGGTGACATCTGACTGACGGGCCCCGGACGCTAACCGCGAACTGTCGAGACGCATTGACTGGGCGTCCCAAAATTCGCGCCGCAGCGCTTTGCCGCACGGTCGCGACGCGGTTGCAACGCGATCAAGGCCTGGTCTGATCGGCTGCGGCACCCGCATCGGCGATGAAACGCCTTCATTCGACGCAGATTTTTTGCACTGCCGAAGCGCCGATGCGGATGAATTGCCCCGGCTGAGCCGCTCAACCCTTTGGTGCAGAAGAAGGCGCATGTCGGCGCCCGCTGCGTTGCGCCGGTTGGACAAGAGGGTATCGGCGCGCCGGAATGACGGATTTCCTGTTCGTTCACGACCACTTCCCAGGGCCGTTCGGCTTTCTTGCCGAGGCGCTGATGGATCGAGGACATCGCTGCGCGGCGATCGCCGGAGAGGCGGCACCGGGCTTGGCTGGCTTGCCGATCCTGCGGTGGCGTCCGGGGCGGAAGGTGACGCCGGGCCTGTTCCCGCTGGCCCATCCGACCGAATCGGCGTTTATCAACGCCACCGCCGCCCTGCGATGCGCCCTCGAATTGCGCAAGCACGGCTTCGATCCGGGCGTCATCGTCGGGCATCCGGGGCGCGGGGAATCGCTGCTGCTCAACCAAGTGTTCCCCCGCGCGCGTCGGCTCGCCTATGCGCCGTATTACCGGGCGGACGGGGATGCGCTCGGCTTCGACTCCGAGTGGACGCGCCCCCCCAACCTCGAAGACCGCGTACGCGACCGCGCCGGGAACGCGGCGCTGGCCATGGCCTATGCCGAGGCCGAACGGCTGGTCTGCCCGACGGAGTTCCAGCGCAGCCTGCTGCCGGCGGGCTTGCGGGCGCAGGCCAGCGTGATTCACGAAGGCATCGATACGGACGAGGTCCGTTACGACCCCCATGCCGTCGTGCAACTGCCGAACGGGCGCAAGCTGACCAAGGCCTGGCCGGTCATCACCTTCATCGCCCGGCAATTGGAGCCGCTGCGCGGTTTCCCGACCTTCATGCGCGCTCTGCCAGCGCTGCTCGAAGCCGTGCCCCAGGCCGAGATTCTGGTGGTCGGGAGCGACGGGCGCCGTGATGCTGCGGCAAAGGGGGCCCAACCGCAGACGTGGAAGGAGCGCCTGCTGGCCGAGCTGGACGGCCGGCTCGATCGCGATCGCCTCCACTTCCTCCCCCGCCTCACGCATGAGGAAATGGTGGCCGCCCTCTCCGTGGCTACGGCGCATGTCGCCTACACCTATCCCTTTTCGCTCTCGCGGGTCTTCCTGAAGGCGATGGCATGCGAATGCCTCGTGATCGCCTCGGACACCGCGCCGGTGCGGGAGGTGGTGCGGGACGGCGTGAACGGGATCGTCCGCGATTTCTTCGATGCCGACGCGCTGGCGGAGGCGCTCATCGACGCCTGCCGCGCGCCCGAACGGTGGCGGCCCCTGCGGGAGGCGGCCCGGCGAACGGTGATCGAGCGCTACGACCGGCGGCGTCACTGCTTGCCGACCTGGCTCGCGCTCCTGAGCTACCTTGCCGACGCGCCGGCCCGTGCCTGAGCGCCGCGGGCTATGGCGCCTGGAACAGGTGAAGGCTGAAGCCGCTATCCTCGTCGACCCAGAGGCGAACCGGCTCCCAGCCCTGCGCCGAGGCCAGGGCCCGAAAGGTGTCCGGCGCGTATTTATGGGAGGTGTCGGTGCGGATGCTCTCGCCGGCCGCGAAGCGGATCGTCCGGTCGCCGAGCCGGTAGGCGCCGGTCCGGGTTGCCACGAGATGGGCTTCCACCCGGAACGGGTCGTCGGCAAGCCGTGCCTCGTGACGGAAATTCCCCCGGTCGAAATCGCTACCGAGTTCCCGGTTCATCCGTTCGATCAGGTTGAGGTGCAGCGCGGCCATCAGGCCACCCGCCGCCCCATAGGCGCGGCGCAGGCGGGCCGGGTCGTGCGTCGGATCGGCCCCGACCAGGAAGTGGCTCGGCCCCAGCGTCTCCCGCGCCCGCGCCAGGAAGCCCTCCGCCTGTTCCGGCGTGAAGTTGCCGATGCTGGTGCCGGGAAAGAAGCCGAGGACCGGCGGCACAGCGGCTCCCTGCGGCAGGCGGATCGGCTTGGAGTAATCGGCGCAGACCGGAAGCATCGGCACGTCCGGATAATCCGGGGCGAGGCGCGCGATCGCCGCTTCGAGATAGGCCCCGGAAATGTCGAGGGCGAGGTAGGCGGCCGGCGCCTCCAGGGCGTCGAGCAGGGTGCGGATCTTGCGGCTCGCGCCGCTGCCGAATTCCACGACGCTGACGCCCGGGCCGACCAGCGCTGCCACCTCTGTCGCGACCCGCGGCAGAAGCGCCATTTCCCGCTTCGTCGGGTAGTAGTCCGGATGCGCGCAGATTCGGTCGAACAGATCCGAACCGCTCTCGTCCCAGAGGTATTTTCCGGGCAGGGTCTTCACCGCGCCCGAGAGGCCGGCGAGGGCGTCCCGAAGGAACTCGGCGCGCTCGCTGGCCGCTGCCTCCGCCGCGCTCATCGCGGACCGGTCGGGCGGGTAGCCGTGAGAACGACGAGCGCGATGCGCTCGGCGGCCGCGTAGCCCGGATCGTCGAGTTCCTCGCCGTACGCGTCCGGATCGAACTCGCGGTACGAGACGTCGAGACCGGCCCGTGCGCAGATCGCGCTCGCCTCCTCTCGGAAGCCGTCATGGCCTTCGACGATGGCCGAGCCGGTGAACAGGACAAGGCTGCCACCCGGCGCCAGTCGCTCGGTCGCCGCCTCGACCACGCGCAGCGACAGCCCGGCCCCGAGCGGCCCACCGCCATGCCGGTAGGCCCGACCACCGGGATCCACCATGAAGGGCGGGTTCGAGACGATGAGATCGAACGATCCCTCGACGTCGCTCAGCATGTCGCCGTGAACGGAGCGCACGTTGCTTACGCCCGCGAGCCGGGCATTGATGCGCGCGGCGCGAAGGGCGGCCGGGTTGATGTCGACGAGAACGACCTTAGCCTCCGGCAACCGCTTGGCGACGAGGATGCCCGCCGCGCCCGAGCCGCAGCCGATATCGGCCGCCCGCCGCGGCGCCGGGTGTCCGGCCCTGGCCCGCTCTTCGAGATGAGCGAGGACAGCCTCGGCGAAGCGCATGGTGTCGGGGCCGAAGAACACGGTATCGGCCGCGAGCGGCGGGTAGGCCGCGTGCAGAAACAACGTATCGTCGAGGCTCGACAGCCGAATCCCCGCCTTCATGAGAGAACCGTCCGGCCCTTCCCAGCGGTCCAGCACGCCCGCCCGCTCCATCAGGCCGGTCAGTTCCGCCGGGATCAGCCCGTCGCGAAACGGGCGGCTCCAGCCCAGCACATCCCGTAGTGATCGCGCCAGGGCGTTCTCGGGCCGGGCGTTCACCCGGGCATGGGTGGCGGGCGTGACGGTGGTGAACCGGTAGCCGGTGTCCCGCACAGCACGAGCGAGGGCGAGGAGCGCGCCCTCGCTGCCTATGTCCAGTTCCTGGGAGGCCGAGGGATGCGTTGCAGCATCGGCCACCGTCATCCTCAACCCTCCATCTGTCCGGCGAGAAAGGCACCGGAGCGCAGATCCGCCGCGACCTGCTGCGCATCCCATGCCACCGCCCCCTCCTGGCGGTGGTAGGGGCAGACCCAATCGTCCGGCACGGCCCGCCCGCTGAATTGCCGCGCGGCAGAGCGCTCGCCATGCTGCGCAAGCATCGGGTTGGCGGACCCGGCCCAGGCCACGTCCCGCTCGACGATCGAATCGCGCAGCCGGTCGTAGCGCCCCTCGGCCCGCAGGCGCTCGAACTGGTCGTGCAGATTGAACACCAGCACCGGGTGCTCGAAGCGGCGCGCCTTGCGGCTCGCGCCGGGATGCAGCCCGACAATGAAGAAGCCTTCGCCGCCGAGGCTCATCGAGAAATGCGTGTCGTCCGGGTTGGCCGACACGCGCGGATCCTGGGCATGACCCAGCTCGCTGTCGCGGTCGGACAGCGACTGCATCCGCCGCCAGAGTGCGGCCTCGAACGCCTCCTCCGAGAGGTGGTGTGGGCCTTCGAACACGACGGCGAAGCTCTGGAACTGGTCGCGCCGGGCGCGATAGCGGCAGATGAAGGCCAGGAGCGCCGGGTAGATCCGTGCGTCGTCGCTCTCGGAGGCGACGTCTCGGGCGACCAGAACCTTGAGTTGGCCGCGGGACAGAGCGGATTTGGCGCCGACGCAAGGGAAGGGCTGTTGGCGAATGAAATGCCGGAACCGCTCAGCGAGCGGATGGCCGGTGTCGTCGGTAGGCAGCAGCATGACACCTCGTGGAACGCAGACAAACGAACGACGCGACCGAGCCTGTCGGCCCGGCACGGTGAAGATCGTGGGAGAGAAGGCGACCGCGATGCAGTCCGCCGACCCTCGGAGAAGGTGGACTGCGCGGAGGAACCTCGGTCTGTGCCCATTGTTCCGCCGGGTCTGGGGATAACCAGCGAGCTACGAAGCCGGCTTCATCTATGTATTGTCTTGAGCTGCCGCGGCATCGTAGCGCAGTATTCTACCCGCTGATGACCATGTCTTTGCGGCGAAGCCTCAAGATTCGATCTCGTAATGGATCGGCTTGAAAGAGAAGTTGTTCGACTGCAGGGCCGAGCAGGCTGTCAGGCCGACGACGAGGTCGGTCTCGGCCACGAAACTCACCCGGTCGCCGGCCCGGCTGAGCGGCGGGCGCACCGCGATCTCGCCGCTCTGCCCATCGACGGTGACGTGCATGAACACGTTGAAGGCGACCGGGATGCGGTCCGGCTCGATCCCGTAGGGTGCCAGCGCTGCGGCGAGATTGCCGAAGCAACCCCGGTGGGGGTGTTCGTCGCCGTAGATGATGCGGAAGGTGTCGGCCGAGCAGGGCGTGAGCAGGAAGTCGTGCCGGCCCACCGTGTCCTCGAAGATGCGCAGGAGCACGTTGGAGCGGTTGGAGTAGATCGGGTCGCCCGTCGTCAGGAAAATGCGCGAGGCGTAGTCGATGGTACGGCCCGAGGAGATCACCTCATCGAGGTCGTCTCTGCGGAAGGCCACGAGGTCGGCCACCTGCTCGCCCCGAGGGTCGATCACGGTGAGGCGCTGGCCGCGATCCAGCGTGAAGGCCGCCCCCGAGCGCGGCGGGATCTCATGGCGCACCGGTCGGCTCATCCGTCGTTCTCTCCTTGCAGCGGGTGAAGCCCGCGGGTTCGTGCGCCGATTCGCGGCGGCTCCAAGCTTGGGCGCTGCCGCGTCGCCACGGGGGATCGGACGAGGGGCCCGTTGGGTTCCCGACAAATGTCGACGTCCCGAGCCGCGGGGCGGCACCGGAGGCGCCTGCCCGTGGACGCACGATCCGACGAACGCTGCCCCGCAAATGGCGATGTCGGCGGGAATCACCCTCGCCATGCCGCCGAGCTTACCTTGCGAGGGCTTCTGCTCGGGGCGGTGATCACCGTCGTGTTCATGACCGCCAACCTCTATATGGGGCTGAAGACGGGCGTGACCTTCTCGACCTCGATTCCCGCGGCGATGCTATCGATGGGAGTGCTGCGGCTGTTCGGCGGGTCCGGCATCCTCGAGAACAACATCGTTCAGACCCAAGGGTCGGCAGCCGGCACGCTCTGCAACGTCATCCTCGTCTTGCCGGGTCTCGTGCTGATCGGCCACTGGCACGGTTTCCCGTTCTGGCAGACGACGGCCGTCTGCCTCGTCGGTGGTCTGATCGGCCTCGTCTACTCGATCCCCCTGCGCCGCGCCCTGGTGATGGGCGCCGGGCTTCCGTATCCCGAGGGTACCGCCGCCGCCGAAGTGCTGCATGCGGGTGAGGCCGGCGACCGGGATGGTCTGCGCATCCTGCTGGGTGCGGCGGGAGCGGGCGGGCTGATTGGGTTCGCCACCACCGGCTTGCGCCTTCTCGCCGACGGCCTCCAAACCACCCTTGCCGCGGGGCCGGCCCTGTTCCGGCTCGCCACGGGCTTCTCCCCCGCCCTGGTTGGGGTGGGTTATCTCGTCGGGCTCGGCGCCTGCCTCGCCCTTCTGGCGGGCGTCGCCCTGGCCTGGGGCGCCGCGGTGCCGCTGCTCACGGCCTTCGGTGACGGGGCCGGCTCGGCGGAGGCAACAGCGAGGGCGGTCTGGTCGGAGAAGGTCCGTCTCATTGGCGCCGGCATCATCGCCGTCGGCGCTATCTGGACGGTCGCCTCCCTCGGCCGCTCGATCCTGGGAAGCATCCGTTCCGCCTTCGCTGCGGCGCAGGGCGGCGGGAAGGCTCTGCGCCAGTTGCCACGCCAGGAGCGCGACCTGCCGATCACCTGGGTTGCGGGCACCTCGCTCCTGCTTGCATTGCCCCTGGCCTGGCTGTTCTTCCATTTCAGCGCGGAGGCCGAACTGGGGGGGCTGCGCTTCGCGCTGGTCGCGGTCGCCACCGTCTTCACGGTCGGCTTCGGCTTCCTGATGGCGGCCGCCTGCGGCTATCTCGCGGGCCTTCTCGGCTCGTCCTCCAGCCCGATCTCCGGCATCGGAATCCTGACGACGCTCCTCGCGGCTCTGCTGCTCCCGCTGCTGCTCGGCCGCTCCGCCGGGCCGGAGGGCGAGCGTTTCGTCGTCGCCGCCGTCCTGCTCCTGTCGGCCATCGTCGTCACCACCGCCTCGATCGCCAACGACAACCTTCAGGATCTCAAGACCGGCCAACTCGTCGATGCCACCCCCTGGCGCCAGCAGGTGGCGCTGGCGGCGGGCGTCGCGGTGGGCGCCCTGGTGATCGCCCCACTGCTCGACCTTCTCTACAACGCCTACGGTTTCGTCGGTGCCCTGCCGCGCGAGGGCATGGACGAGGCCGCCGCCCTTCCTGCCCCCCAGGCCGCGCTGATGACGCAGATCGCCGGCGGCATCGTACGCAACGAATTGCCCTGGTCGATGGTGGCGACGGGGGCCGGCCTCGGGGCGATCCTCGTTGCGGCGGAGGCGCGTCTGCGCCGCAGCGGCCGTTCTTTTCCGGCACTCACCGTCGGGATCGGCATGTACCTGCCGCTCGAGGTGGTGGTGACGATCGCCTTCGGCGGCCTCGTCGCCCGCCTCGCCGAGCGTCGGCTGCGCGAGGCGGGCGCCGCGGCGCGGGCCGGAGGACGCCGCCGCGGCGTCCTGCTGGCCTCGGGCTTCCTCGTGGGCGAGAGCGTCGTCGGCGTCCTACTCGCCGCCGCCGACACGCTGAGCGGACGCGGCGGTTCCCTCGCCTTCGCGGCCGAGGCGCTGGGCGGAGCAGGGCCGTGGCTCGGCCTGATCGTCTTCCTGCTGGTGCTGACCGCCTTCTACCGCATCGCTTCGCGCACGGACGAGGCGGGCCGCCGCGGCGACACCTGACCCGTCCTCGATTTCGTCGCGATTGCAAGCGAGCATAACGGCGCGACCGCCCCGTTGCGACGGATACCATGAACGCCCACGCCTCGTCCCTGCCGCGCCGTCAGAGCCATCTCGACGTCTACCTGCGCGTCCTCAGCGCCCTGATGCTGCGCGACATGCGCAGCCGCTTCGGCGGAAACTACTGGGGCTACCTGGTACAGGTGCTCTGGCCCTGCGTGCATCTCGGGATCATCGTCGGCGCCATGACATTCCGCGGAATCAAGTCGCCCATGGGTGACGATCCGATGGTCTTCGTCGCCTCGGGCGCATTGCCGGCCCTCGCCTTCCAGTACATCTCCCGCGAGGTGATGAAGGGCTACATGGTTCACAAGCCGCTGACTTATTTCCCGCAAGTAAAGCGCTTCGATACCGTCGTCGCACGCATCCTTGTCGAGATCGTCAGCAGCTTCCTGGGCGTCTGTATCGTGTGTGTCGTCCTTGTCTGCTTCGGTGCCGACCCCGTTCCGGTCGACATGACGATGGCCATCACTGGCTATCTGACGGCGATTGCGCTCGGGATCGGTGTTGGGACGATCAATGTCGGGATATGTTCGGTCTTTCCTGGATGGGCTCTTGGTTATATATTGGTGACGCTCACATTGTATTTGACGAGCGGTGTGTATTTTATGGCATGTTATATGCCAGACGAAATTTACTACTATATGAAATGGAATCCGATCACGCAGCTCATCGAATGGGTTCGCTTGGGATACGACCCCACGATCCCCGTTCAGATCGATTACCTCTATCTCTTCGGTTGGGTCTTCGGCAGCCTCACCATCGGACTTCTCATGGAGCGCTACATCGTCCGGGCTCAGCAGTAGCCGGACAAAGAGCGCCTCACAAAACTCCCGATCACCGAGCGTCCCCGTTCTGGGCACGGCGGCGCAGCGGGAGTTTTGTGGGAGACACATAGCCAGGATCGGCGTTCCGGCCCGGTCTCGGCGCTTCCAAGGAAGCTCCGCCGTCGGGGCGAGGCTGGTCGCCGACGTTCTGTGCCGGGACTGAGCGGAGATCAGGAGGCGGCTCAAAAATTCGGCCCTGCCTCGAAAAAGGGGGTTGAGTCCCGCCAATCCTCCCCGTATAGAACCGCCCATCGCCGACGCACTCAGCGCCGCCGGCGAGGCCAGAGACCGGAAGCGGTTACGGCAACAATGATGGGGCCTTAGCTCAGCTGGGAGAGCGCTTCCATGGCATGGAAGAGGTCATCGGTTCGATCCCGTTAGGCTCCACCATCATACTTTCCCGAGAATAGCAGAGCGATAGAGCGGTTCGGGCAACAACGCCGACCGCCGCAGTGCGGTTTGAATGATCGCTCGGATGAAGTGCTTGGGCACGACCTTCAGCACTCATCCCATCGCCCCCTCCACCATCGCACATGGTCCGTCGCACGAGACTCGAAGGTTCTGCTCGGCAGGCCCCTCTCGGGCTGGGGTCAACCATTCTTTGGCCGCCGCTTGATGCCCGACCGGGTCTCGTCGCGACCCCCGGACCCTAAAGCATCGTCCTAGATTTGATTTCCAGCACGAGGCCTAGCGGGCGATCTGCCAGGGGCTGATGATGCGGGTGGGTTTCGGGCCGGTCTCGGCGCGAGCCTGTCGGGTCAGGGGCTCGATGACCTCCTGCGGGGCCAGGCGGCGGGCGTTGGCAAGCGTCTTGCGCGCCTCCTCGGCGGGCATGGCGCCGTGCGGCAACATCATCGCCATGAGTTGGCGACGCGTTCTCGCATTGATCGTGCGCGAGTGCTTGACATCCTCGAAGTCGCTCATCCGGTGGCGGGCCGCCTTGGCGCCGCGGCCGCGATCGTCATGGCCCTTGAAGACCTTCGGGCCGGCCGGCATGACCACGATGTCGCCGGGACGTAGGGTCTCGTCGCGTAGCAGCGCCGCGGTCGGATTGGCGGCGATGGCTTTCGAATCGACCGGCTGCTTGCCGCTGATCCCGGCGCCGTCATCCTTCGGCAGGGCGGCGTAACGCACCTTCGGCCGGCTCCGATCCGCCGTACTGCGATGCCGGCGCCAGCGATAACGCTGGTTGACCTCGCCGCCGCCGTAAACCTGAATCGGGGCGACGACTGGAGCGGGCGCCGACCGCTGCGGGGAAAAGAGTTGCTGAAACAGGCCGCCGAGCCCGCCCTCCTGAGCATGAACGCCGGCCGCGGTGGAAAGGATGAAAGCAGAAGAAGCCAGGACGAGCGCGAGGCGTCGTCCGGAGCGGCGCGGGGTCGAAGGCATCGACGGCTCCTGAAGCGAGGCGGTCGCGTTCGACCGATGCGCTGTCAACTGGAGCCGACCTTAACGGTTCCGGCGAGAACTTGGCGCGAATGTGAATTTTTCATGAGTACGCCGATCGAATACGCAGCGGCGAACGGCTGCCGCCGGCATAGTCACGTCACTGTGAACCGAAGCTCGGGCCGGACGGTTGCCGAACAGCGCAGCCTCTTCTTCGCGCGCTGGACGGAGCCAATCCCGCGATGCCTACACCCGATCGCGTCGTTCCCGACGCCGCTGCCGCGGCGGACAACCCCCGCTACCCGGCCTTGTGGACCATGGCACTGGCGACGGCGCTGCTCGGGATTGTCGCTCTCCCACGCCGGTCGGGACGGCCCGCGGATCGTGATGCGAACCGTGACGGGGATCGTGCGCGCGGCTCGTCGGGCGGCGATGCGGCACGCAAGGAATCGCCCTCCCACGAGGGCGCCGACGCCCATCGTGTTGCACGGACCGAGCCGGACCGTGGCCGCTCCGCCGACAAGCCGACGGAGGTGCCGGTCGAAGGGTGGAAGGACATCCTGAAGCGGACTTACCGGGATATCGGCGAGAATCGCCTGACCCTGGTATCGGCGGGTGTGACCTTCTTCGTCCTCCTCGCCATCTTCCCCGCCATTGCCGCACTCGTATCCGTCTATGGCCTGATCGCCGACGTTTCGACCATCAACCACCAGATCGAGGCGTTGCGCGGCGTCCTTCCCTCCGGCGGTGTCGACATCGTCGCCGAGCAGGTGAAGCGTGTGACGGAGAAGGGCGATACGACCTTGGGGCTGACCGCCCTCATCGGCATCGCCCTTTCAGTCTGGAGCGCCAATGGCGGCGTGAAACACGTCTTCGATGCGCTCAACCTCGTCTACAACGAGCGTGAGCGACGCGGCTTCTTCAAGCTCAACCTCGTCTCGCTGGCCTTCACCGCGGGCGCGCTGCTCTTCATCGTGCTGGCGCTCGCCGGTATTGTCGCGGTGCCGGTGGCGATTCAGTTTCTGGGTCTGTCGGGCGACGCGTGGTGGCTGGCTCTGCTGCGCTGGCCGGTCCTGTTCGCAATCGTCCTCCTGATGCTCGCCATGCTCTACCGCTACGGGCCCAGTCGGGACGCGCCGCGTTGGCGTTGGGTGACGCCGGGCGGCATGGTCGCCGCCTTCCTGTGGCTGGCCGGCTCGCTGCTGTTCTCGTGGTACGTCTCGAATTTCGGCAGCTACGATAAGACTTACGGCTCGCTCGGCGCCGCCATCGGATTCATGACCTGGATCTGGATCTCCACCACGATCGTGCTGCTCGGCGCGCAGCTCAACGCCGAACTCGAACACCAGACCGCCAAGGACACCACCGTTGGCGCGCCGAGACCGCTCGGCACGCGTGACGCCCGCATGGCGGACACGGTGGGAGCCGCTGCCTGACGGCGGCCCCTCTTCATCCGTTCTTCGCGTTGCTCGGGTCGCCGGTCGGATTCGGGGTGTTCATGCCGAACGGCGCGCTTCCGTTGATTGAGAGCATCGTCCCGAACGGTGGTTGCCGGCTTTCGGAAAAAGGGATTATGCGAAAACAAGAGCCTCAAGCATCGTCCGGGATCAGGTATCCAGGACGATACTTTAGAGGGCGTGCGGCTTGTTCTCGGGCAGGAACACGAAGCTGCTCGGTGCCTTGATCCGGTCGATCGTGGTGCCGTGCTGGTGAGGGATCGAGCCCGATAGGATCGTCGGCGTCTCGGCCTTCGGGAAACTTGTCCCTGCGCCCTTTCGCGCCCTTCCTATGGCTCGTGCGCAAAGAGAACGGCGGGGCTCGCGCCCCGCCGTCTCGTCGTACTTCAGGAGGAGTTTAGGCTCAGTAGGCGGGGCGGCCGTAGGCGGCGGCGCGATCGACCGGCTGAGCGCCGTCGGTGGCATAACCCGCCGGGCGGCGGACCGAACCCGTGACGATGCTGTCAGCCGCATTGGCCGTACCGCCCACGACACCGCCGACCACGTTGCCGGCCGCATCCACGGTTCCGCCGACGATGTTGCCCGCCGCGCCGAGCGTGCCGCCGACGACATTGCCGACACCGCCGAGGAGGCCGCCGCGCTCACGCACCGGGTCGATATGCGCGCCCCATACGTTGAGGGTGCCATCACGGTTGTAGCTGGCGCTGTCGGAAGCGATGCCCTGAGCGAGGCTCGGGGTCGCGGCGAGGCCGAGGGCCAGAGCGAGGGCCGCGGTGATCTTGGTGCGATGGGTCATGATCAATCCTTTATCCCTTCATGCGGGCGCCGATCACTTAGCCCGATCTTTTGAAGGATCAGGATAGGCCGTCGCCCGTCTTCGATGAACGGGATTTGGGGTCAATCTCTTGGCAGACAATAGCCTGTTTGTCGCACTGCAGCATCGATATATTTCGGATTTGCCGATCGCGCGCGAACTTTCATGCAGCGACATTGCGCGCAGCAAAAAAAGCTCATGGTTGGGAGGGTGTTGCCGCTGACGCTGCGACTCGATTCTGCCCGGTGCACGAACGCACATGGGCTCCGTGTCCGACAGCTTTTTGGGCGTTTCGCCTCTCGCGCGGCGCAGATGCTCGCGCGATGGACAAGACCGGCCCGCCGCCATGCCGGCCGTCGTGGGCCAGAGAACCGGGGACCTGCGGCATTTCCCGGCGCTGGGGCGATGTTCTGAAGCGGCGAAAATGCTCTATGGAACGGCGGCCCCGCCCTTGGGCTTCCCTTCGCCGATGGCTGTTCGACCGATGACCGAAGAGACGCAACTGCAACCGGCCAAGCCCGTCTGCGCCGACGACCGGGTGATCCTCGTTGACGGCTCGTCCTTCATCTTCCGGGCGTACTTCCAGTCGATCAATCAGGACCAGAAGTACAACACGCGGCCCTCCGACGGTCTGCCGACCGGCGCGGTGCGCCTGTTCTGCACCAAGATCGCCCAATTCCTTCAGGAGGGTGCGGCGGGGGTGAAGCCGACCCATCTCGGCATCGTCTTCGACAAGTCCGAGGGCTCGTTCCGCAAGGAGCTGTTCCCCGACTACAAGGGCCACCGCCCCGACGCGCCGGACGACCTCAAGCGCCAGATGCCGCTGATGCGCGACGCGGTTCGCGCCTTCGGGCTGCATGCGGTGGAACTGATGCGCTACGAGGCCGACGACCTGATCGCGACCTACGCGCGGCAGGCCGAGGCGCGCGGCGCCGAGGTCATCATCGTGTCCTCCGACAAGGACCTGATGCAGCTCGTCTCGGATAAGATCCGGTTCTACGATTTCGAGTCGGGCGCCAAGGGCAAGCCCGGCTACCGGCCCGAGCGCAACCTCGACCGCGAGGCGATCATCGCCAAGTGGGAGGGCCTCACGCCCGAGCAGATCGGCGACGCCCTGGCGCTGATCGGCGACACCTCCGACAACGTGCCGGGCGTGCCGGGCATCGGCCTGAAGACGGCGGCCGCGCTCATCAAGGAGTACGGCAGCCTCGAACAGCTCCTAGACCGTGCTGCCGAGATCAAGCAACCCAAGCGCCGGGAGATGCTGCTCGCCAACATCGATCAGGCCAAGCTCTCGCGCCGCCTCGTCGCGCTCGAAGAGAATGTGCCGGTGCCGGTGCCGCTCGACGAACTCGGCGTGCCGCAGCCCGATCCGCAAAAGCTCGTCGGCTTCCTGAAAGCCATGGAGTTCAACACCCTGACCCGGCGCATCGCGCAGATGCTCCATGTCGATCCCGAGGCGGTGAAGCCCGATCCGGCGCTGCTGCCGGGGGCACAGCCCCACGCCTACACCAACGCGGCCGGCGGCAGCGACGCGGTGCCGTTCTTCGGCGACGACGTCCCGGTCGATCCCGAGACCGCCGCCGCCCCCGAGCGGACGGACGGCGCGGCCCCGCCGGAGGCCGGCGAGGCCGACCCGTTCGCCGATCTCGACCTGCCGGATCAGGCGCCGAAGAAGCGCGGTCCCGGCGAGCCGACGCCTTCGACGCTGGTCGCCGCCCGCGCGGCGGAGGCCGTGAAGCCGTTTGACACGTCGGCCTACGAAACCATCGCCACCGTGGAGCAGCTCAAGGCGTGGATCGCCGAGAGCTACGAGGCCGGCGTGATCGCGGTCGATACCGAGACCGACGCGCTCGACGCGGCCAAGGCGGGACTCGTCGGTGTCTCGCTCGCGACCGCGCCGGGGCGGGCCGCCTATATCCCACTCGCCCACGTGAAGCCCGAGGTGAAGGGCGGCGACCTGTTCGGCGAGAGCGGGGCAGGGGCCGATGCCTCCGACCGGCAGCCCGGCCAGATCGATTTCGATACCGCCCTGAAGCTGCTCAAGCCGCTGCTTGAGGATGCCGGCACGCTCAAGGTCGGTCAGAACCTGAAATACGACCTCTCGGTGCTGCACCGCTACGGCATCGACGTGACGCCCTTCGACGACACGATGCTGATCTCCTACGTGCTCGATGCCGGCAAGGGCGGGCACGGCATGGACGAACTCGCCCGGCGCCATCTCGGCCACCAGGCGATCACCTTCGCGGATGTGGCCGGCACCGGCCGCAACAAGGTCACCTTCGACCGCGTGGCGATCGACAAGGCCACGGCCTACGCGGCGGAGGACGCCGACGTCACCTTACGCCTGTGGCGGATGATGAAGCCGCGCCTCGTCGCCGAGCATCGGGTGACCGTCTACGAGACGCTGGAGCGCCCGCTGGTGCCGGTGCTGGCGCGGATGGAGCGGGCCGGCATCGCCATCGACCGCAACATGCTGAGCCGCCTCTCCGGCGACTTCTCGCAGATCCTGGCGCGGCTGGAGGAGGAAATCCAGGACGACGCGGGCGAGCGGTTTCAGGTCTCGTCGCCCAAGCAGATCGGCGACGTGCTGTTCGGCAAGATGGGCCTGCCCGGCGCGAAGAAGACGCCATCCGGCCAGTGGGCCACGCCCGCGACGCTTCTCGAAGAACTGGCCCAGGCCGGCCACGATCTGCCGAAGAAGATCCTCAACTGGCGCCAGCTCTCCAAGCTGAAATCGACCTACACCGATTCGCTGCAGCAGCACGCCGACCGGGGGACCAACCGCGTCCACACCTCGTTCGCGCTCGCGGCGACGACGACCGGCCGGCTTTCCTCCTCGGACCCGAACCTTCAGAACATCCCGATCCGTACGGAGGAGGGGCGGCGCATCCGCCGCGCCTTCGTCGCGCCCGAGGGTAAGAAGCTGATCTCGGCCGATTACAGCCAGATCGAGCTGCGCCTGCTCGCCCACATTGCCGACATTCCGCAACTGCGCGAAGCGTTCGAGCAGGGGATCGACATCCACGCGGCCACGGCCTCCGCCATGTTCGGCGTCGCCCTCGACCAGATGACCGGCGATCTGCGGCGGCGGGCCAAGACGATCAATTTCGGCATCATCTACGGCATCTCGGCCTTCGGTCTCGCCGACCGGCTCGGCATCGGCCGCGAAGAGGCTTCAGCCTTCATCAAGCAGTATTTCGAGCGCTTTCCCGGCATCCGCGACTACATCGACACCACCAAGCGCTCGTGCCGCGAGAAGGGCTACGTGACGACCCTGTTCGGCCGCGTCTGCCACTACCCGCAGATCCGCTCGAACAACCCGTCCGAGCGGGCGAGCGTGGAGCGCCAAGCCATCAACGCCCCCATCCAGGGCACCGCCGCCGACATCATCCGTCGCGCCATGACGCGGATGGAGGATGCGCTGGAGTCCAAGAGGCTCACCGCGCGGATGCTGCTGCAGGTGCACGACGAACTCGTGTTCGAGGTGCCCGACGACGAGGTGGAGGCGACGATTCCCGTGATCGCCGGGGTGATGGAAGAGGCGCCCGCGCCGGCCCTGACGCTGAGGGTGCCGCTGGTGGTCGAGGCGCGGGCGGCGGCCAACTGGGAAGAGGCGCACTGACCTCTTTGCGTCCTTACTTCAGAAGTCGCCCGCCGCCTTGTGCGCGAGGCGGATCGGCTCCGGCAGGCGGTATTTCGGCGAGCAGGCCAGCACGAGTTCGACCGCGCTCGGGATGTCGTCGCGATGGCCCGGCGAGATGAACAGCGGAAGTCTGGCGTTACGCGTGCGGACCACGGCACCGATGGTCTCGCCCCGATCGATCAGGGGGACGTGCGCGCCCTTCTCTTCCGGCAGCGGTGCGTTGGTGCCGACGAGCCGCGTCTTGCCGACGCCGATGGTCGGTCGCTCCAACCACAGGCCCATATGGCTGGCGATGCCGATGCGGCGCGGATGGGCGATGCCCATGCCGTCGAACAGAAAGACGTCCGGCTCCGCACGCAGGCGCCCGAAGGCTTCCTCGAGCACCGGCCCTTCGCGAAAACTCAGGAGGCCGGGAATGTAGGGGAAGGGCGTCGGCCGCTCGGCGAAGGCCGTCTCGACGAGGAGAAAACCCGGAAAGGTCACGACGACGACGGCGGCGCGGGAGCGCTCGTTCTTCACGCTGACATCGACCCCGGCCACCAGCCGCACCGCAGCGAGATCGATGGCCCGGTCGGCCACGATCTCGCTGCGGAGCCGGCGCTGGAGTGCGACCGCCTCGGCCGGCGTCAGGTCCCAGGCATGGCGCGGGTGAAGCTCCATGCCCGGCGCCCGGTCAGTTGGCGAAGCGGAAGTGCAGCACGTCGCCGTCCTGCACCACGTATTCCTTGCCCTCCAGCCGCAGCTTGCCGGCGTCGCGCGCACCCGCCTCGCCGTTCAGAGCGGTGTAGTCCTTGAACGCGATGGTCTCGGCGCGGATGAAGCCCTTCTCGAAGTCGGTATGGATCACGCCGGCCGCCGCCGGGGCGCGGGTGCCCCGGGTGATCGTCCAGGCGCGAGCCTCCTTCGGGCCGACGGTGAAGTAGGTGACGAGACCGAGCAGGTCGTAGCCGGCGCGGATCACCCGGTTCAGGCCGGGCTCGGTCAAGCCGACCGCCTCGAGGAAATCGGCCTGGTCGGCCTCGGGCATCACCGCGATCTCGCTCTCGATCTTGGCCGAGACGACCACGGCGACCGCGCCCTCGGCCTTCGCCCGGTCGAACACTGCCTGAGACTTGGCATTGCCCTTGTCGGCGTCGCTCTCGTCGACGTTGCAGACGTAGAGCACGGGCTTGGCCGTCATCAGGCCGAGCTGCTGGAACAGCCGCTCCTCGTCGGCCTTGCGCTCCACCAGCCGGGCCGGCTTGCCCTCGCGCAGGAGCGGCAGGGCCCGGTTGACGAGGTCGAGGAACTCCTTGGCCTCCTTGTCGGAGCCCTTGGCCCGCTTCTCCAGGGCGACGACGCGCTTCTCGAGGCTGTCGAGGTCGGCCAGCATCAGCTCGGTCTCGATGGTCTCGATGTCGGCGATCGGATCGACCTTGCCCTCGACATGGGTGACGTCGCCGTCCTCGAAGCAGCGCACCACGTGGGCGATGGCATCGACCTCGCGGATATTGGCCAGGAACTGGTTGCCGAGACCCTCGCCTTTCGATGCGCCGCGCACGAGGCCGGCGATGTCGACGAAGGTCAGCCGCGTCGGGATGATCTCCTTCGACGAGGCGATCCGGGCGAGGTCATCGAGGCGCGGATCGGGCACCGCGACCTCGCCCACGTTCGGCTCGATGGTGCAGAACGGGTAGTTCGCGGCCTGGGCCGCGGCGGTCTGCGTGAGCGCGTTGAAGAGGGTCGACTTGCCGACGTTCGGCAGGCCGACGATGCCGCATTTGAAGCCCATGGCTGGTCCTAGAAATCCGTTGTGATCGGTCGGGAGCCGCGCCCGGAAGCAGGCTCCATCGGGGTCCGGCGGCTTCGTGTCAATTCGCGTCGCGCGCTTTGGCCTTGCCGGCCTCGACAGGCGTCTTCACCGTCTCCCAGCCGCGGCCGGCCATGGCGAGATGCACCTTGTTCTGGAAGCTCGCATCCTCGCCGGCCGCCAGCAACGGCGCGTGGTCGGCGGTGGCGCGGCAGAGATCCTCGACCCAAGGCTCCTCCGCCTTGGCGAAGTCGTTGAGGACGTAGGCGTGCACCAGCGCCTTGTCGCCGGGGTGCCCGATGCCGAGGCGGACGCGGCGGTAATCGTTGCCGCACTGCGCCGTGATCGAGCGCAGGCCGTTATGCCCGGCATTGCCGCCGCCGAGCTTCACCCGCAGCTTGGCCGGCGCGAGGTCGAGTTCGTCGTGCAGCACGATCACGTCAGCGAGCGGAATCTTGAAGAAGCGCTGAGCCTCGCCGACCGAGCGGCCGGATTCGTTCATGAAGGTCTGGGGCTTGAGCAGGATCGCACGCTCGGAGCCGAGCATCACCTCGGCCGCCTCGCCCTGGAAGCGGCGGCGGAAGGGGGCCGCCCGGTGGACGCGGGCGATCTCGTCCACGGCCATGAAGCCGATGTTGTGGCGGTTGCGCGCGTAGCGCGCGCCGGGATTTCCCAATCCGACGATGAGCCGCATATGCGCTCCCGATCTCAGCCCCGACAAATGCAAATGCCCCGGCCGGGTGGCCGGGGCATCGCGTGTTTCGCAGAGCGGGCGCTCGCGGCGCCCGCTGCGGCTTACGCCTCGCTCTCGTTCTTCTCGTCGGTGGCCTCGGCCTCGGCTTCCGCCTTCTCCTCGGCGGACTCGGCCGACTGCGCCTCGGCGATCGCGGCTTCCTCGGCCTCGACCTCGGCGCCGAGCACCGTCGGCGGCAGGAGGTTGGCGACCGTGTCGGTCGGCTCGCCCGTGTAGGTGCCGGCCGGCAGGCGCAGGTCGGAGGCGTGGATCACGTCACCGATCTCGCGGCCGGTGAGATCGACCTCGATCGCGTCGGGGATCTGGTCGGGCGCGACCTCGAGGGACACGGTGTGCAGCGCGATGTTGAGGGTGCCGCCCTTCTGCTTGATACCCGGCGCCTGATCCTCGTTCACGAAGTGGACGGGGACATCCACCGTGACGGTCTGGCCGGCGACGATACGCAGGAAATCGACGTGCAGCGGCACGCCGCTGACCGGATCGAGCTGGTAGTCGCGCGGGATCGCGCGGGTCTTCTTGCCGCCCGCATCGATCTCGAACACGGTGGTCTTGAAGCCGCCGGCGTAGATCAGGGTGCGGGCGCGGATGAGGTCGATGGCGATGGCCTGCGGGGCCTGGTTGCCGCCGTAGATGACGGCGGGAATCTGGCCCTGGCGACGAACGGCCCGGGCGGCCCCCTTGCCGACCCGGTCGCGTGCCACGGCCTCAAGCGTCTTGGTGGCGCTCATGGCGTGATCCTTTTGTAAAATATGGAGCCGGGCCAACGACAAAGGCCGCCCAAAGCGGACGGCCCGACCGTTCCCCAGCGCGCCCGTGCCTCCAAGGGTGTCTCAAGGGCGCGGGCGGGCCATACACGCAATGGGGCCTCGTGGCAACGGCGGAAGGCCGGCTCTTATTTTGACGCGCCTTCTTTCGACGAAAGGGTGGCCACTTCGTCGGAATGCGCTCTACCGGTTCTGGGTCGCCATGGTGCGGCGCTGCTCGGCCTGCTTGCTGGTATCGTCGAAATACTTGGCGGCGTCGCCGAGCTGTACCGAGGGCTGGCAGTTCGGGGTGCAGGAATAGGATTCCCGATCCAGGCCGCGCTGCACGGTGATGATCGACGCCTGCGGCGCCTGCACGCTGATGGTCGATTCGGCGAGCATCGCCCCCCTGCCGTCGAGGGCGATCAGGTTGGTCGTACCGAAGCTCTTGCCCGTCAGCACCACGACGCCGTTCTTCTGCAGGGTGATGTCGGCGATCATCGGGTTGCCCACCACGACGGTCTGGGTCTTCTCCGGCAGGCGGATCACCTTCGCGTTGTCGACCTGCACCGAGACGGTGCCCTGCGGCACCGGCTCGTTCGCGCGGACGGGCGCGGCGAGCGCGAGCAGAACCAGGACGGCCGGGCCGGCGCGGAGCGGGAAGGGGTGAGGGCGCAGGCGGGGCATGAAGGGTCGGTCCGATCGCGCGTAGGGCAGCGCTCTCCGCCGAAGGCTGTGCCGTGTCCGCGGCACGAATCCGGAGCGAAGGCGTCTCTCGTCGCGTGAACGGAACAGGAAACTGATGAAGGAAGCGCTAACCCTGTCCGAATGCCCCGCGTTCACGAGCCTGGGACGGCGCCGACGGGTCATTCGATCGATTGCTGAAACGCATCATTAACTGCCGTTCGCGAACGACCGGCCCGCCGCTTGGTTAGGGCGTCGATTTAACCCAAACGCAACGCGTCGGGATTACCACTCGACCTGTCGCCGATCGGGGCCTCTGCAGACTTCCGACGGACGCCCATCGGATCTAATCAAGTGGAGATCATCGTGAAGAATATCGCCAAGCGCTTCATCTCTGACGAGTCTGGCGCGACTGCCATCGAATACGGCATGGTTGCTGCCATGGTCGGCGTTGCCATCGTCGGCATCTTCTCCACCTTCGGCACCAAGCTGAAGACGGCGTTCACGACGCTCGGCGACGGCCTCAACACGCAGACCACGAAGCTCGGCGCCACGAACTAATTTTTCGGCCAAGCGGCGACACCGTTTTTCCAAGGCATGGCGGACCTCTTTCGCCATGCCTCGTAAACGGTGATCAGCCGCGATGGCCGTCTGTCGCGAGCGCCAGTCCCATGGGGAACCGGCTCTAGCAAGATCGTACGCGCCCGGTCAGATCAAAGCTGACGGGGCTTGAGACCCGAACGAACCGACCGATAGGCCGAGATAGAGAGCAGTTTCGTGTCGAGCATGGCGGCCTACCTCCTCCTGTGCATCGTCTTTCCCTTTCTCATGGCCTATGCCGCCGCGAGCGATCTGCTGACAATGCGGATTTCCAACCGCGTGACCGGCCTCGTCTTCGCGGGTTTTATGGTCTACGCGCTCGCGTCCGGCATGGCTTGGGCCGACCTGGTCTGGCACCTCGCGGCTGGCGCGCTGACCCTCGTGATCACCTTCCTCATGTTCGCGCGGGGATGGATCGGCGGAGGCGACGCCAAGCTGGCGGCAAGCACGGCGCTGTGGATCGGCCTTGCCCATCTGCCGGATTATCTCATCCTGGCCTCGCTGCTCGGCGGACCTCTGACGCTCGCGATTCTGTCGGCTCGATCGCTTCCGCTGCCGAAGCTGGCGCTCAAATTTCCTTTCGCGGTGCACCTCCACGACACGAAGACCGGAATTCCCTACGGCATCGCTCTCGCCGCCGCCGCGCTGGTCGTGGTGCCGAGTGCCTTCGGCTTCGACCAACTCGCTCTGCCCTGATCGATCGTCCTGGACGGGTTCGAGGAGGCCGCTTGGCAAAGGCGGCTTTTTCGAGTTGAGGAACTGTGAGCGGGACAGCGGCAGACTGACAATGGTCACGCTCGGTTAACCCTAACTTGACGAATCCCGGGCAAGTCTCGGGACCAGACGGCGACGGAGCCGTCGTCACGGTCCCGCGCCTGCCATGAAACCAGCCCGTCTCGCCGTCTTGGGGATCGCACTCGTTGCCGGCTGCGGCGCCGCCCTGCTGATGCAGGGGGAGGAAAAGGCGCCCGAGCCCACGCCCGTCGCCAAGGCCGAGCCCGTCGCGCCGGTTGCGATGAGCGAGGTCCTCGTCGCCGCCGCCGAACTACCCATGGGGCAGACCCTCAAGCCCGAGGATCTGCGCTGGATAGCCTGGCCCGAACAGGCAATTTCGCCCGGACTGATCGAGCGCCGCGCGGCCCCGAAAGGACTCGAGGACTCCGTCGGCGCGATCATCCGCACCGGCTTCTCGGCCAACGAGCCGATCCGGCCCGAACGCCTGGTCAAAGCCGGCAGCGGCTTCATGTCGGCGATTCTGCCGCCCGGCATGCGGGCGGTCGCGATCACCACGGACACGCGCGGATCGAGTTCGGCGGGCGGCTTCGTCCTGCCGAACGATCATGTCGATGTCATCAAGACCAGCAACGAAGGCACCGAACAGTTCGCCGAAACGCTGCTGACCGACGTGCGCGTGCTCGCCGTCGGGCAGATCGTGCAGGAGAAGAACGGCGCCAACGTCGTGACGGCGGAGACGGCCACCTTGGCCCTCACCCCGGCTCAAGCCGAAACCGTCACGCTGGCGCAGAAGGTCGGACAGCTCTCCCTCGCGCTGCGCAGCATCCAGGATTCCGCCCGAACCGCCGCCCTCTCCGAGGAGGCCGACATGCCGCCCGAGGGACCCATGACCGTGGTGCGATTCGGCGTCGCCAAGCAGCAGCGCCGGTGAGGACAGGACCGATGACGACCGCCCCTCGCTTCCGCGGACTTGCCCTTCTCCTGCTCTCCGGCGCCTGCCTCGCGTCGGCGATGCTGTCCGGCCCGGCCTCGGCTCAAGCCGGCCTTCCCGGTGCCTCCCCCGTCCTGACGATCGGGGCCAACGAGGCGGCGGTGTCCCGGCGGGTCGAGTTGAGCAAGGGCCGCTCGCTCATCGTCGATCTGCCGCGCGACGCCAAGGAGGTCTTCGTCGCCAACCCGGCGGTCGCGAACGCGGTCGTCCGCTCCAGCCGCAAGCTCTTCCTGATCGGCATCGACAACGGCGCCACCTCGATCTTCGTGATGGATGGTGAGGGACGCCAGATCGCGGCGCTCGACGTCACCATCGCCCGCGATATCAACGTCCTGCGGCAGTCGCTGCAGCAGAGCCTGCCCGGCGGTCGGTTCGACGTGAAGGCGGTCGGGGATTCGCTGGTTCTCTCCGGCAGCGTGAACTCGACCTCGGAGGCGCAGCAGGCGCTCGACATCGCCAATGCCTTCGTCGGCATCGCGGCCGGCGGCGGTGTCGCGACCCGCGGCGCCGTCATCAACAACCTGACGATCCGCAACAAGGATCAGGTGATGATCCGCGTCACCGTGGTCGAGGTGGCGCGCACCGTTCTGAAGCAGTTCGGTATCAGCACGAGCGGCAATTGGTCGGCTCTGAACCCGCTGGGCGGCAACTTCCTGACGAACAATACGGGTTTTCCGCTGACCGGATCACGGAGCCCGGACGCCAACGCTCTGACGGCATCCGTTCAGACGGGCGGATTCTCCTTCAAGGCCACCTTGCGCGCCTTCGAACAGGCCGGCGTGTCCCGCATTCTGGCCGAGCCGACGCTGACCGCGATTTCCGGCGAGTCGGCAAAATTCACGGCGGGCGGCGAAATTCCGGTGCCGCTGAGCTGTTCGGCCGCCTCGACCGTCTCGATCGGCACCTCGATCAGCCAGGGCTGCGTCGTCGCGCTGACCTACAAGCCCTACGGCGTGAGCCTGTCGTTCACCCCCGTCGTCATGGCCGAGAACCGCATTTCGGTCCGGATCGCCACCGACGTGGTCGATCTCGATCCCCAGAACAGCTTCACCTACTACCTCAACGACCGTCCGACCCCTGTGCCTGGCACGACGAAGCGCAGCTCCGAGACGACGGTCGAGCTCGCCTCCGGCGCGACGATGATGACCGCCGGCCTGATCCAGCAGAAGAACCGGGCGGCGATCTCCGGTCTGCCCGGGCTGATGAACCTTCCGATCCTCGGCGCCCTGTTCCGCTCCCGCGACTACCAGCGCGACGAGACCGAGCTGATGATCATGGTCACCCCCTACATCGCGCAGCCGATGGAAGCGCGGCAGGTGCAGCGGCCGGACGATGGTTTCGTCGATGCACCGGACGGGCAGGCGGTGCTGCTCGGACGCCTGAACAAGATCTACGGCACGGTCGGCGGCGGCACCCTCGGGCCGGCCTATCGCGGCCGGGTCGGCTTCATCGCCGACTGACCCCGTCCATCAGGATCGAATCACGATGTCCTCCCCCGCCCGCACCCCCGTCTCCCGCGCCTGGCCGGTCGCCGCCGCCGTGCTTCTTGCCGCCGGCCTTGGCGCCTGCCGCGCGGACCGGGTCGCGACCACCGGCTCGACCTACCCGATCGACGTGCGCACCCGCCACCCGATCGTGCTCGCCGATGCCGACCGCAGCCTCGATGTGTTTCCCACGGGAATCGGCCATATCGATCCGCGCCAGCGCGCCGACATCGAGGCCTTCCTCGTCGAGTACCGGCGCTACGGCCGCGGCATCCTCCTCGTCGAGCTGCCGCGCGGCGTATCGCCGGGTTTGGCCGGGCCCGTCGAGCGCACCGGCGCATCGATCCGGCGCCTCGCGGCGGAGATGGGCGTGCCGGCCGGCGGCGTGCGGGTGGCCGGCTACCCGATCGCCAACCCCACATTGGCCTCGCCCCTGCGCCTGAGCTTCCAGCGGATGCAGGCCAAGGTCGCCGACAAGTGCGGGCTCTGGCCGAGAGACCTCGGCGCCAGCGACCTGCGGTCCAACTGGTCGAACGAGCCGACATGGAATCTCGGCTGTGCGATGCAGTCCAATGTCGCCGCCCAAGTCGCCGATCCGATCGACTTCGTGCGCGGCCGGCCCGAGGGCCGTATCGATACGGTCCTGCGCACCAAGGATCTCGGCCAGCTCCGCGAGGGCAAGGATCCGTCAACGCAATGGCGTCAGGATGGGCAGACGAATGTCGGCAGCGAAGTGAAGAGCCAGTAGCCTCGCCGGCCTCTCGCGCGCCGCCTCGAACCCCTGTCGATCACCGGCCGCGCCACTCGGCACAAGAACCGGAAACCACGCATCATGCCGGACACCCACGAGGCTTCAGAGCGGACCATCGCCCCGGTGCCGCGGATCACGATCCAGGCTTTTTGCGACACGCCGGAGACGGCTGCGATGATCGAGGGCATCGCCGCCGAACGCCGGATGCAGAAGGCTCACGTCAAGGTGCAGATGGGCGGGGGGGCGGCAGCTCTGGAGGCTTACCGGCACGCGCCCACGCCCAACGTGATCGTGCTCGAATTCCTGAATCTCAAGTCCCGGCCGCTCGAATGCCTCGACCAGCTCGCCGAGGTCTGCGACGAGGGCACGAAGGTGCTGGTGATCGGCCACGTCAACGACGTGTTGCTCTACCGGCAGTTCATCCAGCGGGGGGTGAGCGAGTACCTGATGGCGCCGGTCGAGCCGGTCGCGATGATCGCCGCGGTCTCCGATCTGTTCGCGGCGCCGGGCGCGAAGCCGGTGGGGCGTACGGTCGCCGTCTACGGCGCGCGCGGCGGCGTCGGCAGCTCGACGGTGGCTCAGAATCTCGCCTGGACGGTGGCCCGCGAGCACGGCACCGCGACGGTGATCGCCGACCTCGACGTCGCCTTCGGCACGGCGAGCCTCAACTTCAACCAGGATCCGCCCCAGGGCATCGCCGAGGCGGTGTTCGCGCCCGAGCGTCTCGATGCCAACCTGCTCGACCGCCTGCTCTCGAAATGCGCCGACAATCTGAGCCTGCTCTCGGCGCCCGCAACCCTCGACCGCACCGTCGACCTGACCGAGCCCGCCTTCGATGCGCTGACCGACCTGCTGCGGGCAGCGGTGCCCTGCATCGTCCTCGACGTGCCGCATCAATGGTCGGCCTGGACCCGCCGCGTGCTGATCAGCGCCGACGAGATCCTGATCGTCGCCCCGCCGGACCTGGCGGGTTTGCGCAACGTCAAGAACCTGCTCGCCCTGCTGCACCAGCAGCGTCCCAACGATGCGCGGGCGCGGATCGTCCTCAACGGCGTCGGCGTGCCCAAGCGGCCCGAGATCGCGGCGGCCGAGTTCTCCAAGGCGCTCGACGTCCCGCTCCAGGCGGTCATCCCCTTCGATCCGGCCCTGTTCGGCACCGCCGCCAATAACGGCCAGATGATCGCCGAGGTCCAGGCCGGCTCCAAGCCGGCGGAGATCTTCTCCGACCTCGCCGCGGCGGTGACCGGCCGGGTCGAGATCCGCCGGGCCCGGGCCAATCTCCTGGAACCGCTTTTCGCCCGGCTGACCCGCAAGAAGGCGTCCTGACGTTGCCCTGCGCTCTTTCCTCCCAAGACTGCTGAAGGCGCGGCGCCATGTTCGGTCGACGCTCCAATACCGCCGCGGCTCCCGCCCCGGCCACTCCCGCAGCCGGACCGGCGAACGTCACCCCGCCGGTCCTGCAGCAGGAGGCGGTGCGCGCGCGTCCCGAGGCGCCGAGCGCCCCGGCGCCGCAGGTGCAGCAGCCGAAATCCGAGGATTACTTCCGCACGAAGAGCATGATCTTCGGCGCGCTGATCGAGGCCATCGACCTCGCCCAGCTCGCACGGCTCGAAGGCGAGGCGGCACGCGAGGAAATCCGCGACATCGTCTCCGAGATCATCGGTCTCAAGAACATCGTGCTGTCGATCGCCGAGCAGGAAGAGCTGCTCGACGACATCTGCAACGACGTGCTCGGCTACGGTCCGCTGGAGCCGCTGCTCGCCCGCGACGACATCGCCGACGTGATGGTCAACGGCGCCGACCGGACCTTCATCGAGGTCGGCGGCAAGATTCAGCTCACCTCCGTGCGCTTCCGCGACAACCAGCAACTGATGAACATCTGCCAGCGGATCGTCAGCCAGGTCGGCCGCCGCGTGGACGAGTCCTCGCCGATCTGCGACGCGCGCCTGCCCGACGGCTCGCGCGTCAACGTCATCGCTCCGCCGCTCGCCATCGACGGGCCGGCGCTGACCATCCGTAAGTTCAAGAAGGACAAGCTCACCCTCGATCAGCTCGTGCGCTTCGGGGCGATCTCGCCGGAGGGCGCCAAGATCCTGCAGATCATCGGCAAGGTCCGCTGCAACGTCGTGATCTCGGGCGGCACCGGATCGGGCAAGACGACCCTGCTCAACTGCCTCACCGCCTTCATCGAGCACGACGAGCGCGTCATCACCTGCGAAGACGCGGCCGAACTTCAACTCCAGCAGCCGCACGTGGTGCGGTTGGAGACCCGGCCTCCGAACCTGGAGGGCCAGGGGCAGGTCACCATGCGCGACTTGGTCAAGAACTGCCTGCGCATGCGCCCCGAGCGCATCATCGTCGGCGAGGTGCGCGGACCGGAAGCCTTCGATCTGCTGCAGGCGATGAACACCGGCCACGACGGCTCGATGGGCACGCTGCACGCCAACTCCCCGCGCGAGTGCCTCGCGCGTATCGAATCGATGATCACGATGGGCGGCTTCTCGCTCCCCTCGCGCACGCTGCGCGAGATGATCACCGGCTCGATCGACGTGATCATCCAGGCCATGCGCATGCGCGACGGCTCCCGGCGCATCACCCACATCACCGAGGTGATGGGGATGGAGGGTGAGGTCATCATCACCCAGGATCTGTTCGTCTACGACGTGCTCGGCGAGGACGCGAACGGGCGCCTGATCGGCCGCCACCGCTCCACCGGAATCGGCCGTCCGCGCTTCTGGGAGCGGGCGCGCTACTACGGCGAGGAGCGGGCGCTGGCCGCCGCCCTCGACGCCGCCGTGACCGAAGGGGAAGCGGCATCGTGAGTGCGTTCAACGCCCCTCTGGCGGTCGGGCTCGTGGCGGTGGCCGCCGGTTCGCTCGCCTACGTGTTCCTGATGCCCGCCCTTTCGGGCGAGCGGCGGGCCGAGCAGCGTCGCAAGGCGCTGGGTCAGCCCCAGGCCCTGCTCGCGGAGCGCGGCGCGGCCGCCAGCCGCCGCGAGCAGGTCGCCAAGAGCCTCAAGGAACTGGAAGCCAAGAAGGACAAGACCAAGGTCACCCTCGAACTGCGCCTCGCCCGCGCCGGCCTCGATTGGAGCCGCCAGAAGTATCAGATCGTCTCGGCGATCTCCGCCGTCGTTCTCGCGCTGGCCGCCTTCTTCGTCTCGCACAATGTGATCGTCGCCGGGCTTGCCCTGTTCGTGGGCGCGCTCGGCCTGCCCGCGTGGTGGCTCAAGCGGCGGCAGAAGCGGCGGGTTGCGGCCTTCATCGAGGAATTGCCCAATGCCATGGATGTGGTGGTGCGCGGTCTGCGCTCCGGCATTCCCCTGGGCGACTGCCTGCGCATGATCGCACGCGAGGCGAAGGAGCCTCTGCGCAGCGAGTTCCGGGTGACGATGGAATCCCAGGCGCTCGGCCTGTCGATGTCCGACGCGATCCTGCGCATGTACGAGCGCGTGCCCGTCACCGAGGTGAATTTCTTCTCCATCGTGATCGGCATTCAGCAGAAGGCCGGCGGCAATCTCTCGGAGGCCTTGGGAAACCTGTCGCGGGTGCTGCGCGAGCGCAAGAAGATGGCCGGCAAGATCCAGGCGATGAGCATGGAGGCCAAGGCATCGGCCGCCATCATCGGTGCCCTGCCGTTCGTGGTCGGCGGGGGGACCTATCTGTCGAGTCCCGATTACACCGCGCTCCTGTGGACCACCTCGGTCGGCAAGATCGCCCTCGTGATCTCGGGTCTGTGGATGTTGGCCGGCATCTTCGTGATGAAGAAGATGATCAATTTCGACATCTGAGTCGCGCGCCGGAAGGCGACGTGAAGGGGCGGTTCGAGCCGCTCCGCAAGGGACGAACTGGGCCGGACACCGATGCTGGATGACTTCGTCAACACCGCGTTCGCGCCCCGCACCATCGCTGCGGTGCTGGCTGGCATCGCCGCGGCGGCCACGGCCTTCACCCTGGTGCAGCCACTGATCGAGAGTGATCCGCTCGCCAAGCGCATGAAGCTCGTGAGCGACGAGCGCGAGCAGATCCGTCAGCGCGAACGCGAGCGGCTGAACAGCCGCGGTACGCTGCGCGTGGAGCCGAAGGCCTACATGAAGCGGGTCGTCGAGCAGTTCAACCTCAGCCGCTGGCTCGGGACGGAGACCGCCAAAGCCAAGTTGGTCCGGGCCGGGTATCGCGGCGCCGGGGCGGAAACCGCGTTCCTCTTCTTCCGCCTCGTGATGCCGATCACCCTCACGGCCGTCGCGCTGTTCTACCTGTTCGTGCTGGAGGTGCTCGACCAGCCGTTCGCCGTTCGCCTCGGCCTCCTGTGCGGCGCCGGCTTCTTCGGCCTCAAGCTGCCGGAGGTGTACCTGTCGAACGTCACCTCCAAGCGGCAAGCGGAGATCCGCCGCGCCTGGCCCGACGCCCTCGACCTGTGCCTGATCTGCGTCGAGTCGGGGATGTCGGTCGAGAATGCCTTCCGTCGGGTCAGCCTGGAGATCGCGAGCCAATCGGTCGTGCTCGCCGAGGAACTGGCACTCCTGACCGCCGAGCTGTCCTTCTTGCCCGAGCGGCGCGTGGCCTACGAGAATCTCGCCCTGCGCACGGGGCTGGAGATCGTCAAGTCGCTGACCACGGCGTTGATGCAGGCCGAGCGCTACGGCACGCCGGTGGGGCAGGCTCTGCGCGTGCTGGCACAGGAGAGCCGGGACCACCGCATGACCGAGGCCGAGAAGAAGGCCGCCTCGCTTCCGCCGAAGCTGACCGTGCCGATGATCCTGTTCTTTCTTCCGGTGCTGTTCGTGGTTCTCCTGACGCCTGCGGGCATCCAGGTCTACGAACTGATGAAGTGAGCAGGTTGGGGCCGGCCGCCCTCTCGGCCCGATCCCCGGATGCACTCGGCCGTTCGATGCTGTAGCCACGCGCGGATCTCCACCGCGACGCGGCACCCCATGGCTCTGCTTTCCCTCGACGATCTCGCACCCGGTCAGGAATACGCCGCCGGGCCGATCACCGTCAGCCGTGACGAACTGATCGCCTTCGCCCGGGCCTACGATCCGCAGCCCTTCCACCTCGATGAGGCGGCCGCGAAGGAGACCTTCGTCGGCACCCTGATCGGCTCGGGCTGGCAGACGGCGGCGCTGGGCATGCGCCTGTTCGCGCAGGCGTTGGTTTCGCAGTCCACCTCAATGGGATCGCCCGGCATCACCGCCCTGCGCTGGCTGAGGCCCGTCCTGCCGGGTGATGCGCTAAGCGCGGTGATCCGTGTCGAGGAAGTCCGCCCGTCATCCTCGAAGCCTGACCGTGGCATGGCGCGGCTCTCGATGACGCTGACGAACGGGCGCGGCGAGGCGGTGATGACCCAGGCCTTCGCGGTGCTGTTCGCGCGCGCCGGCGCCGTGCCCGCACCGCGTCCGGTCGAACTCTCGACGGAGACGGGCCCCGTGGCGGAGCCGGACGACGCGGTGCCGCTGCCCTACCTTGCGCAGGCGGAGCTTGGTGTCACCCGCGGACTCGGCGCCCACCGCTTCGAGGCGGACGACATCATCGCCTTCGCGCGGGCCTACGATCCGCAGATCTTCCATCTCGATGCGGAGGCCGCGCGGGCCACGCATTTCGGCGCGCTCTGCGCCTCGGGCTGGCAGACCGCAGCGGTCTGGATGAAGCGGCTCAACGCGACCTTCGCCCGGGATATCGCGCTCACGGCCCGCTCCGGCCCGGTGCCGCAGCTCGGCCCTTCGCCGGGCTTCAAGGATCTGAAATGGCTGCGGCCGGTCTATGCCGGTGACACGATCCGCTATGCCAGCACGCTCATCGACCGGCGCGCCTCCCGCTCGCGGCCCGGCTGGGGCATCGCCACGCATCACAACACGGCCGAGAATCAACGCGGTGAGCCGGTCTTCGCGTTCACCGGTACGGTGTTCTGGCAGTGGGAGCCTGCGACCGCATGAGCGCTCCGTCCGCCCGCCGGATCCTCGTCGCCAGCTTCGTCGGCACCGCGATCGAGTTCTACGACTTCTACATCTACGCCACCGCCGCCGCTCTGGTGATCGGGCCGATCTTCTTCCCCCATGGCGAGCCCGGCGTGCAGACGCTCCAGGCGTTTGCGACCTTCGCCATCGCGTTCCTTGCCCGGCCGATCGGGGCGGCGGCCTTCGGGCATTTCGGCGACCGGGTCGGACGCAAGGCGACGCTGGTCGCCTCGCTGATGATCATGGGGCTCTCGACCGTCCTGATCGGCTGCCTGCCGGGCTATGGCAGCATCGGCTGGTGGGCGCCGGCCCTGCTCTGCCTGCTGCGCTTCGGCCAGGGCGTCGGCTTCGGCGGGGAATGGGGCGGGGCGGCCCTGCTCGCGGTCGAGAACGCGCCGCCAGGGCGCCGCGCGCTCTACGGGATCTTCCCGCAACTCGGCGCTCCGATCGGCTTCATCGCCGCCAACCTCCTGTTCCTCGGCCTCAGCGTCGCTTTGAGCCCGGCGGATTTCGAGGCCTGGGGCTGGCGTCTGCCCTTTCTGGCCTCGGCCGCCCTCGTCGGCGTCGGGCTCTATGTCCGCCTGAAGCTCACCGAGACCCCGGCCTTCCGCGCCGCCCTCGAACAGGCGCCGCCGGAACGGGTGCCCCTCGCCACGATCTTTTCGGCACATCGGCGCGCAACTTTGCTCGGCACGCTGGCGATGGTGGCGGCCTACGCCGTCTTCTACCTCTCGACGGTGTTCGCTCTCAGCTACGGCACCGGCACGCTCGGTTACCCGCGAAAAACCTTCCTGGTGTTCGAGTGCGTGGCGATCCTGTTCATGGCGCTGGCCATCCCTCTATCGGGATGGGCGGCCGACCGGTTCGGACGCAAGCCCGTGATGCTCTCGGGGCTCGCCGTCACGGGGGCGCTCGGTGCCGTGCTCGGGCC
Source organism: Methylorubrum sp. Q1 (assembly GCF_004683995.1). Taxonomy (NCBI): domain Bacteria; kingdom Pseudomonadati; phylum Pseudomonadota; class Alphaproteobacteria; order Hyphomicrobiales; family Methylobacteriaceae; genus Methylorubrum; species Methylorubrum sp. Q1. The sequence goes on along the minus strand of NZ_SRHQ01000001.1, from coordinate 55,606 downwards.
GATGCTCGGCAGCGGCGAACCCGCCCTGGTGCTTGCCTTCCTCTGCCTCGCGCTGTTCGCCATGGGCTGGATCTTCGGGCCGATGGGCGCGCTGCTGCCCGAACTGTTCCCGACCCGGGTGCGCTACACCGGCGCCTCGGTGACCTACAATCTCGCCGGTATCGTCGGCGCCTCCGGGGCACCCTTTGCGGCGCAGTGGCTCGCCGATTCGGGCGGCATCGGCCTCGTCGGGCTCTATCTCGCCGTTGCCGCGGGGATCAGCTTCGCCGCCGTCATCGCGATGCCGGAGACGGGGCGGGACGCCTGACGCCGCACGGGCGAGGGGAGTCGCACAGCCCCGGAAAATGAATTGCGCACGATTTAGATTGCGCGCAATCTAAAATGCGGCTATCCCGGTTTGGAGCCGAGCGGAGCAATCCCCGTTCGCCCCGAATATGAGGACAGACCCATGACCGTCGATGTGAAGTACCGCACCACCGCCTCCGCCACGGGTGGCCGCGACGGCTCCGCCCGCACCGAGGACGGCAACTTCCAGGTCCAGCTCTCGACTCCGAAGGAACTCGGCGGCGCGGGCGGCCCCGGCGCCAACCCCGAACAGCTCTTCGCCGCGGGGTACTCGGCCTGCTTCATCGGCGCGCTGAAGGTCGCGGGCGGCCAGCTCAAGCTGAAGGTGCCCGCCGACACCACCGTCACCGCCCAAGTCGGCATCGGTCCGCGCTCCGAGGGCGGCTTCGGCATCACCGCCGACCTCAAAGTCAGCCTGCCGGGCCTCGACCGCGCCGACGCCGAGCGCCTCGTCGAAGCGGCCCACCAGATCTGCCCGTATTCCAACGCGACGCGGGGGAATGTCGATGTCGGTCTGACGGTCGCCTGAGACTTCGATCCCGATCATACTCTCGAAGCGCCCTCGGCCCATCATAGGCCGGGGGCGCTGTTGCCTTACGTCCCCTCGATCGTCCGCTTCTGCACGCTGCCCTTGGCCATCACCGGCTTCTTCGCGCTGATGATGCGGGAGTTCACGCCCGTCCAGCCGATCTCGCCGGAGAGCCGGCCGTATTCGATCTTCGGGCAGCGGTTCATGATGACCGTGACGCCCGCGGCTTCCGCCCGCGCGGCGGCCGCGTCGTCGCGCACGCCGAGCTGCATCCAGATCACCTTCGGCGGCACCGGCAGCGCCAGCGCCTCGTCCACCAGCGGCCCCGCCGCGGCGGAATTGCGGAAGATCTCGACCATGTCGACCGGCCCGGTCAGGTCCGAGAGCCGGGCGATCACCGGCCGGCCGAGCAGAGTCTGGCCCGCCAGCCCCGGATTGACCGGCGTCACGGTGTAGCCGCGCTCGGCCAGGTACTTGAAGACGATGTAGCTCGGCCGCGCCGGGTTGGCCGAGGCGCCGACCAGGGCGATCGAGCGCGCCTCCTTGAGAACGGCGCGGATCTGCGCATCGGGATAGCGGTCGTGCCGTGTGGCGATACCGTCAGGTGCGTCGTCGATCGTCGGGATCATGCCGCCCTTGTCCGCCATGCGTCGGCATGCTGCAAGGCGGAGGATGAGCGAGACCGCGATGAGCCTGGAGGAGACGGCCGCCTTCCTCGAACGCGACTTCCCGCAGATGAATGCGGGCGGGCGCCACTACCACCTGGAGGCGGTCGGTCCGCTCTCCGCACGGATGCGGCTCGATTACCACGAGCGCCACCTGCGGCCCGGCGGCACGGTGTCTGGCCCCTCGATGATGGCGCTGGCCGATTACGCGCTCTACGCGGCGATCCTCGCGAATATCGGCCCGGTGGCGCTCGCCGTGACGACGAGCCTGAACGTCAATTTCCTGCGCCGGCCCGGCCCCGCCGCCCTGATCGCCGAATGCAGCCTGATGAAGCTCGGGCGGCGCCTCGCGGTGGGCGAGGTCGCGATCCGGAGTGTAGGCGGGAAAGCGATCGTCTGCCATGCCACCGGCACCTACTCGATCCCGCCGGAGCAGTGAGGCCGCGCGCTCCAGCGAATGCGGCGGAGGCGCGGTCTGGGCCCGGAGGCGAGCCCTACTCGGCGGGCGCCGCCAGGGGCGTCGAGGGGGTTATGGGCGGCACGTCCGTGGGGCGCGGCTCGTAGGCAAAGGTCTCGGGCATGAACAGCAGGTAGATCGCGAAGCCCGCCGCCGCGATCGCCGCGAGCACGAGGAAGGCCGCCGCGTAGCCCGCGCCGACGATGACCACGCCGGCGAGCGTCGCGCTCAGCGCCGCGCCGAGCCCCTGCGCCGTCGCGACCGCGCCCTGGGCGACGTTGAACCGGCCGGTGCCGCGGGTGAGGTCGGCGACCACGATCGGGAACAACGCGCCGTAGATGCCGGCGCCGACGCCGTCGAGGCACTGCACCGCCACGAGGTAGAACGGGTTGTCGGAGAAGGTGTAGAGCACGCCTCGCAGGGCCAGCACGCCGAAGGCGACGAGGAAGATCGGCTTGCGCCCGAAACTGTCGGCCTTCGACCCCACCAGAACCGCCATCGGCACCATCACGCATTGGGCGGCGACGATGCAGACCGCGATCAGCGAGGTCGCGTTGTCCTTGCCGACGACCTTGGTCAGCAACTGTCCGACCGAGGGCAGCATCGCCGCGTTGGCGAGGTGGAACGCGGCGCAGAGAAGCGCGAACAGCATCAGGTGGCGGTTGCGCAGCAGCAGGCTCAAGCCCGAGGGCTGTTCGCAGTTCTGATCTTCGGCGCAGTCGAGGCCGCGGGCGAGGTCATCGTCGATCTCCTCGGCGGGCACCAGCAGCATCGCGACGATCGAGCAGGCGGCGAGAAGTCCCATGAGCCAGAACACGACTATGGGGCCGAAGATATAGGCCAAGCCGCCCGCCAGCATCGCCGAGACTGCGTTGCCGGCATGGTTGAAGCCTTCGTTGCGGCCGATGCGCTTCGAGAACAGTTTGGGGCCGACGATTCCCAGCGTGATGCCGGTCAGGGCCGGCGCGAAGATCGAACCCGCCATGCTGGCGAGCGCCTGCGTGGCGGCGACGAGGTAGAAATTCGAGATCCAGGGCAGAACGAGACAACTCAGCGTCACGACGACCGCGGCGGCGATAACGACGCTGCGCTTGGCATTGGTGCGGTCGATCAGGGCGCCCGCGGGTGTCTGCGCAAGCAATCCGGCAATGCCGGCGATCGTCATCACGAGACCGATCGTCGCCTCGTTCCAGCCCTGATCGGGCCCGCGCACGGCCAGAAGATAGATGGCGAGATACGGACCGAGGCCGTCGCGCACGTCGGCGAGGGTGACGTTGAGCAGGTCGAGTCCGCGCAACGCGCGCCGGGACGGCTGACGCGACGCGGGATCGATTGAGGGAAGTGCGTCGCCACGCATCGGTCATGTCCACGGGTCAGCGCAGCGTCCGGAAGGGCTAAGGTCCGCCTTCGGAAAGGACGTCGCGAAATCGGCGTTTCCGGGTGTCGGGCGGCACAAACGGCGTCTTGAGACGATCGCATGTCCGTTCGATCCCGGCGCTAAAGCCTGCTTGGCCGGATCGTTCCGGCTGCTGAAGATCCTAATCCCGCAATCGCCATCACGAATGCGTGGGATACGGGCGATGCCGCCATTCGAGCCGACCCCGGTAACGCCGCTTTAGCCATGGTCGGATCGGGCGTCGGCGTCGCGCCCCTGCGAAAGGTTTGCTTAGAGCGCCGCACCCAAAGAGAGCGGACCATTCGTCAGAACGAAGCCGATGCGTATCTCCGAAGGCGAACAGAACCGGATGCAGGCAGGATCGCTGTCGGCGCGGTGGCTTCCGCTGGCCCGGTACGTCCGCTCCGCCCGGAGCTGGATCATCCTCGGCGTGCTCGCACCGATCGGCATGCTGGTGCTCTCGGCCATCATGCTGCTCGAGCTTCGCCAGGACGCTTGGGACAAGGCCGAGCAGACCTCGAAGGACCTGCTTCAGGTGATCGAGCGCGACATCGCCCGCAATGTCGAGATCATCGATCTGTCCCTCCAGGGCGTCGTCGATAACCTCAAGGCGCCCGGCTTGGTGGACACCCATCCGTCCTTGCGCCGCCTCGCCCTGTTCGACCGCGCCGCGACCGCCCGCGACATGGGGGTCATGCTGGTCGTCGACGAGAACGGCGACAGCATCATCGATGCGAGCGCCGATACGGCCCGCCGGCTCAACAATGCCGACCGCGATTACTTTCAGGCTCACAGGACGCACGCCGATCTCGGCCTGCACATCAGCAGACCCTTGATATCGCGTCTGCTCGGCGAACCGGTGATCGTGCTGAGCCGGCGCATCGACAAGCCGGACGGCAGCTTCGGTGGCGTGGTGCTGGCGAGCTTGAAACTGTCCTATTTCAGCAGGCTGTTCGCCCGGATCGGGCTTGGTCGCGAAGGCGGGATCAACCTCTACCTGCGCGATGGCACCCGCGTGATGCGCTACCCCTTCGTGGAGAGTGACATCGGTGCGAACATCGCCGGTGCCCCGACCTTCCGGGCCTTCGTCGCCAAGCGCGAAGGCAGCTTCAAGGGGGTCTCCGTCCGCGACGGCGTCGAGCGGTACTACGCCTTCACCCAGGTCGGCGAGTTACCGCTCGTCCTCAACATCGCCCTCGGAACGCGGGAGATCGAGGCGGAGTGGCGGGAGAAGGCCGCCATCATCGGCTTGGCGGTTCTCGTCCTGTGCGGATTGACGGTTCTGCTCTCGCTGCTGTTCGGGCGGGAACTGCGCCGCAGCGCGGCCATGCAGGCCGAGCTGGCTCGCCTTGCCCAGACCGACGTCCTGACCGGCCTGCCGAACCGGCGCCATTTCGAAACGGTCTTCGCCCAGACCTGGGAGACGTCTCGGCTTACGGGCAGGCCGCTGGCGCTCATCCTGATCGATGCCGACCACTTCAAGCGCTACAACGATCGCTACGGCCACGCGGTCGGCGACGCCGTGCTCAAGGGGCTGGCGGACAGCTTGAGCGCCAGCGTTTGCCGACCGGGCGACCTCGTCGCCCGCGTCGGCGGAGAGGAGTTCGCGGTCCTGCTGCCCGGGACCGACCATAACGGCGCGACACGCATGGCCGAGACGATTCACCGTGCGATTGCCGGAGTTGCCATGCCCTCCGCCGGCATCGCTCCCCGAACGGTCACCGTGAGCCTCGGCCTCGCCGTGCATTCCGGCAGCGGCACCGCCGCGGATCTCTACCGGCGGGCCGACGCGGCGCTCTACGAAGCCAAGGCGGGCGGGCGGAATCAGACCCGATATGCGGCCTGACGCGGCGGCGCAGTCGGCCGCGTCGGGCAAACGTCCCTGGTCGCAGCTGCTCCGATCGGGCCACCCGCGCAGCGATATCGTACCTGCGCGGGTGAACCGCTCCGCTTACGGGCAGGGGTGGCGGGCGCCATCATTGCCGAGATAGGTGCCGCTCTGCGCGTCGTAGGAGCGGAAGCGGCGGGCGCAGGCCGCCACGGCTTCCGGATCGGCGCCGCCCTGGACGACGACGGGCGCGGCCTGGGCCTGCGAGTTGGCGATGGCGCCGCCGAGGATGGCACCGGCCGCCAGCCCCGCGACACCGGCGCCGACCGCAGCGCCGACGCCCGGGCCGCGGCGATAGCCTCGACCGTAGCCGTAACGACGGTGCCCGTAATGGCGGTGGCCGTAGCGGCGGTACTGGACATAGTCGGTCGGCAGCTCGCCCCGAACCAGGGCGTCCACCGGACTCTGCGGCACGGGCGCAGCCAAAGCCGGCGTGCCGACGAGGAGGGCGGTCATGGCGGCGAGGGCGAAGGTCGATTTCATCGGTCTGGAAACTCCTTTGGTCGTTGAGCCTCGGCTCGAAACGGGGGCGCCGGGCGGTTCCAACGGCCGGCCCCCCCTTGTTGTACAACGTCCGAACCGGGTTCCCGCGTCCGGCGGCCGGATGCCACCGGCACGGGGCCGGATCGACGGATCAGTCGCGAACGGTCAGGGATGCCGGCTTCGGCGCGGCGAGAAGCCCGCCGAGGAAGGCCGCGATTGCGCCGAGGATCAGCGCGATCGCGGCGTAGAGGGCGCCCTGGGTCGCGACCGATTTTGCGGTCTTGGCCGCCTCTTCCGCCTGCTTCTTCGCGGTGGCGACCGCCTGCTCGTACTGCTTCTGGTAATCCTGGACCTGCTGGCGCGCTTGATCGACCGGGATGTTCTGCGCCTTGGCGAGCGCGTCGGCGGCGCGCGTCTCCGCCTGCTGCTTGTCGGCTGCGTCGCCCGAGAGCAGGGCACGCACGGCCGAGACGGCGGCATCGCGGGCTGCCTGCGGGTCTTGGCCGGCAGCCTGATCCTTCACCCGCTGCTCGATCCGGTCGAGCGGGTTGGAGACCTTGGTCAGCGAGGGAGCGGCGGCCTGAGCGGCGGTCTGGATCGTTCCGCCGACGAGGTTGCCCGCTCCGCCGAGGGCCGAACCCACGGTGTTGACGGCGCTGCCGACGACGCCGCTGGCAGCGGAGGTCAGCAGGTAGAGGACGACGAGGGTGGTGACGACCCACGACACGAAGCCGTGCAGCCCGGCGATGCCGCGCAGGGGCTTTCCGGCGAGGCGCCCCGCGATCAGGCCGCCGACGAGGGAGGCGACGATACCGGAGGCGACGAACCATGCGCCGGCCCCAAGGGAGAAGTTCGACGCCGTCGGGTTCTCGGCCGTGTCGAGGCCGACCGAGGCGAGGCCGGCGGCGACGCCCGCGAGATTGATGACGACCTGCGTCACCAGCGCCGTCGCGGCGCCGGCGAAGACGGCGCCCCAGGAGACCTGATTGAGGGCCACGGTCTCGTGGGCGAGGCTCCGCGTGCCGTCGATGGGCGAGGGTTGGAAGCCGGAAGGGTGAGTCACTCTGGTACTCCGAGTCTGGGGCCGTTCGAGGAAGTCGTGGTCCGGCGTCAGTTGCGCCCGCGCACGAGAAGGCCGAGGCCGAAGCCGACGAGGCCGGCAATGAGCAGGGAGGTGTGCGGCCACTCGACCGAGCGCTCGTGTCCCTCTTGCAGGGAGCGGCGGCCGCGATCGTAGAGATCCTCGGCGGTGTCGTAGGCCTCGTCCGCGGCGTGCCGCGCGGTGTCCTTGGCCTGACCGTAGATGTTCTCCACCCGGCCCGCGGCCTCGCGCAGACGGCCCTCGGCCGAATCGTTGTGGGAACCGGTCAGGTCTCCGACCGCGCCCTGTACCTTGCCGCCCAACTCCCGGGCGGCGCCCGTGATTCTGTTCCCATCGACCATGGTCGCATTCCTCGTTCGAAAAGTGCCTGTCGCGCCGCCTTTCGGGGACGGACCGTCATTCGGTGCCGGTCGTCAGCTTGACCGGGCAGCGGTGCACGAACGGGTTGTGAACGCCCTGGTTCCGCCGCGACCGTGCGGGTCCACAGTCACAATCGCGCCATGCCGCCCGCGCCCGCCTCCTTACGTTTTCAACGGGCGTCGTCGCCCGAAGTGCCTGGGATCGGTGCGGGATCGCGTTCAAGGACGGTTCAACCTGTCCGCCCTAGATGTCGAAAACGGGCGCGGCGCCCCGCCGCCCCGAGATGTCGGGAGATCGACATGCGTTCGTCTCTGCTGCGTACATTCACCGTTCTGATCGGGCTCGCTGCCGCCCCGGCCCTGGCCCAGGCGCCGAGTCCGGCCGCGCCATCCACCGCCACGAGGCCCCCGGCCAGCGCTCCCGCAACCGCGCCGGCCGCCACACCCTCCGCCGCCCCAAAAGCGGATACGAAGGCGGAACTCATCGACATCAACTCGGCCAGTGCCGAGGAGCTGAGCCGGCTCAAGGGCATCGGCGAGGCGCGCTCGGCGGCCATCGTCAAGGGCCGCCCCTACCGGGGCAAGGACGAGCTGGTCCGCAAGAAGATCGTGCCGGAAGCGGTCTATGCCGGCATCAAGGACCAGATCATCGCCAAACAGAAATAGACGGTCAGAAGTAGACTTCGCATCCGCCCGTGGATCGGCGGAGCTATCGGGATGGCGCGCGCGGTGCTACGCGCGGGCCGTCCCGCCCTTCGAAGACGTTTGAACCGACGATGGCCGCCGCCCCTTCCCGGATTCGCCTCCACCACGGCGACCTGCCGCCCGATTTCGAGCCGGGCGCGGCGATCGCGATCGACACCGAGACGCTGGGGCTCAACCCGCATCGCGATCGGCTCTGCGTCGTGCAGGTGTCCCGCGGCGACGGCAGCGCCGATGTGGTGCAGATCCGGCCCGGCGACCCGGCACCGGAGCGGCTCATGGCTGTCCTGGCCGATGCCGGCGTCGTCAAGATCTTCCACTTCGCCCGGTTCGATCTCGCGGTGCTGTTCAACGCGTTCGGCGTCATGCCGGCTCCGGTCTACTGCACGAAGATCGCCTCGAAGCTCGCCCGCACCTACACCGACCGTCACGGCCTCAAGGACGTTGTGCGCGAACTCGTGGGCGTCGATCTCTCCAAGCAGCAGCAATCGTCCGATTGGGGCGCCGGGAGCTTGAGCCAGGCGCAGATCGACTACGCTGCGTCCGACGTGCTCCACCTGCATGCCGCCCGCGAGCGTCTCGATGCCATGCTGGCCCGCGAAAGCCGCACCGAGATGGCGCAGGCCTGTTTCGATTTCCTTCCGACCCGATCCAAGCTCGATCTCGCCGGCTGGCCGGAGGTCGACATCTTCGCCCACGCCTGAGAGTCAGGGGCCCCCCGAAGGTCACTGCCGGCCCGGCGAAGTACAGGGTACCTGAGCGAGCGGCGTCCCTGCGGTGCCGAGAGCGATGCCGGCCGGCAACGCCGCGCGGTAAGCATGCCGAGATGCGGTGCTTCATGCCGCTTTCGGTGCGAGGGCGCACGCGGGTGCCGTTGATCATTTCGCAAAGACGAGGCCATAACTTCGCCACCGCACCGGGGCATCCGGCCGGCGGGGCGCGACCGCAAGCGCCGACCCTTCAGGAACGCGATGCAGGCGGCCGACACCATCCAGGGGGAGACGGATCTCCTCGCGCTCGCCGCGAACGAGAACGCGCGTCGCAAGCGCGCGCATGGACGCGCGCGTCGGCACAGCGCGCAGGTGCGGACGCTACGCCGGGTGATTCCGGTCACCGCCGGCATCGCCGTGCTGGGGCTCGCGGCCATCGTGCTATGGAGCCCGCTGACGGGCAGCATTCCCAACGTCTCCTTCGGCCCGATCAGCGTTTCGGGCACCAAGGTGACGATGGAGAATCCGCGGCTGTCCGGCTTCCGCAAAGGCGAACGCGGTTACGAAGTGGTCGCCGACGCGGCGCAGCAGGACGTGCGCAAGCCCAGCATCATCGAGCTTCAGGCCATGAAAGGCCATGTGGCCACAGACGACAAGGGCGGCCGCGCCTACCTTGAGGCGAAGGGCGGTGTGTTCGATTCCACCCGCGAATCGCTCAACCTCGAGAATGACATCCGGCTCTGGACCGACAAGGGCGAGGAGGTTCGCCTCTCGGTCGCCACCGTTGATTTCAAGACCGGCAGCCTGCGCTCGTCCAAGGCCGTCACTGTCACAGTGCCGTCGGGTTCGATCGTCGCCGACACCCTCGACGTGGTCGAGAACGGCCGGGTCGTCTCCTTCGTCGGCCGCGTCCATGCCGTGTTCCACGGCGACGAGGCCGAGAAGGAGAGCGATGCCAAGGTCGCCTTGCGGACGGATTCGGAGCGCATCCACACCTCCGCTGCGGAACCCACGCGATGACGCCGCGTCTCGGCCCGGCGCTTGCCGCCGGCCTCGCTCTCCTCCTGGCGCATTCCGCCGCCGCAGCTCCGACCAAGGAGACGGTGAGGGAGAAGCCCGCCGCGCTCGGCACCGTCGGCGGCGGCAAGGGGCCGATCAAGATCGACGCCGACCGGCTCGACGTGTTCGACAAGGAGAACAAGGCGATCTTCGCCGGCAACGTCGTGGCGGTGCAGGGCGAGAGCACGATCCGCTGCTCGGCGATGACGGTCCATTACAAGCGCGATAAGGACAAGGATCCGGCCAAGGACGCGAACAAGGACGCGGCAAAGTCGGAGGCTGAAGCCGCCGAGGCTGCGAAGGCCAAGGCGGCGCTCGGCGGCAACGGCATCCGCAAGGTCGAATGCGCCGGCCCCGTGACCGTCGCGCAGAAGGATCAGATCGCCACCGGTGACAATGCGGTGTTCGATCAGGAGGCCAAGCGCATCGTGCTGACCGGCAACGTCGTGCTCAGCCAGTGCCAGAACGTCACCCGTGGCTCGCGTCTCGTCTACGACATGGCGAGCGGGCGGGCCAACATGGACCCGGTGGCCGGCGGACGCGTCTCGGCGATGTTCGTGCCGGGCGAGGGCGGCCAAGCCAAGGGCAGTCAGCCGAAGGGCTGCACCCAGCCGGCCGTCGCGGCCAAGCCCGGTACCAAGGGTGCCGACAAGGGTGCCGAAAAGCCGGCCGTGAAGACGCGGGCGCAGGCGAACTGACGGTGACCGGAGCCGGGATGCCTTCGGGCGTGCCGCTTCGCGCGGTCGCCGAGCCGAAGCCGGCGAGCCGAGGCCGCAAAGCCTCATGGTTCGGCCGCCTTCTCGGGCGCGCTGGATCGGCACCGCAGGCGGCCTCCAGCGGGGTGCTCGCCGGGGACGGCGGTCCGGGCGTGCTGCACGTGCGCGGTCTTCGCAAGAGCTACGGTTCCCGCACCGTGGTCCACGAGGCCGGGCTTACCGTCCATAACGGCGAGGCAGTGGGACTGCTGGGCCCCAACGGCGCCGGCAAGACCACGATCTTCTACATGATCACAGGCCTCGTCCCGGCCGATCGCGGCTTCATCAGCCTGGACGGCATGGAGATCACCCATCTGCCGATGTATCAGCGGGCTCGGCTCGGTATCGGCTACCTGCCGCAGGAAGCCTCGATCTTCCGCGGGCTCTCGGTCGAGGATAACATCCGCGCCGTGCTCGAAGTGGCCGAGCCGGACCGCAAGGCCCGCGAGCGCAAGCTCGACTCGCTGCTGGAAGAGTTCGACATCGCGCGCCTGCGCAAGTCGCCGTCGATCGCGCTCTCGGGCGGCGAGCGGCGGCGGTGCGAGATCGCTCGGGCGCTCGCCTCCTCGCCGACCTTCATGCTGCTCGACGAGCCCTTCGCCGGCATCGACCCGATCGCCGTCGGCGACATCCAGGATCTCGTGAAGCACCTGAAGCAACGCGGCATCGGCGTGCTCATCACCGACCACAACGTCCGCGAGACGCTCGGCCTGATCGACCGCGCCTACATCGCCCATTCCGGCCGCATCCTCACCGAAGGCACGCCCGAGCAGATCGTCGCCAACGAGGACGCCCGGCGGCTCTATCTCGGCGAGGATTTCCGGCTTTAGCAGGCCGCTGCAAAAGTCCGACGCGGTAGAACGATCATCTCCAGCTCGATCGAACTTCGCGCCGAGCGTGAGGCGTGCTGACGGGATGAAGCGTCGGCTGCCGGATTGCCCGGCATCGACAACCGGCTTCCAGGGAATGTTTCACTCCTCCCCGAGGCTTTTGCGGCAGCCTGTTGGGGTCTCTCGCAAAACTCCCGCTGCCCCGTCCGCGCCAAAGCGAGAACGGTCAGAGATCGGGGCATTGATGAGGTAGCCTCAAGGCGCCGCAGCAATAGGCTTCGCGAAGCACGATCCCCTAGCCTCACAACGCGGTCGGCGGCATTTGCGTGACGATGCGCCATCCTGGATCCATGGTTCGTGTTCGCGGTGGCCCGCCGCGCGCCGTTGACATCCTCTGCCGCTCCAGTTGCGGGGGGCATTGTCGAGCGAAAAAGGCTGAGCTTGAACACCAGTGCCGAACCATGATTGCGCCGGCCACGATGCGAGAAAGACTTTCTTTCCTCGCCGGTTCTAATCTCGAACAAAATAGCGACTGATAAACGCGATCATTCGGCTTTCGGGCGTGGCGATGTGGAAGGGGCCTGTTGCCCGGCTACCGCAATGCACCGATTCAGGTAGGGGCACAGAGAAACGGCTTTGACGTGTCGAGCCGATGGCGCTAGAACCAATCAAAGGAGAAGCAAAGAACGTGCCGGGGTTGGTGCGGCTCGTGCGCGGGCTGCGATTTTCCAATGATTTCTGAAGGTTGGGCGTCGAGATGAGTCTGCTCCAGCGGCTCGAGATGCGTCAGGGCCAAGCCCTGGTGATGACACCGCAACTGTTGCAGGCGATCAAGCTCCTGCAGCTCTCGCAACTCGATCTCTCGGCCTATGTCGATGCCGAACTGGAGCGCAATCCGCTTCTGGAGCGCGCCGAGACCGAAGGGGAGCCCGAGCGCGTTGCGCCGGAGACCTCGGGCGACGGCGCGTACGACGGGGGCGACGGGCCGGAATCCGAGACATGGCTCGGCTCCGACATGACGCAGAGCCGCAGCGAGATCGAGGGCGACCTCGACACGCGCCTCGACAACGTGTTTGCCGACGAGAACCCCACGCCCCGCGAGACCGGAGCCGGGGACATGCTCTCGCTGACCCCGGCCCCTTACGGCAATGCCGGCGGCAGCTTCGACGGGGAGCTTCCCGATTTCGAAGCGACGCTGACCGCCGAGACCAGCTTGCGCGAGCACCTCGCCGCACAGCTCGATCTCGCGACGCAAAGCCCGTCCGACCGACTGATCGGCAGCTTTCTGATCGATGCGGTGGACGATGCGGGGTACCTGCGCGAGGATATCGACGGCGTGGCGGAGCGGCTTGGCGCCTCGCTCGACGACGTCGCCCGCATCCTGAAACTCGTCCAGACCTTCGATCCGCCGGGCGTGGCCGCCCGCGACCTCGCCGAATGCCTCGCGATCCAGCTTCGCGAGCAGGATCGGTTCGATCCGGCGATGCAGGCGCTGGTCTCGCGCCTCGATCTCGTGGCCAAGCGCGACTTCCCGGCCCTGCGCCGGCTCTGCGCCGTGGACGACGAGGATCTCGTCGAGATGCTGGCCGAGATCCGCCGCCTCGACCCCAAGCCCGGCCGCGCCTTCGGCGCCCACGCCGTCGAGGTGCTGATCCCCGACGTGTTCGTGCGCCCCGCGCCCGACGGTTCCTGGCTGGTGGAGCTGAACTCCGAGGCGCTGCCGCGGGTGCTGGTCAACCAGAGCTATTATGCCCGCGTCTCGAAGGGAGCGGTGGCGGACGGCGACAAGGCGTTCCTGTCCGAATGCCTGCAGACGGCCAACTGGCTCACCCGCAGCCTGGAGCAGCGGGCGCGGACCATCCTCAAGGTGGCCACCGAAATCGTCCGCCAGCAGGACGCGTTCTTCCTGCACGGGGTCGCCTACCTGCGTCCGCTCAACCTCAAGACGGTCGCCGAGGCGATCGGCATGCATGAATCGACCGTCTCCCGCGTCACCTCCAACAAGTCGATCGGCACCAGCCGCGGCACCCTGGAGATGAAGTACTTCTTCACCGCCGCGATCCCCGGCGCCGCCGGTGCCGCGTCCCATTCCTCGGAATCCGTGCGTCACCGCATCAAGCAACTTGTCGATGCGGAAGCCTCCGACGTCCTGTCCGACGACGCGCTGGTGCAGCGGCTGCGCGACGAGGGCGTCGACATCGCCCGCCGCACCGTCGCCAAGTACCGGGAGTCGCTGCGGATCCCGTCGTCGATCGAGCGCCGCCGCGAGAAGATGGCCACGGCCGCCCGCTGACCCCGGCCGGGTCGTCGGCGCGCGAAAGCCTTGCGCCGGCTCGCCTTCGCGTTTGACTTGCCCCGTCCCCCTTTCTAACTCTCGATGTCCCGGCAGGAAGAGCGGAGACGTCGATGGCAGGTTTGCGGGTGACGGGGCATGGCCTCGATCTCGGTACGGCCCTGCGAGGCCGGGTCGAGGACCGCATGGCGGCGACCCTCGCGAAGTATCTCGATCCGCATATGAGCGGCAGTTGCACGGGGCACGTGACGCTGCGGCGCGATGGGGCGGCATACCGAACCGACTGCGTCCTGCACCTGGTCACCGGGCTGACGCTGGAAGCCTCGGGCGCGGCGCACGACGTGCATGCGAGCTTCGAGCAGACCGCCGACAAGCTTGAGAAGCGCCTGCGCCGCTACAAGCACAAGCTGAAGGATCACGGCGCGGCGAGCCACAACGGGGCGGATATTGAGGCGGCCTACGCCGTCTTCGCCGCGCCCGACGACGAGGTGGACGACGAGCCGCTCGATGCGGAGGCAGAGGAGGGCGCGCATCCGCCGGTGGTGGCCGAGAGCACGCGCACGCTCAAGCGCCAATCCGTCAGCGAGGCGGTCACCGCTCTCGACATGACCGGCGCCCCGGTCGTCGTGTTCGTTCACGCTGGCACCGGGCGCATCAACGTCGTATATCGGCGCAGTGACGGTGCGATCGGGTGGGTCGATCCGCCCGGCGAGCGGGAATGAGGCAGGGGCTCGCCTCAAACCCTCTCGGAGTGGCGTTCGGGGCCTTCACGACGACCCGGAGACCGGTGCCGGAATCGGTTTCCGGGATTTCGGGCAGGCTCGCGATGCGCTCCGTGCCGGGGCCGTAGGGTCTCGGCAGTCGTGCATGGAACGCGGGATCGCTGGATGGATCCCGCCCACGAGGCGTTTAGTTTTCATGCCGATGCTCGAATTTCTGAACCCGGACTCGGTCGTTTCTTCGTTGCGCGTGCGGGACAAGAAGCACGTCCTCCAGGAACTGGCCGCCCATGCGGTCCGCCGCCTCCCGAACCTGTCCGAGCGGGACGTCTTCGAAACCCTGCTCCACCGTGAGCGCCTCGGCTCCACGGGGATCGGCGACGGCGTGGCGATCCCCCACGGCAAGCTCCCTCAGCTCGACCGGCTGTTCGGCCTCGTCGCCCGGCTGGAAAAGCCGGTGGATTTCGATGCCCTCGACGGCCAGCCCATCGACGTCGCCTTTCTCCTGCTCGCTCCCGAGGGCGCGGGGGCCGACCACCTGAAGGCACTCGCCCAGGTCGCCCGGCTCCTGCGCGAGCCCGGCATGCTGGAGCGCATCCGCAGCGCCCGCGACGCGACCGCTCTTTATGCCCTGCTCGCCAACGGCCCAACGACCCAGGCCGCCTGACATGGCCGTATTCTCTCCCCGCGCTGCCCTCGTTCTGGCGGCGCTCCTCGCTCCCGCCAGCCTGCATGCGGAGGGCGAGGCGGCCTGCGCCCGCGACGTGCTCGTCGCGGGTTCGATGCAGCGGCAGGCGATTGACCAGCTCGAAGGCGGCGGCGAGGACGAGGCCAGCCTGTGCCGCGTCTGGCGCCGCCATGTCGAGACCATGCGCCGGATCGCCGGCGTCTACGGCCGCTGCCTGTCCGGCCCCGAGCGGACCGAGCGCCTGACCCAGGTCCAGGCCTCGGAAAAGGAATTCTCGGGCCTCCTACGCAGCCGCTGCCGCGGGATGTGAATCCGAGCGCGGCTGTTCGCGCCGCGCAATTCGTGCATGATCGGTGCAACCGCCCGTGAGCCCCTTCTGGGCCCCTTCCGGGCCCCTCCGGCCCAGGAACCGATCCCGCGTGCCTGCCTTTCCCTTCACCGCCATCGTCGCCCAGGAGGAGATGAAGCGGGCGCTGCTGATCGCGGCGGTCGATCCGTCCGTCGGCGGCGTCCTCGTCTTCGGTGACCGGGGCACCGGCAAGTCCACGGCGGTGCGGGCGCTCGCGGCGCTGCTGCCGAAGATCCGGGCGGTTGCCGGCTGTCCCTATTCCTGCGCGCCCGACAGCCCGGCCGAGGCTTGCCCTCACTGCGCACGCGGACGCGGCAAGAGCCATCAGATCCCGGTGCCAGTGGTCGATCTGCCGCTCGGCGCCACCGAGGACCGGGTGGTCGGCGCGCTCGATCTGGAGCGGGCGCTCACCAAGGGGGAAAAGGCGTTCGAGCCGGGCCTGCTGGCGCGGGCCAACCGCGGCTTCCTCTACATCGACGAGGCGAACCTGCTGGAGGACCATCTCGTGGACCTCCTGCTCGACGTGGCGGCCTCGGGCGTCAACACCGTCGAGCGCGAGGGCCTGTCGCTGCGCCATCCCGCCCGCTTCGTCCTCGTCGGCAGCGGCAACCCGGAGGAGGGAGAACTGCGTCCGCAGCTTCTCGACCGCTTCGGCCTCGCCTGCGAGGTGACGACGCCGACCGATATCGCCACCCGGATCGAGGTGGTGCGGCGGCGCGACGCCTACGAGCGCGACGGCGAGGCGTTCTGCGCCGCGCAAGGGAAGGCCGAAAAGGCGCTCCAGAAGACGATCCTCTCGGCCCGCGAGCGTCTCGGCAGTGTGAGCGTGCCCGATGCGGTTTTGGAGAACGCAGCCCGGCTCTGCCTCGCCCTCGGCACCGACGGCCTGCGCGGCGAACTCACCCTGATGCGCACCGCCCGTGCGCTTGCCGCCCTCGACGGCGACGAAACGGTCTCCGTGGCGCATCTCCGACGGGTGGCGCCGAGCGCGCTGCGTCACCGCCTGCGCCGCAACCCGCTCGACGAGTCGGGCTCCACGGCGCGCGTGGCGCGGGCCGTGGAGGAGGTTTTGGGACCGGGATAGAGGTTGGGTTGGCCGCTAGAGCATCGTCCTCGACACCGGATCCACGACGATGCTCTGGGCTTTTGGTTTTGCCTCATCTTTTTTACGAAGGCCGCTGACCACCTTTCGGGACAACGCTCCAAGCCGGTTCCCTCTTGCTGACTCACGGTGCCGATATGGACGGTGGTGTAGCTCTTGCGATCATCGATCTTCAGAACTGGATGTTCCGCTATCAGGATCGCTCCAGTCAGATCGGGCGCCTGTTGACGAGCTTGAATGGATTGATCTCGACATTCGAGGGGCGATCGCTGCCGATCTACGACATCGTAACGATCCATAAGCGGGACCGAAGCACTTGGTCCAAACTTATGTTGAAGTATGATTATCCTTGTCTGCTCGAAGGCACGCCGGACATCGAGGCGATCGAGGGCTACCTCGTGCCTCCCTCGGCTCAACGCGTCGTCAAGACGCAAAACAGTGCGTTCTACGGAACGGACTTCGAGGATCGGCTGCGTGCCGCGAAGATCGAGACGTTGATGTTGGCCGGTGTCTTCATCGACGGGTGCGTCGGATTGACAGCGGCCGATGCCGCTCAACGCCGTTTCAACGTCATCTGCATTGAGGATGCTGTGGGCCAGGTCGATGCTGCCTTGCGCCAGCCGCTCATGACCTGGTTGCAACAGCTCTATGAAATCGATGTGCTGTCTGCAGAAGAGGCCGTCAAACGGATCGGACAAGGAACTCCGCTTCCGCCCGATTCGACGGTGCCTTCCATGGACCCGATCTGACGCGTTCTCGTCCCGACCCGCACAGGCTGTCAGCGCATCGGGACGAGGAGCAAAGCGGGCGGGGCGGAAAGTATCAATCGTCCTGATCGATGTCCTTGTCGAGGACCGTCTTCGACTCGACCGTGGTGTCGGCCTTGAGCCGGTAGACCAGGGGGATGCCGGTGGCGATCTCGAGGCTGGCAATGGTCTTGGTGGTCATGCCGTCGAGCACCATCACCAGCGCCCGCAGCGAGTTGCCGTGGGCCGCGACCAGCACCCGCTCGCCCGACATGACGCGCGGCAGGATCGTCTGGATGTAGTAGGGCAGCACCCGCGCGGCAGTGTCCTTGAGGCTCTCGCCGCCGGGCGGGGGCACATCGTAGGAGCGGCGCCACTCGTGGACCTGCGCGTCGCCCCAGCGCTCGCGGGCATCGTCCTTGTTGAGGCCGGAGAGGTCACCGTAGTCGCGCTCGTTCAGCGCTTCGTTGCGGATCGTCTCCAGGCCAGCCTGGCCCATCTCCTCGAGGATCAGCGAGCAGGTGTTCTGGGCGCGCCGCAGGTTCGAGGTGAAGGCCACGTCGAACTGCGTGCCCTGGCTCTTGAGCCAGCGCCCGGCCCGGCGCGCCTCGAGGATCCCGAGCTCCGTCAGCTCCGGGTCGCGCCAGCCGGTGAACAGCTTCTTCAGGTTCCATTCGCTCTGGCCATGCCGAGCGAGGACGAGCAGGCGCTCCATGGGACGGGTCTCTCCGGAGAAGGATAGGGCGAGGCCGCCGCACGGCGCCTCGCGATCTTGGGCGGGCCTCTACCAGAGGCGGCGGCGCCTCCCAAGCCTGAGCCTGACGTTCCGTTGGATTCGTTATTCGGACGTCAGTCTAGTCGCGAAGCCCCAGCACGTCGTCCATGCCGTAGAGGCCCGGCGGCTTGTCGAAGGCCCATTGCGCCGCCCGCACGGCGCCGCGGGCGAAGATGGCCCGGTCCTCGGCGTGGTGCGAGAGGGTGATCCGCTCCGAGGGGCCGGCGAAGATGACGCTGTGGTCGCCGACCACCGAGCCGCCACGCAGGGTGGCGAAGCCGATATCACCGGGCCGCCGCGCCCCGGTATGGCCGTCGCGGGTCGAGACGCGGGTCTCGGCCAGGGCGACATTCCGGCCCTCCGCCGCCGCCTCGCCGAGCAGCAGCGCCGTGCCGGAGGGCGCATCGACCTTCATCCGGTGGTGCATCTCCAGCACCTCGATGTCGAATTCGTGGCCCAGCGTCGCGGCGACCTTGCGCACGAGGCCCGCCAGCAGGTTGACGCCGAGCGACATGTTGCCCGAACGCACGACGCGGGCATGGTAGCTCGCCGCCTTCAGCCGCGTCAGGTCGTCCTCGGAAAGCCCCGTGGTGCCGACGACATGGACGATGCGGGCCTGCGCGGCGAGTTCGGCGAAGGCCACCGTCGCGGCCGGCGCGGTGAAGTCCAGCACCCCGTCTGCCGCCACGAACAGCGACAGCGGGTCGTCGCTCACCGGCACGCCGAGTTCGCCGATCCCGGCCAAGCGCCCGGCATCCTGGCCCAGGGCGGCGGAGCCGGGGCGCTCGATGGCGCCGTGCAGCGTGCAGCCCTCGGCCTCCGCGACCGCCCGGATCAGCATCCGCCCCATGCGCCCTTCGGCGCCCACAACGACGAGCTTCATGATGATCGACTCTTCGCTCCGATGAATGGCCGGCTCACCCAGCGCTCATAGCGCGGATGGCGGCCGCTGACTGTCTATACCCGATGCGAGGCGATCAGCGGCCCGAGCACGTCCGACACGCCGCTGACGGTGATCTGCGTGCCGACACAAAGCAGCAGGAAGGCCGAGAGACGCCCGAGAACCCGTGCCCGCACCGATCCGATCAGGGTCACGACCCGGTCCGCCGAGCCGTAGGCGAGACGGATCACCCCGGCGATGGCCAGGGCCGCCAGGGAGGCGCCGAGGAAGAAGCCGGCGAGTTCGCCGGGCTCGGAGGGGCGGTTGGCGCCGAGCGCGATGGCGACGGCGATGGTGCCGGGCCCGGTGGTGAAGGGCAGAGTGAGCGGGAAGAACGCGACCTCGGCAAGGTTCTCGCCGGTCTCCGGCTCGGCCTCGGCATGCTTGCGGGCCTCCCGCGCCTCGGGGGCGGTGAGCATGGTCCAGGCGAAGGCCGCCACGAACAGGCCGCCGGCGATACGCAGGGCCGCCAGCGACACGCCGAAGAAATTGAGGATCGGGGCGCCGGCCCAGAGGGCGGCGAGTATGACGAGCGCGGCGTAGAAGCCGATCCGCCGCGCCAGCTCCGACCGCTCGGCATGCGAACGTTCGGAGGTGATCTGCGCGAACATCAGCGCCGAGCCGACCGGGTTCACGATCGAGAACAGGCTGGACAGCGCGAGCAGGAAGCTCGTCAGCACGGTTTCGAAGCCAAAGGATGGCAGCATGCTCGCTCGCGGCGACAGGGAGGAACCGCGCCGGCTTTAGCCCGGCTGTCCGGCGGGCACCAGCACCCGCGCCGGCACGCGGCTTTCCAGCCGGCGCACCTGCCGCACGGCGATCGGCCGGTAGAGCTGCTTGGTCGCGTCCACCACGTGCAGGCCGGCGAACGGCATGGCGAGGCCGGTGCCGAACCGCTCCCAGGCCGCGGCGGTGCGGAGCCAGAACCGGCTGCGGATCGGCGGCATGTAGAGCGTCTCGGCCCAGCCCTCCGGCGAAAACAGCGTGTCGCGCATCAGCCGCGAGAGCTGCGAGCGGCTGTAGGGTTGGCCGTGGCCGAAGGGCGTCGCGTCGCGCCGCGCCCAGACGCCGGTGCGGTTGGGCACGACGAGGATCAGGCGTCCGCCGGGTGTCAGCACCCGCCACACTTCGGCGAGCAGCTCGCTCGGGCTTTCCACCGCTTCGAGGCCGTGGACGAGGATGACGCGATCGACCGCGGCCTCGGGCAGGGGCAGCATGGTGAGATCGGCGAGCGCCGTCACCGAGCGCCCGCTGGAGGGCCAGTTCACGACGCCCTGCGTCGCCGGCATGAAGGCCAGCGTCCGCTCCGCGATGACGTGGACGGGGCCGAGATAGGGCGTAACGTAGCCGAGCCCGAGCACGCGCAGCCCCGAGACGGAGCCGAGGAAGCCGTGGATCGTCCGGCCGACGACACGGTGCGTGACGACGCCGAGCGGGCTGGCGTAGAAAGCGCGCAGGTCCGTGACGTCGAGGCGCATCGGATGGGGTGCCGGCACGGCCGGTTGTCCTCCGCAGGGCTGATGCGGCATCAATGGGGATCGCGGAGGCGTCGGGCAAGCGTGGCTACGCGTCCGATCCCGGAACCGTCACCGCGATGCAACGGTTCCCCGCCCGGGCTTGCATCGCGCGTCCCGGCGCCGGTCACGCCCGGCGGCCCTTTCCCCGTGACCGTCCGGGTGGAAAAGTCAGTTTTCGCGAAAGGTCTTCGATGACGAGAGCGGCCCCCGAGATCCGCACCTTCCTGTGCCGGAGCGACAATATCGGCGTGCTGATCCGCGATCCCGCCAGCGGCGCCTGCGCCGCCATCGACGTGCCCGAGGCCGCGCCCGTGCTTGCCGCCCTCGACGCGGAGGGCTGGCAACTCACCGACATTCTCGTCACCCACCGCCACGGCGACCACATCGAGGGGATTCCCGAGGTGGTTGAGCGCACCGGCGCGCGGGTGACCGTGCCGGAGAAGGCGCGCGGTGCGGTGCCGGGCGCCACCCGCACGGTCAAGGAGGGCGACACGGTGACGGTCGGCGGTCTCACCGCCGCGGTCTGGGAGACGCCGGGGCATTGCGCCGACCACGTGACCTACCATTTCGCCGATGCCGGCGTCGTGTTCTCAGGCGACACCCTGTTCACCCTCGGCTGCGGCCGGGTGATGGAGGCCGAGCCCGAAACGCTCTGGCGCTCCCTCAGCCGCTTCCTCGACCTGCCCGACGCGACCGCGGTCTACAGTGGTCACGATTACGTTCTCTCCAACGGCCGCTTCGCGCTGGCGGCCGATCCGGACAACGCCGACCTGAAGGAGCGCGTGGCCGAGGCCGAGCGGCTTGCCGAGCAGGGCGGCTTCCTGATTCCGTCGACCATCGGCCAGGAGAAGGCGACGAACCCGTTCCTGCGCGTGGGCCAGCCGGCCCTCGCCCGCTCGGCGGGGCTCGAGCCGGGCTCCGACCCGGCGGCGGTGTTCACCGCTCTGCGGGCTTGGAAGAACCGCTTCTAAAGCGCATTCCGACGAAGTGGCCACCGGTTCGTCGAAAGAACGCGCGTGAAAACAGAGACCGAGAGACGCCGGCCTGATGCAATGGGGTCGGATACGGCTCTAGGAAGCGGGCAAGGGGGTGGCGCGCGACGACGGCTCCAGGCCTAAGCCTGCGAAGGCCGGCATTGGCGACTGAGGCCAGCAACAAACCAAGGTGACCGCTTTCGAGCGATGGCCCCGGTGGCCGGCGGCCGCTCTCTTGACCGCGCCGCCCCTGCTCCGCCAGACCTTGCCTTCGAGCCTCCGGCATGTGATCGAAACCCACGGTTTGCGCATCGCAACACGACCCGCTCGTCCGCGTATCCTCGGCGAAAGGCCGGTTCCCTTGCCCACCCTGTTCCGTTTCCTTGCCACGATCGCGATCCTCGCGGGCCTCGTCTTCGCCGGCATGTTCGCACTGGCGACCTTCGTCGAGCCGACGCCGCGGGAGATCAGCGTCACCATTCCCCCATCGAAGCTCCAGCCGGGCGGGCGATGAGCGCGGACGGTTCCGCGCTCCCAGGCGGAGCGGAGGATCCGGGTCAGCTCTTTCTCGACATGCTCGCCGCCGAACGCGGTGCGGCGGCCAACACCCTGGCCGCCTATCGGCGCGATCTCGACGACTACCTCGGCTACCTCGCGCAAGGCAGGATCGACCCGGAGGCGGCGCAGGCCGATCAGGTCCGTGCCTACATCGCCTCCCTGGAGCCGCGCGGATTGAAGGCGTCTTCGGCTGCCCGGCGCCTTTCCTGCATCCGCGGCTTCCACCGCTTCCTCTACGCGGAGGGCTATTCCGAAACCGATCCGACTGCGCCGGTTGCGGCCCCCCGGCGCGCCAAGGGCCTGCCGAAGGTCCTGTCGGTGGCGGAGGTCGATCGCCTGCTCGCGACGGCGCGCGCGCGTGTCGAGGCGGCGGGCGACGACCGGGCAGAGGCCCGTTCGGCCGCGCGGATGCTCTGCCTGCTCGAACTCCTCTACGCCACGGGCTTGCGCGTTTCGGAACTCGTGGCCCTGCCGCGCTCAGCCGCGGCCACCCGCGAGCGCTACCTCGTGGTCAAGGGCAAGGGCGGGCGCGAGCGCCTCGTGCCGCTCACGGACCTCGCCCGCGAAGCGATGCGCACCCACGTCGCGCACCTGACCGCCGAGGGGGCCTGGCTATTTCCCGCCGAGAGCGAGAGCGGCCATCTCACCCGGCAAGCCTTCGCCCGCGACCTCAAGACCGCCGCC
This sequence comes from Methylorubrum sp. Q1, assembly GCF_004683995.1. Classification (NCBI taxonomy): domain Bacteria; kingdom Pseudomonadati; phylum Pseudomonadota; class Alphaproteobacteria; order Hyphomicrobiales; family Methylobacteriaceae; genus Methylorubrum; species Methylorubrum sp. Q1. The sequence goes on along the minus strand of NZ_SRHQ01000001.1, from coordinate 32,981 downwards.
GCCGCGGCCGGCCTGCGGCCCGACCGGGTCAGCCCGCACGTTCTGCGCCACGCCTTCGCCAGCCACCTGCTCCAGAACGGCGCGGATCTGCGCATCGTGCAGGAATTGCTGGGACATGCCGACATCTCGACGACGCAGATCTACACCCACGTCCTCGATGAACGTTTGAAAGGCATGGTGCGCGATCTTCACCCACTCAACGATCAGGGCGATCAGATCGACGCGTGCAATGTTTCCCCTGACGAACCGTATTGAAGCATACGTTGTTCGTTTGTCGGTCGATACGGCAACGGAATTTCATAAATCGCTGCAGCAAGTGTTTAGCGATGCTGTTGACTTCAAAATCGTTCCCGGATCATTTCTGAGGCCACGACGATGCAGGGGAGGCGGCGCAGCGGTCTAGACGGGCCGCTGCCAAAGACACGATGCGCCTCGATCTCCCGACGCTCTTTCTGATGACGGTCGCCGTCACCTTCATGGTGGGCGTGCTGTTCCTGTTGTCCTGGAGCCAGACCCGCCGCGAGCGTGCGCTGGCGGTCTGGGGCATCGCGCATCTCGTCGGCAGTGCCGCGTCGCTGATGCTGGCTCTGCGCGGCCAGATCCCGGACAGCCTGTCCATCGGCCTCGCGAACGCAATGATGATCGGCGGCTACGGGTTGATCTGGAGCGGCGTGCGGGCCTTCGAGGGCCGCTCGCTGCGGCTCGGCTGGGCCGTGGGCGGCGGGGCGATCTGGATCGCGGCCTGCCTGATCCCCTCCTTCTTCGAGTCGCTCGCCGCCCGCATCAGCGTCGCCTCGACGCTCGCCGGGCTCTACTGCGCCTCCGGCGCGCTGACGATCTGGCAGGGCCGCGACGAGCCCTTGGTCTCCCGCTACCCGGCGCTGGTGCTGCTTGCCATCTATGCCGGCCTCTACTGGATCCGCGTGCCGCTGGCGTTCACCATGCCGATACCGGCCTCGGTCGCGATCGCCTCGCCGTGGTTCGCCATTCTCTGCTTTACCGGAACGCTGTTCTCGGTCGCGATCGCCTTCGTGTTCATGGCGCTGACGAAGGAACGGGCCGAGCGTGAGCAGCGTCTGGCGGCCGAGACCGATTCGCTGACGGGCATCGCCAACCGCCGGGCGCTGGTCGCGGGCGCCGAGCGGCACCTCGCCGCCGCACCGGCTGCCCTGCTCCTGTTCGACCTCGACCACTTCAAGGCGATCAACGACCGCTACGGCCATAGCGTCGGCGACGCGGTGCTGGCCGCTTTCTGCCATGTCGCCGACCCTTTGCTGCCGCCCGGGGCGGTGTTCGGGCGGATGGGAGGCGAGGAGTTCGCGTGCCTGCTGCCGCGGCTCGACGATTGGGCGGCCATGCGCGTCGCCGAGGACGTCCGGGCCGCGGTCGCCCGCTTCGCTCACCCGGATTATCCGGAGCTGGCGGTTCGCGTGAGCATCGGTGTGGCGGCCGAAAGCCAGATCGGCGGCAGCCTGGATTACCTGCTGCGCCGGGCCGACGACGCCCTCTACCAGGCCAAGCACGCGGGACGCGACCGGGTGGTCGCCGCCGGCGAGGATCGCCTTCCCTTCGCCGAGGCGGCGGACCCGAGCCTCGGCCTTCGCGTCAACGCGGGCCGGCGGAGCCGGACGCGGTCGCCGTGACCGCCGTCCACACCGATCTGCCTGCCGCCGATCGATCCCGGACCGTGCTCCATCGACGGCGCGCCCCTTCGTGAGGCATCGTCCCGCCCCGTGAGCGAGGGCGGTGGGAATCGCCCCGGGGAGACGGTGACGATGCGGCGGCTGGCTCGGTGGATGGTCCGCGGTGCCGCAGCCTGGGCCGTCGTCCTCGGCGCGCCGGCCAGCGCCTTGGAGCCGGTCGAGAGCCGGATCGAGGCGCTGCTCGCCCGGATGACGCTGGAGGAGAAGGCGGGCCAGCTCAACCTGATCTCGCATGAGCCGATCCTCGACCTCGATGCTTTCCGCCGCGGCGAGGTCGGGGCGGTCATCAACTTCAACAATGCCGGTCTCGTGGCGCAGGCCGACCGGCTCGCCCGCTCCGCGCGGCTCGGGATCCCGCTGCTCGTCGGCCTCGACATCGTCCACGGCTACCGCACCATCTTCCCCCTGCCGCTCGCCATGGCCGCGAGCTTCGATGCCGGTCTCGTGCGCCGCGCCGCCGCCGCCCAGGCACGCGAGTCGGCAGCGATCGGCCTCAACTGGACCTTCTCGCCGATGGCGGATGTCGCCCGCGATCTGCGCTGGGGCCGGGTGGTCGAGGGCTTGGGCGAAGATCCGTGGCTGACGGGGCGGCTCACCGCCGCACAGGTCGAGGGCTTTCGCGATGGCGGGCTCGCGAGCACGCTCAAGCACTTCGCGGGCTACAGTGCGGTGCTGGGTGGGCGCGACTACGACGCGACCTTCGTGGCACCCACCGAATTGCACGACCTCCACCTGCCCCCGTTCCGCGATGGCATCCGGGCCGGCGCCGATGCGGTGATGACGGCTTTGACCGCCCTGAACGGCCTGCCCACCACCGCCGACCCGGCGCTGATGACGGGCCTGCTGCGGCGGCAGATGGCATTTTCCGGCCTCGTCGTGGCCGATTGGCAGGCGATCGCCAGTCTCACGAAGCACGGCATCGCCCGCGATGGCGCGGAGGCCGCGCGCAAGGCGCTGGCGGCGGGCGTCGACATGGACATGACGAGCGGGTTGTTTCTCCGCCACCTGCCTGATGAGGTGCGCGCCGGGCGCGTTCCCGAAACGGCGGTCGATGAAGCGGTGCGCCGGGTGCTGCGGCTCAAGTTCGGGCTCGGCCTGTTCGACCGCCCCGTGGTCGATCCGGACGGCGCGGAGGCGAAACTGCTGCGCCCCGAGACCCGGCGGCTCGCCCGCGAGGCGGCGCGGGCGAGCCTCGTGCTGCTGCAGAATCGCGAGGATCTGCTGCCGATCGATCCGGCCAAGGTGCGCCGCATCGCCGTCGTCGGTCCCTTCGCCGATTCCGCCTGGGATCAGGTCGGGCCGCATGAGGGCACGGGGCAGGAATGGGACGCGGTGACGATCCTTGCGGGCCTGCGTGAGCGGGCCGCCGCGTCCGGTGTCGCGATCGATTTCGCGCCGGGCTGCCCGCGCGTCTGCGACAGCCGCGCGGGCTTTGCCGCCGCGGTCGAGGCGGCGGCAGGGGCCGATCTCGTCGTGGCGGTGATGGGCGAGCCGCGGGACCGTTCGGGCGAAGGCTCGTCGAGCGCCACCCTCACTTGGCCCGGCCTGCAGCATGATCTGCTCGCGGCGGTCGCCGAGGCCGGCAAGCCGGTCGCGCTCGTCGTGGTCGGCGGGCGCCCGACCGACCTCGGGGATGCGTTAGGACAGGCGCAGGCGGTGCTGATGGCGTGGCTCCCGGGCACCGAGGGCGGGCCGGCTGTGGCCGAGACGCTGTTCGGTGACGCCAACCCATCGGGCCGGCTGCCGGTCTCCTGGCCGCGTAAGGTTGGGCAATTGCCGCTGACTTACGACACGCTGCCGGGCGGGCGCCCGCATGTCTCCGGCTCACGCTGGACCATGGGCTATGCCGACGAGTCGCCACTGCCGCTGTTCCCGTTCGGCTACGGCCTCTCGTACACGCGCTTCGCCTATGGCGAGCCGGAGATCGTAGCGCCGCATGTCGGCGTCGGGGACCGCTACGACGCGATGCTGGAGGTGCGCACCTCCGTCACCAACTATGGGACGCGTCCGGGCCGGGCGGTGGCGCAGCTCTATATCGGCCAACCGGTGGCGAGCCGCAGTCGACCGAGGCGCTTGCTGAAGGGCGTCGCGCTCCTCGACCTCGCCTCGGGCGAGACCGGAGTCGCGAGCTTCCGCGTGCCGGCGCGCGACCTTGGCTACCATGAGCCGGACGGCACGCTGGTGGTGGAGGCCGGCACCTACCTCGCCCATGTCGGCGGGGACGCGATCGCCACCCGCAGTGCCGGCTTCGCTGTCGAGACCGGTTGGCGCGGGCCGCCGGGCAGCGCCGAGGCGCGGCGCTGACGCGGTTCAGCCGAAGGTCTTGCGCGGATCGAACGCGTCGCGCACCGCCTCACCCGCGAAGACGAGCAGGCTCAGCATCGTCGCCACCACGAAGAAGCCGGTCAGCCCGAGCCAGGGCGCGTTGATGTTGTCCTTGCCCTGCGCCAGCAACTCGCCGAGCGAGGGGGAGCCCGGCGGCAGGCCGAAGCCGAGATAGTCGAGCGAGGTCAGGGTCGTGACCGAGCCGTTCAGGATGAACGGCAGGAAGGTCAGCGTCGCCACCATGGCGTTGGGCAGGAGGTGCCGCGTCATGATGCGCACGTTCGACAGGCCGAGCGCGCGAGCCGCTCGCACGTATTCGAAGTTGCGTGCGCGCAGGAATTCGGCGCGCACCACGCCGACCAGAGCCGTCCACGAGAACAGCGTCAGGATGCCGAGCAGGGTGAAGAAGCTCGGTACGAGGAAGGCCGACATGATGATGATAAGGTAGAGCGTCGGGATCGCGCCCCAGATCTCGATGATCCGCTGGAAGATCAGGTCGGTCCAGCCGCCGAAATAGCCCTGCACCGCCCCCGCGATCACGCCGATGACGGACGAGACGCCGGCGAGCACGAGGCCGAACAGGATCGAGATGCGGAAGCCGTAGATGACGCGCGCCAGCACGTCCCGCGTCGCGTTGTCGGTGCCGAGCCAGTGCCACTCGATGTCACGGCAGCCGAGTTCGCGCCCCTGCGCCTTCACGCCCGCCCGCTCGGCGACCGGGCGGCACTCGGCATCGCTCAGCATCCAGGTCGGCGGCGAGGGGGCCGGGGTCGGCAGGTCCCGCATGAAGGTGTTGTCGGCATACGGAATCGGCGGCCAGAGCACCCAGCCGTTCTCTTCGATCTCCTTGCGCGTCTCGGGCGCCCGGTAATCGGTCTGGGCCAGGAAGCCGCCGAACTTCTCGTCCGGGTAATCGACCAGGACGGGGAACAGCCACTCGCCCTTGTACTGCATGACGATCGGGCGATCGTTGGCAATGAGTTCGGCAAACAGGCTCAGCACGAACAGGACGGTGAAGATCACCGCCGACCAATAGCCGCGCCGGTTGGCCCGAAAGTTCGCGAGCCGCCGCCGGTTGAGCGGCGAGAGTCCGCGGCGTGTGGCGGTCGGCAGGACTCGCATCTGCGGCGCGTTGCCCGGTGCGGTGACGGGCACCGCATCGCGTTCGGGTCGCAGGTGCTCGTTCATCGGCTCCAACCCTCACACTCGGGCGGCCGATGCCGGCTCAGTCGAGCCGGGTTGCGGTGCCCTCGATCTCGCTCGGCCGCAGCGCACCCTTGCGCTCCAGATGGCGACGCAGAAGGCGCACATTGCGGCGGTTCGCCTTGAAGGCCGCGTCGAGCAGGTCGCCGGCCAGCGGCACCGAGCCCACCGCGCCGTCGATGGCGACGTTGCCCATCATGCGCCAAACCAGCCAGCGCGGTGCGCCGAGCCGTTTCGCCTCGTAGACGATGTACGAGGCGATCGCCATGCCCGCGATGTCGCCGAGGATGGGAACGAGACCGATCACCGCGTCGAGACCGACGCGGCGGTTGATGCCCGGCAGGAGGAAGGCCGAGTCCATCAGGTGGGCGAGCTGCTCGAGCCGCAGGAGACTCGCCTCGGTGCCGGTATCGGTGAGGTGGCGCAATTGCGCCGCGCCCGCGGACTCGCGATAGGCCGTGCTGGAGGTGTGAACGGAGGTGCTCATGACGAGGATGTGGCCCCGGCCCAACCGCTGCACAAGGAAGCGGATCGCGTGGTCGTTCACGTCCCGGGAAATAACCCTGCCAAGCGTTCGACCGCCGCGTCGAGGGTGGCGTCCGTCTTGGCGAAGCAGAAGCGCACGAGGGTGCTCACGCTTCCTTCCTCGTAGAAGGCGCTGACGGGGATGGCCGCGACGCCGTGCTCGGATACGATCCGCTCGCAGAAGGCGACGTCGTCGGCGGCGAGGCCCGCGATATCGACGCTGAGGAAGTAGGTGCCGGCGCTCGGCAGCACGGCGAAGCCGATTCGTGACAGTCCCGCCGCCAGCCGGTCGCGGGAGCGGGCGAGGTCAGCCCGCATACCCTCGAAGTACGCGTCGTCCTTGGCCAGGCCGTAGGCAACCGCCTCCTGAAGATTCGGCGGCGTGGTGAAGGTGAGGAACTGGTGCGCCCGCGACAGCACCCGCATCAGCGGCTCGTCCGCCATCACGAAGCCGACCTTCCAACCGGTGAGGCTGAAGATCTTGCCGGCCGAGCCGATCTTCACCGTCCGCTCACGCATGCCAGGCAGGGCCATCAGCGGCCGATGGCGCCGGCCGTCGAAGATCACATGCTCCCAGACCTCGTCGCAGACCGCGATCGCGTCGAAACGCCGGCAGAAGTCGGCCAGCAGGGCGATGTCGTCCTCCCCGAAGACGGTGGCGCTCGGATTGAGCGGGTTGTTCAGCAGGACTATCCGGGTGCGGTCGCAGAACGCGTCCGCCAATGCCGCCTCTTCGATCCGGAAATGCGGCGGCTTGAGCGTGACGAAGCGCGGCACTCCGCCAGCGCGCCGCACCAGCGGCAGGTAGGCGTCGTACATCGGCTCGAACAGTACGACTTCGTCACCCGGCCGAACCAGCGCCATCAGCGCACCGGCCAGCGCCTCGGTCGCGCCCGAAGTCACCATCACCTCGCGCTCGGGATCGAGGTCGATGCCCTGGTGATGACGGTAATGCGCGGCGATGGCCGTGCGCAGCGAAGGCAGCCCCATCATCGGAGGGTACTGGTTGCTGACGCTCTCCAGCGCCCGCGCGGCGGCGGCCCGCACGTCGTCGGGGCCCTGACCGTCGGGAAAGCCCTGGCCGAGATTGATCGCCCCGTGCTGCCGCGCGAGCCGCGACATCGCTTCGAAGACGGTTTCCGGCAGCTCGGCGAACACGGGATGGCCAGTGAGCGGGGGGATGCGATTCGCGGCAGGACTCATGCGCGATGTCTTTGCAGAGCGACCGCCCCACTCCAAGTGCCTCTACGCAAGATGGAATGGAGAAGAGAACGGGGCCGCGTTCGGTCTCGTCGCCTGTGAACACAAGAGGCGTCTTGTCGGACCTTGTCGAGACCGTCGGGGTGCGGTCTTCGCAACGTGCGCTCACGCACACGAGCCTGCGGATTAGCTGCGAAATCCCGCTTTTGCGCCACGTCGGCAGGGTGACGAATGTTGACGATCATCAGTCGTAAGCGCATGTTCACTCCACGGTCGGACCGGCCGCCGCGCTCGAGGGACTTCGCCCCCTCGTTTCTCGGGTGTGGCAGGCCGGTCCGGTCGTGCTTCACGAAAAAGGCCGCCGCTCGACACGGCGGCCTTTTTCATGTCCGATCGGGCGGCATACGCTCTTGCAACGGCCCTTTCCAGCGACCCCTTCACCATCGGCGGATCATGCGTCTGGGAACCTGCCTGTTGCTCGCCGTCATGGCCGGTGTCCTGGGCTTGGGTCTGCGTCTCACGCTGCCGGTCACGCCGGTCGATGCGTCGTTTCGCGACGTGGTGCGCCTCTATCAGTCGCAGGCCGCGCCGACCGGCAGCAACACGCCGGAAACGTCGTCGCCGTAGGAACACCGCAATGACCGGCGAGGCTCGCCGGCCGTACCGAATCCAGCCAGCTTTGTTCGAAACGGGGTCGAGCCGGGTGGATCTGCTGCCGGCCGGATCGTGATCGTGAATCGGCCCGCGTCTGTTGGCCGTGATGCCGTCGATGAGTGTGTGAGGGATGAACGAGAGTTCGCCGATACGCAGGGAGACCGCCCGGGAGTACCGGACCGCGGACCCGGTGACGACCGCACCGGTCCGCCGGCGCCGTAAGTTCGGCCGCTGGATGCTCGCCCTGCTGATCCTCGGCGGTGCCGGCGCCGTCGCCCACCGCACCTACGATGCGCGGCAGAAGCCGGCCGGGGAGATGGCACAGGCGCCGGGCGGCGGGCGTCCCGGTCACGGCGGCCGGCCGGCCGATATGAAGCAGGCGGTCGGTGTCGCGCCGGTCGTGACCGGCGACATGCCCGTCGTGCTCCAGGGCCTCGGCACGGTGACCCCGCTCGCCACCGTCTCGATCCGCTCGCAGATCAACGGCTACCTCACCAAGATCGGCTTTCGCGAGGGCCAGATGGTGAAGGAGGGCGACTTCCTCGCCCAGGTCGATCCGCGGCCCTACGAGGCGTTGCTCGCGCAGTATCAGGGCCAGCTCGCGCGCGATCAGGCGCTGCTGCAAAACTCGAAGCTCGATCTCCAGCGCTACCAGACCCTGAACCGCCAGGATTCGATCTCGAAGCAGAACGTCGACACCCAGGCCGCCCTGGTGAAGCAGAACGAGGGCACGGTGGCCGCCGATCAGGCCCTCGTCGATCAGCAGAAGCTCAATCTCACCTATGCCCGGATCGTCTCGCCGGTGGAGGGTCGGGTCGGCCTGAGGCAGGTCGATCTCGGCAACTACATCACCGCCGGCTCGACCAACATCGTGGTCGTCACGCAGTTGCGTCCGATCTCGGTGGTGTTCGTGCTGCCGGAGGACGACGTCGCGCGGGTGATGCGGCGGGTGCGCGCGGGTGCCAAGCTGACGGTGCGCGCCTACGACCGCAGCGACCAGCACGAGATCGCCGTCGGCCGCCTCGACACGGTGGACAACCAGATCGACACCACGACCGGCACGGTGAAGCTGCGGGCGATGTTCGAGAACGAGGACGAGAGCCTGTTCCCGAACCAGTTCGTCAATGCGCGTCTCACCGTCGAGACGATCCAGAACGCGGTCCTGGTGCCGAATGCCGCGATCCTGCGTGGCACGCCCGGCACCTACGTCTACCTGATGGACGGCGACGAGAAGGTCACGGTCCGCCCGATCAAGACCGGCGAGACCGATGGGGTGAACACGGTGGTTCTGTCGGGCCTTGCGGCGGGCGACCGTGTCGTCACCGACGGTACCGATCGCCTGCGCGAGGGCGCGCCGGTGCGCGTCGTCGGCAACACCTCCGGCCCCCAGGCCGGTGGCCCGGCGGCGGGCGCCCCCGGCGCGACGCTTCCGACGACGCCGGCCGCTTCCACCGACGGCGCGAACCAGGGCAGCCAGGAGCGCCGGGGACGCCGGCGCCCGGCGCAGTAGGCGGGATGCGGCCATGAACCCGTCTCGCCTCTTCATCCTGCGGCCCGTCGCGACGACGCTGTCGATGCTGGCGATCCTGATCGTCGGCGCGGTGTCGTACCTGAACCTGCCGGTCTCGGCGCTGCCGGCCGTCGATTACCCGACGATCCAGGTGCAGACCTTCTATCCCGGTGCCAGCCCGGAGGTGATGACCTCGGCCGTCACCGCGCCGCTGGAGCGGCAGTTCGGCCAGATGGCCAACCTCAACCAGATGTCCTCGCAGAGTTCGGCGGGGGCGTCCGTCATCACGCTCCAGTTCAACCTCGACATCCCGCTCGACATCGCCGAGCAGTCGGTCCAGGCGGCGATCAATGCAGCCGGCAACCTGCTTCCGACCGACCTTCCGGCGCCGCCGATCTACGCCAAGGTCAACCCGGCCGACGCGCCGGTGCTGACGCTGGCGCTCACCTCCGCGACGATCCCGCTGACGCAGGTGCGCGACCTCGCCGAGACCCGGCTCGCCCAGAAGATCAGCCAGATCGCCGGTGTGGGCCTCGTCAGCATGGGCGGCGGGCAGCGGCCGGCGGTGCGGGTGCGGTTCAATTCCCTGGCGATGGCCGCCTACGGCCTCAACATCGACGACCTGCGCACGACGATCGCCAACCTCAACGTCAACACGCCCAAGGGCAATATCGACGGGCCGACCCAATCCTACGCCATCAACGCCAACGATCAGGTGCGGGACCCGGCGGTCTATGCCAGCGCGATCATCGCCTATCGCAACGGCGCGCCGGTCCATCTCACCGACGTGGCGGAGGTCGTGGACGGGGCCGAGAACACCCGGCTCGGCGCCTGGGCCGACCGCACGCCCGCGGTGATCCTCAACATTCAGCGCCAGCCCGGCGCCAACGTCATCGACACGGTCGACCGCATCAAGCGGCTGCTGCCCCAGCTTCAGGCGACGATGCCGGCCTCGGTCTCGGTCGCGATCCTCACCGACCGCACCACCACGATCCGCGCTTCGGTCCACGACGTGCAGTTCGAACTGATGCTCGCCATCGGCCTCGTGGTGATGGTGATCTTCCTATTCCTGCGCAGCTTCTCCGCGACGCTGATTCCGAGCCTGTCGGTGCCGCTCTCGCTGATCGGCGCGCTCGCGGTGATGGATGCGTGGGGCTTCTCCCTCGACAACCTCTCGCTGATGGCGCTCACCATCGCGACCGGCTTCGTCGTGGACGACGCCATCGTCGTGATCGAGAACATCGCCCGCCACGTCGAGGAGGGCGATCAACCGTTCGAGGCGGCGCTGAAGGGAAGCCGCGAAATCGGATTCACCATCATCTCGCTCACCGTCTCGCTCATCGCGGTGCTGATCCCGCTCCTGTTCATGGGCGACGTGGTCGGCCGCCTGTTCCGCGAATTCGCCATCACGCTGGCGGCGACCATCGTCATCTCGGCGGTGGTCTCGCTCACCCTCGTGCCGATGCTGTGCGCGCGCCTGCTCAAGCCCGTCGCCCATGGCGCCGACACACCGGCCGCGCGCCGGGAAGGCCCGATCGCCCGCGCGGGCCGGCGGCTCAATGACGGCGTCATCGCCCTCTACGGCCGGGCCCTGCGCGTCGTGCTCGCCAACCAGGGACTGACGCTGCTCGTCACCCTCGGCACCGTGGCGCTCACCGCTTACCTGTTCGTGGTGATCCCCAAGGGCTTCTTCCCCGTGCAGGACACGGGCGTGATCCAGGGCATCTCACAGGCCGACCAGAGCGTCTCCTACGAGGCCATGGCCGAGCGCCAGCAGGCCTTGGCCGACATCGTCCTGCAGGATCCGGACGTTGCGAGCCTGTCCTCGTTCATCGGGGTGGACGGGCAGAACGTCACGCTCAATTCCGGCCGCTTTCTCATCAACCTGAAGCCGCGCGAGGGGCGCGGCGCCGATGCCAGCGCGATCATCCGACGCCTCAACGCCGCGACGAGCTCTGTCCCCGGCGTACGGCTCTACATGCAGCCGGTGCAGGATCTGACGATCGATACCGCGGTCTCGGCCACGCAGTATCAGGTCATCCTCGAGAACCCGAACCTGCCTGACTTCGAGACCTGGGTGCCGCGCTACGTCGAGGCGCTGCGCCGCTCGCCGCTCCTGGCCGACGTGACCAGCGACTACCAGGGCAACGGCCTGGCCGCCTACGTCACCATCGACCGGCCCACCGCCGGGCGCTACGGCATCACGCCGGCCACGATCGACAACGTGCTCTATGACGCCTTCGGCCAGCGCATCGTCTCGACCATCTTCACCCAATCGAGCCAGTACCGGGTGATCCTGGAGGCGAACCCGAAGCTGCACACCTCGCTCGCCTCCCTCGACAACCTCTATCTTCCGTCCTCGACCGCACCCTCGGGACAGGTGCCGCTCTCGGCCGTGGCGAAGATCGAGGAGCGTCGCGCGCCGCTGCTGATCGGCCATCTCGGCCAGTTCCCGGCCACCACCGTCTCGTTCAACCTCGCGCCCGGCGTGGCCCTCGGCCAAGCCGTCGATGCCTTGGAAGCCGCGCGAAAAGACATCAACCTGCCGGCCAGCTTCAACGTGGTGCCGCAGGGCTCCGTCTTCGCCTTCGAGTCGGCGCTCTCCAACGAGCTGTTCCTCGTCTGCGCGGCGATCATCACCGTCTACATCGTGCTCGGCGTGCTCTACGAGAGCTTCATCCACCCCATCACCATCCTCTCGACCCTGCCGTCCGCCGGCATCGGCGCGCTGCTCGGGCTGATGTGGTTCGGGCTCTCGCTCGACATCATCGCGATCATCGGCATCGTGCTCCTGATCGGCATCGTGAAGAAGAACGCGATCATGATGATCGACTTCGCGCTCCAGGCCGAGCGCGAGGAGGGCAAGGCCCCGCGCGATGCGATCTACGAGGCCTGCCTCCTTCGCTTCCGCCCGATCCTGATGACGACGCTCGCCGCGCTGTTTGCGGCGGTGCCGATGATCGTGGGTTCGGGCGTCGGCTCCGAGCTGCGCCAGCCGCTCGGCATCGTCATCGCCGGCGGCCTCATCGTCAGTCAGGTGCTGACGCTGTTCACGACGCCGGTCATTTACCTCGCGTTCGACCGGCTGGAGCGGCGGATCACGGGGCGGCGGGAGCGGGACGGGCTGGCGCCCAGTGGGGCGGTGCCTTGAACCTCTCCGAACCGTTCATCCGCCGCCCGGTCGCGACCACGCTGCTGACCATCGGCCTGCTGCTCGCCGGCATGTTCGCCTATGTCCGCCTGCCGGTGGCGCCGCTGCCGCAGGTCGATTTCCCCGTCATCCTCGTTCAGGCGCAGATGGCCGGCGCCTCGCCCGAGACCATGGCGACCACGGTCGCCGCGCCGCTGGAGCGGCGGCTCGGGGCCATCGCCGATGTCAACGAGATGACCTCGACGAGTTCGACAGGCACGGTGCGGATCGTCCTGCTGTTCGGCCTCAACCGCGACATCGACGGCGCCGCCCGCGACGTGCAGGCGGCGATCAACGCCGCGCGCGCCGACCTGCCGACCTCGCTGCGCACCAACCCGACCTACCGCAAGTTCAATCCGGCCGATTCGCCGATCCTGATCCTCGGCCTCACCTCCGATACGCTGACGCCCGGGCAGCTCTACGATTCCGCGGCGACCATCGTGCAGCAGCGGATGAGCCAGATCGAGGGCGTCGGAAACGTCGATATCGGCGGCTCGTCGCTGCCGGCGGTCCGGGTCGAACTCGATCCGACGGCCCTGTTCCACTACGGCATCGGTCTGGAAGGCATCCGCGCGGGCCTGGCCTCGGCCAACGCCAACTCGCCCAAGGGCGACATCGTGGCGGGCGACCGCCGCTACCAGCTCTACGCCAACGACCAGGGCCGGCAGGCCTCCGACTATCGCGACATCGTCGTCGCCTACCGCAACGGCGCCGCGGTGCGGCTCGCCGATGTCGGCGAAGTGGTCGATTCGGTCGAGGACAAGCGCAACCTCGGCCTCGTCGACGGCAAGCCGGGCGTGATCCTGTTCATCTACAAGCAGCCCGGCTCCAACGTCGTCGAGACCGTGGACCGGGTGCGGGCGGCGATCCCGCAGGCGAAGGCGGCGCTGCCCGGGGACATCGACCTCAACATCTCCGGCGACCGCTCCGCCACGATCCGCGCCTCGCTGGCCAGCACCGAGGAAACGCTGATCATCGCGGTCATCCTCGTGATCTTCGTCACCTTCATCTTCCTGCGCTCGTGGCGGGCGACGCTGATCCCGGCGGTGGCGGTGCCGATCTCGATCATCGGCACCTTCGCGGCGATGTGGATGCTCGGCTATTCCCTCGACATCCTGTCGCTGATGGCGCTCATCATCGCGACCGGCTTCGTCGTGGACGACGCCATCGTCGTGCTGGAGAACATCCAGCGGCACATCGAGGCGGGCAAGCCTCGGGTCGAGGCGGCCCTGCTCGGCGCTCGCGAGGTGGGGTTCACCGTCGTCTCGATGAGCCTGTCGCTCATCGCCGTGTTCCTGCCGATCCTGCTGATGGGCGGCATCGTCGGCCGGCTGTTCCAGGAATTCGCGGTCACGCTGTCGATGGCGATCCTCGTCTCGCTCGTGCTGTCGCTGACGACGACGCCGATGATGTGCGCGCTGCTCCTCAAGCCCGAGGCGCAGAGGCACGCGGGCCAACGCCCCAATATCCTGCTGCGCGGGCTGGAGGGCGGCTTCGACGCGGTGCTGCGGGGTTACGAACGGACGCTCCGTTTCGCGCTCCGTCACCGACGACTGACCGTGCTCAGCGTGTTCATCGCGATCGGGCTCACGGTCTACGGCTACATCATCGTGCCGAAGGGCTTCTTCCCCGATCAGGATACCGGCCAGCTCATGGGCGGCATCCAGGCCGACCAGCGCATCTCGTTCCAGTCGATGAAGGACAAGCTGGAGCGCGCGAGCGCCATCGTGCAGGCGGACCCGGCGGTGGAGAGCATCGTCGGTTTCACGGGCGGGCGCGGTACCAATTCCGCCAACGTCTTCGTCGGGCTGAAACCCCGCGGCGAACGCGAGCCGATCGAGACCGTGATGGCCCGGCTGCGGCCGAAGCTCGCCCAGGTCGCGGGCGCGCGCCTGTTCCTGTTCCCGCGCCAGGATCTCAGGATGGGCGGGCGCCAGAGCTTCGCCCAGTACCAGTACACACTGCAGGGCGACACGTCGGAGGAGCTCTACGCCGCCTCGCCGAAGCTGCTGCAAGCGCTGCAGAAGCGCACCGACATCTTCGCCGACGTCACCTCCGACCAGCAGGAGGGCGGGCTGGAGAGCCGCCTCGTCATCGATCGGGCGACCGCATTCCGCTACGGCATCACCCCGGACCAGATCGACAACACCCTCTACGACGCCTTCGGGCAGCGGCAGGTCTCGACGATCTACAACCCGCTCAACCAGTACCACGTGGTAATGGAGATCGCGCCGCGATATCTCCAGAACCCGGAAGTCCTGAAGACGATCTACGTCTCGACCACGGGCGGCCGGGCGCGGGGCTCGGCCACCACCAACGCGGTTGCCGGCACGGTGGCGGGGGGCGGGACCACGACCGCCTCGCAAGCGTCGACCTCCGGCACGTCCACCACCGACACGGCAGCGACCATCGCCGCCGACTCGGCGCGCAACGCCGCGGGCAACGCCATCGCTGCGAGCCGGGGCAGCGCCTCATCGAGCGCGCCGGTGTCGAGCGCCAAGGAAACGATGGTGCCGCTCTCGGCCTTCGCCCATTTCGAGACCGGCAACGCCCCGGTCCAGGTGGCGCACCAGGGCCTGTTCGTGGCCACCACCATCTCGTTCAACCTCGTGCCCGGCAAGAGTCTGGGCGAGGCCACCGCCGTCATCGACCAGACCATGCTCGATCTGCAATTGCCGCAGACCATCCATGGCGAGTTCGCGGGTGCGGCCAAGAGCTATCAGGAATCGTCTTCGCGCCAGCCGCTGCTGATCCTGGCGGCTCTCCTGGCCGTCTACGCCGTGCTCGGCATCCTCTACGAGAGCTACATCCACCCCATCACGATTCTCTCGACCCTGCCCTCGGCCGGGATCGGCGCCATCGTCGCGCTGCTCACGACCGGGACCGAGTTCACCATCGTCGCCCTGATCGCGGTGTTCCTCTTGATCGGTATCGTGAAGAAGAACGCCATCCTGATGATCGATTTCGCCATCGATGCGGAGCGCAACCGCGGCCTGACGCCGGGAGAAGCGATCTACGAGGCCTGCCTCCTGCGCTTCCGCCCGATCATGATGACGACGCTCGCCGCCATCCTGGGTGCAGCCCCGCTCATCGTCGCGGGCGGCGAGGGGGCCGAGCTGCGCCGGCCCCTCGGCATCGCGATCGTCGGTGGACTCATCGTCAGCCAGATCCTGACCCTCTACACGACACCGGTCGTCTACCTGTATCTCGACCGTCTCCGGCTCTGGGCGAAGCGTCGCCGGGGCGGACCGGCGGCGGTGCCGGCCGAGTGAGGATGGTTGTTTCGTGATCCGTGATTTGCGCGAAGGCCGCCTGCGTCGAGCCGGAAGGGGAGGGGCTGCGGCCCTGCTCCGTTTCTCGGGCGTCGCCGCGCTTGCCGCGACCACCTCCGGCTGCCTCGTCGGACCCGATTATGCGCGCCCCTCCGTCGAGACGCCGCTGGCGTTCAAGCAGGGCGGGATGCGCGAGGACAGCCTCGCCTATGTCCAGGCGCAGAAGGGGTGGCGCCCGGCACTGCCGAACGACGCGGCCGAGCGCGGCGACTGGTGGCGGGCCTTCAACGACCCGACGCTCGACCGGTTGATCCGCTCCATCGACGTCGACAACCAGAACCTCCGCGCCCAGGTCGCGGTCTACGATCAGGCCCGCGCCCTCGTCGCGCAGGCGCGCGCCGCCCTGTTCCCCACGGTGATCGGCGCTCCGGGCATCACCCGGTCGCGGGCCCTGGGCGCCGAGCGCACCACCGTCTCGCTCCAGGGGCAGGCGAGCTGGGAACTCGACCTGTTCGGCGGCATCCGCCGCCAGATCGAGAGCGATGTCGCCTCCGCCCAGGCCTCGGCCTCCGACCTCGCCCTGGTGCGTCTCAGCCTTCAGGCGGAACTGGCGACCAATTACCTCCAACTGCGCTATCAGGATTCGCTCAAGCGCGTGCTGGAAGAGAATGTCGAGGGCTTCAAGCGCAGCCTCAGCATCGCCGAGAACCAGTACAATGCGGGCGTCGCCGCCCGCTCCGACGTCATCACCGCACAGACGCAGCTCCAGACGACGCAGGCCTCGCTGATCGCCGTCGATCTCCAGCGGGCGACCTTCGAGCACGCGGTGGCGATTCTCACCGGCCGCCCGCCCTCGGAGGTCAAGCTGCCGTTCTCGCCCCTGCCGGTGCGTCCGCCTTCGGTGCCGGTCGGCATCCCGTCCGATCTCCTGGAACGCCGGCCCGACATCGCCGGAGCCGAGCGGCTGGTGCAGGCACAGAGCGAGCAGATCGGCGTGGCGGTCTCCGCCTTCTATCCGACGGTGACGCTCTCGGCCTCGGGCGGCATCTCGGGCGCGACCAGCAACGGCGTGTTCTCGGCCGCCAATCGCGTCTGGTCGATCGCCGCGAACGGCTCTCAGGTGTTCTTCGACGGCGGCGCCCGCGCGGCGGTGCTGCAAACGGCGCGGGCCGCCTACGAGGCGGCGGTGGCCAATTACCGGCAGACGGTGCTGACCGCCTTCGGCGAGGTCGAGAACGGGCTGGCCGGCGTGCGCATCCTCGCCCGGCAGCAGGCCAAGCAGGACGAGGCGGTCGCCTCGGCGCGGCGCGCGGTCGAGATCACCCTCAACGAGTACCGGGCCGGCACGCAGAACTACACCACCGTCGTGACCGCGCAGGCGCTGCTCATCAACAACGAGGTCACCGCGCTCCAGATTCGCCTCAACCGCTTCACGACCGCCGTCGCGCTGATCCGGTCGCTGGGCGGCGGCTGGGACGCCCGCTCGCTGCCGACCGGCGAGGAGCTGAAGGGCGTGCGCCTGCCGATCGATGGAGGCTCGGCCGTCCGCACCGACGAGTAGGGTGTGGCAGGGCAGCTCGGCCGGAACAGGAACCGCCAGCCCCTGTTGAAACCGGGATTCCAGCGGTCGGTCCCTCGCCGGCCGAAAGCCCCGGATGGCCCATGCCCGACGCCTGCGTTCACGATACGCCCGACACGCCGAAGACACCGGCCTGCACCCTCGTGATCTTCGGTGCCGGCGGCGACCTCACGAAGCGCCTCTTGATGCCCGCCCTCTACAATCTTGCGGGCGGTGGGTTGCTCGATGACGGTTTTTCCGTGCTCGGCGTCGATCACAACCCCCTGACCGACGACGGCTGGCGCGACGACCTCACCCAGACCATGGAGTCCTTCACCGAGGACCCGTCCGCCGAGTTCCACGCCGAGCGGATCGACCCGCGCCCCTGGGGCTTCATCCGCGCGCGCCTGCACGTGATGCAGGGTGATTTCTCCGACGAGGCGACCTTCAAGGATCTGGCCGGACGCCTCACCGGCAACGTCGTGTTCTACCTCGCGGTCTCCGCCCGCTTCTTCGGCCCCGTGGTCGAGGGCCTCGGCAAGGCCGGCCTGCTGGAGCAGGCGGACGGCGCGTTCCGCCGCGTGGTCATCGAGAAGCCGTTCGGCTCCGACCTCGCTTCCGCCAAGGCGCTCAACGAAACCATCCTGGCGCAGGGCGACGAGAGCCAGTTCTACCGGATCGACCATTTTCTCGGGAAGGAGACGGTCCAGAGCATCCTGGCGATCCGCTTCGCCAACGCGATGCTGGAGCCGATCTGGCGGCGCGAATATGTCGACCATGTCGAGATCACCGCCGCCGAGACCATCGGCGTCGAGGAGCGCGGCCGCTTCTACGAGCCGACCGGCGCGCTGCGGGACATGGTGCCCAACCATCTGTTCCAGCTTCTCACCATGGTGGCGATGGAGCCGCCGAGTGCTTTCGACGCCGAAATCGTGCGCGACGAGAAGACGAAGCTGGTCGAGGCGATCCGCCCGGTCACGCCGGAGAAGGCCGTGCGCGGCCAGTACGCGGCGGGACGCGAGAACGGGCTGGACGCCCCGGCTTACCGCGACGAGCCGGACGTGGCGAAGGATTCACGCACCGAAACCTACGTCGCCCTCAAGCTTGAGATCGAGAACGAGCGCTGGTCTGGCGTGCCGTTCTTTCTGCGCACCGGCAAGTGCTTGGCCGAGCGGCGCACCGAGATCGCGGTCCATTTCAAGCCGACGCCGCTCACGCTGTTCCGCGGGGCGGATGGGGGCGACCTCGCCCCGAACGTCATGCGCCTGCGCATCGACCCGGAGCCCAGCTCGGCCACGCGCCTGAACGTGAAGCGACCGGGACCGCAGATGCATCTCGCCGCGATCGACACGGGTTTCCGCTACAGCGACTTCTTCGACCCGGCACCCGCCGTCGGCTACGAAAGCCTGATCTACGATTGCATGATGGGCGACCCGACCCTGTTTCAGCGCGCCGACACCATCGAAGCGAGCTGGGCCGCCGTCGATCCGCTGCTCGAAGCATGGAAGGACGCGCCGGTCTGTCTCTATCCGGCGGGTAGTCCCGGCCCGAGGGAGGCGGATGATCTGCTCGCGCGCGACGGTCGCGGGTGGCTGCCGTTGGGGGAGAAGTGACCGCGGTTTCCGGATCATCGCGGCCTTGGAGCGCATTCCGACGAAGTGGCCACCGGTTCGTCGAAAGAATGCGCGTCACAACAATGAGCTAGAGACGCCGGCCTGATGCAATCAGGTCGGATACGGCTCTCGCCGATCAACCCCTCGCCCCGCTTGCGGGAAGAGGGGTTGATGCCCCCACGCCGGGGCATGAAGCGAGGCGTTAGCCGAGGGGGAGGGCGCGCGTCCGGAGGAGGCCTATCCTGAGCCGTCCCCTCACCGCCGCTTCGGCTGCGCCTCCGCTATCCGTCCTGTACGACAAGGTAAAGGACGGCCTCTCCCCGCGTGCGGGAAAGGGGGGGACACGACTGCGATCGGTTGGAAGTCGCTATGTCAGCCGGCCTGCGCTTCCAGCTCGCGCAGGATCGCGTCACCCATCTCGGCGGTGCTGATCGGGGTCTGGCCCTCGCCGACGATGTCGCGGGTGCGGGCGCCGGCGGCCAGCGCCCGGGTGATCGCACCCTCCACGAGGTCGGCGGCGTCGCCGAGGCCGAAGGAGTAGCGCAGGCACATGGCGAGCGAGCCGATCATCGCGATGGGGTTCGCAAAACCCTTGCCGGCGATGTCGGGGGCCGAGCCGTGGACCGGCTCGTAGAGCGCCTTGCGGGTGCCGCGCGCGTCGGTGGCACCCAGCGAGGCGGAGGGCAGCATGCCGAGCGAGCCGGTCAGCATCGCCGCGACATCCGAGAGCACGTCGCCGAACAGGTTGTCGGTCACGAGCACGTCGAACTGTTTGGGGCGCCGCACGAGCTGCATGGCGCAGTTGTCGGCGAGCACGTGCTCCAGCTCGACCTCGCTGTAATGCTCGGCATGAACCCGCGTGACGACCTCCTTCCACAGGACGCCGGTCTTCATCACGTTGTTCTTCTCGGCCGAGGCGACCCGGCCGGAGCGCTTGCGGGCGAGGTCGAAGGCCACATGCGCGATCCGCTCGATCTCGGCGGTGGTGTAGACCTGCGTGTCGACCGCCCGCTTCGAGCCGTCCTCGAGCGTGGTGATCTCCTTCGGCTCGCCGAAATAGACACCGCCCGTGAGCTCGCGCACGATCATGATGTCGAGGCCCTCGACCAGCTCGCGCTTGAGGGCGGAGGCGTCGGCGAGCGCCGGGTAGCAGATCGCCGGGCGCAGGTTGGCGAACAGGCCGAGATCCTTGCGCAGGCGCAGCAGCCCCGCCTCGGGGCGGATGTCGTAGGTCACGCCGTTCCATTTCGGCCCGCCGACCGCACCGAGAAGAATCGCGTCGGCCGCGTCGGCGCGGGCGAGCGTCTCGTCGGCGAGCGGCTTGCCGTGGACGTCGATGGCCGCGCCGCCGACGAGGTCGCGCTCGGTCTCGAAATCGGCGAGGCCCGCGCGCTTGAGCCAGCCCACCACCTTCTCGACCTCGGCCATCACCTCGGGGCCGATGCCGTCGCCGGGCAGGAGCAGAAGCTTGTAGGTGGTCATGGGGCTGAAATCCGGGCTGATGGCACGCGCCACGTTGCCCGCGCTCTATCGGCGCGGCCCGGCCCCCGCAAGTCCGTCGCTCGCTCCGTGGGCGACCGAACCTCCGCCTAACCCGCGCGCTTGCCCGAGCGGAACGGGCGCAGCATCCAGGCCATGCGCCCGACCTCATCCTCCTCCGGGCGCTTGGCGGGGCGGACGGCGCGCTCGGGCGCGGACGAGCCGATCTCGTGCACGATCTGCCCGAGCAGGGGCGGGATCTCCTGGCCGTACTCGTCGAGGAGCACGGCGGCGTCCAGCAGGGCCTGGACCTGATCGTCGGGAATGGGACGGCTCATGATCTGCGCGTCGAGCGCCTGATCGGCCAGCAACGTCGCGAGGCGGGAGACCTCCGACAGACCGGCCGGTGCCGAGAGACCGCTGCTCATCGATGGAATGCCCTCATTATCGAACGGAGGCCCACGATAATCCGTCTTGGTGAGCCAATCCTTTCACCATGTTCGGTTCTCGCGTGCCGAAAACGACCTGATCGTGATGGGAAGGGTTGCCGGGAGTGCTTTCCGAGCGTGGGCCGGAAGGGCTAAGGTTGCGCCGTGCACAATCCGCGCCTTCCCGACCCCATCGCCGCCGGACGCGGCCCCCTCTCGCCCGAGGCCGAGCCCGCTCGACGCGGGATGCGGATCATCGCTGTGCCGCTCGTCGTGCTCGCGGCGTTGACGGGACCGTCCCAGGCCGGTGCGCCGCGCGGCGGCGCCAGTGCCTGCTATCTCACTGGGGGCGGCGCGCTGGAAATCTGCCGCTCGCCCGACGAGGCCGAGGGCGTCTACGCCGTCCCGTCGCCCTGCCATTTCGTCCACGACGTGCAGATTCTGCGGCTCAAGGATACCGGGCCGCCGGGCCCGCTTCAGGTGATCTACCGGGCCGAGCCGCCGCGCCAGGGGAGTCGACCGAGTGGTCGCCGCGGCGAGGAGGCCTGCCCGACCGACCTGCGGGCCACCGATCCTGCGGCGGGCGGCGCCGTGCGCATCGGCCGGCAGATCGAGACGCTGGCGACGATGCTGCCGCCGACCGATCCGCGCTTCTGGAGCGAAGGCCTCAAGGGCGCCGGTTCGGCGCGGGCCGAACAGCCGCGCCGCCGCAGCCGGGCGACCCGTCAGGCGCGGCGGGAGGCCCGCCGGGCGGCGCGCGAGGCGAGGCATGGGGACAAGCCGGCGGACAAGATGACCTTCCGCGCCCAGGCCTCCACGCCGGAGGACGATCCGTCCGGCAACGCGATGATGGTCGCGGGGCGCGATTGGGCGGGTGACCCGTACTACGCCATCCTCGCCACCGCGACGGAGCCGTCCGGGGAGGGCCGTCGCCGGGTGCTGGTCCAGGCGCGCACCTACGATTTCCAGAGCCTCGATCTGCGCGTCGAGGCCGATCCCGGCACCGAATGGCGGCCGTTCGGGGCGCCCGCTGCCGAAGGTCAGGGGCGTCGGCGCGGGCGCGCCCGGCCGGCGGCGATGAAGCCCGCTCCGGTCCTCGACGACACCGGCAAGCCGATCGTGGGAAACTGCGCCGCGCCGGATTTCGAAGCGCGCGGCCTGACCGGGTCGATCAGCGTGGTCGATCGCGTCTACCACTACTTCTACACCGACGTGCTGCCCGCCGATTGCGATGCGCCGCGGAACCGGCGGCGCATGGCGCTCTACCTGCGCACGAGCCGCGACCCGCTGGCGGAGCGCACGTGGTCGGCGCCCGTCACGCTGATCGAGAGCCTGCCGGCCGAGACCGAGATGCGCGTCGCCAAGGCGCGGGGCATGGACCGTTGGGCCGTGGCCTATTCCTGCTCGCGGCCGGTCACCGTCTCGGGTGGACCCGTCGCCGACATCTGCCTGCACTACACCGCCGACCTTTCGCCCGGCAGCCTCACCGCCCTGACGCTCTATGCCGAGCCCGTCGCGGCCGGCCACTCCACCGCCTATCTCGGCCTGCGCTCCGGCGGCGACGCGCTGGGGCGGTTCACCCGTGACGGCTTTAGCTGGATGACCGACCGCTACGGCAACCTCGACGCGCCGACGATCTACCCCGACAAGGGCGGCTTCCTGACCTGGCTCGACCGCCGGGCACCGCGGATCGACGGCAGCGACGCCTCCTCGCTCTACGGGCGGCCGGTCTACTGGGCGACCTGGACGGTGCGGCCGCGCGCCGCCCCCTGACCCGTAACGATTCCGGCCGGTCGTTCGACAGAGGGATGGATGTCCCCCGTCCCGCCGTCGATCCTGTGAGCCTCGCGCTCCGCTGCGGGCCGGGCATCGTCCCGGCCTGGGCATTGCGCGTTGGGTCTAGGGCATCGTCCCGAAAGGTGGTTGCCGGCTTTCGGAAAAAAGATGATGCGAAAACAAGAGCCTAGAGCATCGTCCGGGATCCTGTATCCGGGACGATGCTCTAGGAGCCAGAAGGCGCGTTAGGAGAAGACCATGACGGTCACGACACTCGACTCCCTGGCCGAGCGGCGCGGCGCCGACGTGCTGGTGGAGGTGCTGCGCAGCGAGGGGGTGCGGTACGTCTTCGGCAATCCCGGCACGACCGAGCTGCCGCTGATCGATGCGCTGACGGACGCGCCCGACATCGCCTACGTGCTGGCGCTGCAGGAGGCGAGCGCGGTCGCCATGGCCGACGGCTATGCCCAGGCTGCGCGTCGGCCAGGATTCCTCAACCTGCACACGGCGGGCGGCCTCGGCCACGGCATGGGCAACCTGCTCAACGCCCAGATCTCTGGCACGCCGCTGGTGGTGACGGCGGGCCAGCAGGATTCGCGGCACGTCATCACCGATCCGCTGCTGTTCGGCGACCTGACGACGATCGCCGCCCCGACCGTGAAATGGGCGCGGGAGGTCACCCACGCCAACCAGCTCTCGATCCTTCTGCGCCGCGCCTTCAACGACTGCATGGCCGCCCCGTCCGGTCCGGTCTTCCTGTCCCTGCCGATGGACGTGATGGAGGCGATGACCGACGCGCCGCTCGGCGAGATTTCGACCATCGACCACCGCGCCGTGGCCGGTTCCCTCGACCGGCTCGCGGACCGGCTGGCCGCGTTCGCTCCGGGGCGGCTGGCCCTGATCGCCGGCGACGAGGTCGATGCGAGCGATGCTTCGGAGCAGGCGGTGCGGCTCGCCGACATGCTGGCGGCGCCGGTCTATGGCGCCTCCTGGCCGGCCCACATCCCGTTCCCGACAGCCCACCCGCTCTGGATGGGCAACCTGCCGACCAAAGCGAGCGGCATCGCCGAGATCCTCGGACAGTACGATGCCGTGTTCGCGCTCGGCGGCAAGTCCCTGATCACCGTGCTCTACACGGAAGGGTCGGCGGTGCCGCCCGGTACCGAGGTGTTTCAGCTCTCGGCCGATGCGCGCGATCTCGGGCGCACCTACGCGACGCATCTGTCGACGGTCGGCAATGTCGGAGCCTCCCTCGACGTGCTGCTGCCGCTGCTGGAGGCGCGGGTGGCGCCGCGGGCGGAGGCCTATGCGCGTCGGCGCGAGGTGGCGGTGGCAGCCTACGACGCCCGGCGTGCCGCCCTGGCGGCCAAGGCGGAGGCGGCCTTCGCCGATCCGGTGATCCATCCCCTCGTCGCCGCCTGGGAGATCGCCCGCGCCGTCGGCTCCGACGTCGCCATCGTCGATGAGGCGCCCGCGACCCTCGGGCATCTGCGCACGATCCTGCACAGCACCTGGACGCGGCAATATTCCTCGATCCGCGGCGGCGTGCTGGGCTGGGGCATGCCGGCTTCGGTCGGCTACTCCCTCGGGCTCGACCGGGCGCCGGTGGTCTGCATCGTCGGGGACGGTGCGGCGATGTACTCGCCCCAGGCGCTCTGGACCGCCGCGCACGAGGGGCTGCCGGTGACCTTCGTGGTGATCAACAACGCCGAGTACAACATCCTGAAGCAGTTCATGAAATCGCAGACGCACTACGCCTCGGTGCGGGCGAACCGCTTCATCGCCATGGACCTCACCGAGCCGCGCATCGACTTCCTGGCGCTCGCCACGTCGATGGGCGTGCCGTCGCTGCGGATCGAGCGGGCCGGGGACATCGCCGGGGCGGTCGAGGCGGGCATCCGTTCGGGTCGGCCGAACCTCGTCGAAGTGGTCGTCAGCGCGGCGTGACGGCCTCGGCACCCCGGCCGATGCCGCCGATCCTCGTCTTCGACACGGATTGCGTGCTCTGCGCCGGGATGCTGCGCTTCGTGCTGGCGCATGAGCGCGACCACAGCCTGCATTTCATGGGCGCGTGGTCCGGCGAGGGGCTCGACCTCGCCGCCCGCCACGGCTTCACGGCCGCGGATCTCAACGGCACCTTCCTGCTGGTCGAGGATGGCCGGTCTCTGACGCGCTCGGATGCCGCGCTCGCCGTGGCGCGGCATCTCAAGGCGCCGTGGCGCTGGTTCCGGGTCCTCGCAATCGTTCCGAAGCCGTGGCGTGACCGCCTCTACGGCCTCGTCGCGCGCACCCGCTACCGCGTGTTCGGCCGTCGCGAGGATTGCGCCCGGGTGCCGCCTGACCAGCGGCACCGCTTCCACGGCGTGCGGCCGGCGGACCCGCCGCGACCAGAGTAAGGAATCAGGCCTTGCGCGCCACGGTGAACCGGGCGGCGTCCTTGAGCACTTGGGCCCGCTCGCCCCAGGGGGCGACCGCCTCCTCGCAAACCGCCACCAGCCGGTCGCACTCCGCCCGCGCGCCGTCGAGGCCGAGGCGCTCGACCAGCGTCGCCTTGCCGGCCTCCTTGTCCTTGCCAGTGGCCTTGCCCATCGCTTCCGGCGAGGCCTCGCGGTCCAGAATGTCGTCGGCAACCTGGAAGGCTTGGCCGAGCGCCTTGCCGTAGCGCAGCAGTGCCGCCCGCTCGTCCACGTTCGCGCCGCCGACGAGAGCGCCCGCTTCGACGGAGAAGGCGAGGATCGCGCCGGTCTTCATCGCCTGCATCCGCAGGGTGTCGTCGATATCCATGGTGGCCGGGCCGAAGCGCCCCTCGGCCGAGAGGTCGAGGAGCTGGCCGCCGACCATGCCGCCGAGCCCGGAGGCGCGGGCGAGGCCGAGCACGAGTTCGGCCCGGATCGCCGGATCGGGCTGCCAGCGCGGATCGGCGGTCACCTCGAAGGCCAGCGTCTGGAGCGCGTCGCCGACGAGGATCGCGGTGGCCTCGTCATAGGCCTTGTGGACGGTGGGCTTGCCGCGGCGCAGGTCGTCGTCGTCCATGGCCGGCAGGTCGTCGTGAACGAGGCTGTAGCAGTGGACGAGTTCGACACCGGCGCCGGCCGCGAGCGCGGCATCCTCGGCCCCGCCGAGCATCCGCGCGGTCTCGATGGCGAGGAAAGGCCGCAGGCGCTTGCCGCCGCCGAGCACGGCGTGGCGCATCGCCTCCATCAGCCGGGGCGGGCGGGCGATCTCGCCGGCCTGCAGCGTCGGCCCGAGCAGATCGACGAGGAAGGTCTCGACGGTGTCGGCGACCTGAGCGAGCCTGTGGGTAAAGTCACCCGTATAGGCGTCCGCCTTGACCGAGGGGTGGGAAGCCTGCGTTGAGGTCATCGGAAGGGGCCTGGATCGGGGAGGGGCGGACGCGACGTGGCGGTGCCGGAGGAGAGCGAGGCGGAACGGCACGGGCGCGACCTGCGGAGGATTCCTTCGTCGAAGCCCATCGCGAGGACCCCCGTGCCGCGGAATCCCGCCCCGAGGCGTCGAACCGGGCTGCGGCGCGCCGCCACCCTGATCACGCTCGCTCCCATTGCCATTCTTGCCTTCACGCTCACGCTCGCGCTCGTCTATAGCGTGGCGACCCCGCCCTCAACCCTGATGCTGGGTCGTTGGTTGACGCTCCAGGGCGCGCAGCGGGACAGCGTCAAGCTGGAGGCGATCGCACCGGCCCTGGTCCAGGCGGTGATGGCCTCCGAGGACCAGCGCTTCTGCCTGCATAACGGCGTCGATTGGGGCGCCCTGCGCGACGTGGTGGACGACGAGGAGGGCCCGAGCCGCGGCGCCTCGACCATCACCATGCAGACGGTCAAGAACGTCTTCCTCTGGCCGGGCCGCTCCTACATCCGCAAGGGGCTCGAAATCCCGCTCGCTGTGATGGCCGACGCGGTCTGGGGCAAGCGCCGGACCATGGAGATCTATCTCAACGTCGCCGAGTGGGGCGAGGGCATCTTCGGGGCCGAGGCCGCCGCCCGCCACTGGTTCCGCAAGAGCGCACGCGACCTGACCCGGGGCGAGGCCGCCCTGCTTGCCGCCGTGCTGCCGAACCCGATCCTGCGCAGCGCCGGCAAGCCGACCCGCGGGGTGCGGGCGATCGCCGGGCGCATCCAGAGCCGGATGGGTCAGGTGGATGGGCTGATGGGATGTTTGAAGCGGTAGGCGGATGCTGCGCGGCCCGCCGCCAAGGGGGCTCGAAAGTTAGAGGAGCGAAAGGATCCGATCGACGTAAACAATGGGATTTTCGCCGAGATCAAAGCAGACCGAGACGTGGCCGTTCGGTCGGTCGATGACGAGTTGATGAAAATGACCGTAGCCGACAATGACGTAGCGTGCGCCGCCGCAATCGACAATGCCGCGCTGCTTTGCCAATTTCAGCAGCGCGGGATTGATGAACAGCTCCTCGTACTTGTCGGACTCGGGCGAGGACGCATTGGGCAAATCCCCTCGTTGCCTCATCTGCACCGTCGCGTCGGCATAGATCGAGACGTAGCGGATTGAGGGACTGAGGCGAAATATTTCATCGAAGATGGTCATCGGTTGCTCATGAGCAAATTTGATCTGAAAGTGCGCTACAAGGAACTGTATCGCGCATCGACGAGCGCTTTCTCGGAAGTCTCGGTGCCGCCGTTGAGCTTCGTCAAGGTCGATGGCGAGGGAGATCCCAACACCGCAAGCGCCTACCGGACGGCCGTCACGTCGCTCTACGGCGTGAGCTACGCCATGAAGTTCGCCGCCAAGGCGCTCGGATGCGATTACGTGGTGCCGCCGTTGGAAGCCCTCTGGTGGTCGGACGATCCTTCCAGCTTCGTCCGGCGTGAGAAGGACCGGTGGTGTTGGACCGTCATGATCGCGGCTCCCGACTTCGTCACGCATGCGATGTTCGAGAGCGCGGTGATGCGGGCAGAGCGCAAGCGCGGCACATCGCCGGGCTCCTTGCGATTCGAGCCCTACCTGGAAGGCCGCGCGCTCCAGATCCTGCACATCGGGCGATACGACGACGAAGGTCCGACGCTGAAGCATCTCCACGACGAGGTCATGCCGAGCCGGGGCGTGACCTTCAACGGCCCGCATCACGAGATCTATCTCAGCGATCCCCGCAAGACGGAGCCCGCCAAACTAAAGACGATCCTGCGCCAGCCCATCCGGTAGGAGCCTCGGAGGCGACGCACGTCGTCGGATTTCGCCTCAATCCTTCTCTTCCTCGCACAGCCGCGTCACCGCCCGCTCGTAGCCCTTCGCGTCGAACTTCCTGAGCGAGTTCTCGCTCTGGTAGCGCACACTCCCGAAAATCTTCCGGGTCTGCCACGGGCGGTCGTGCAGCCCGAAGATCCAGGCGACGTTGGTGAAGGAGTTCGCGTCGCGCCCGTCGAGGAAGAAGCGGTTGTTGAGTCGCAGCGTCCGGGCGAACGCCTCCTCCGGCGAGGGCGACCATTCGAGGATCTTCTTGCCCCAGTACATGCGGAGCTGGTTGTGCATGTAACCGGTCTCGCGCATCTCGCGCATGGCGACGTTCCAGTAATGGTCGTGGGTCTTCCCCTCCGCCCGATCCTCATCGGAATAGAGTTTCGGGCGCTCGTCGCCGGCATGCTCGGCCAGCGTCTTGCGGGCCCAGTCGGGCACGGCGCGGGCGTAGTCGTCGTAGCCCTGCATGTGGAAGACGTGGTTCATCGCCAGTTCGCGCCGGACGATCAGCTCCTCGAGATAGGCCGAGCGGTCGTCGGGGTCGCCGTCCTTGGCGGCGCGGATCGCCAGTGCGATCTCGACCGGCGAGATGTGCCCGAAATGCAGGTAGGGGCTCATGTGGGAGGCCGCCCCCGCCTCCGGTTTGTTGCGGCCGGCGCCGTAGCCGGCGAACGCGTCCTTTACGAAGCGCTTGAGATGCCCGGCGGCCTCGGTGTAGCCGCCGCGGAAGCGCTTCACCGGGCCGACCGTGGTGTCGAGCGTCAGCTTCGCGAGAAGTTTTTTCGAATCCGAGACGTCGAGCCCAGCCTTCAGCTTCAGCCGCTTGATCAGCCCTTCGGACGGGTGATCGACCGTGCGCGGTCTCACGGGTTCGAGATAATCGTCCCAGAGCTTCCGGAGCTTCGGGCGCAGGGTGCGCGCGGCGTATTCGTGCTTGGTCGAGGCGGTCTCGACCGGCACCACTACATCGCCCTCGACCTGGACGATCCGGCATTGCGCCGCGCGTCCGATTTCATCGTACCAACGCTTCTGGATCGCGAGGTAGCCGCGGTCGAGCACCAGCAGCGCGGCTTTGTCCGAGAGGTCGACGGCGACCTCGGCCGGGGTCGCCCGGCGCACGAGAAAGGCGATGCCGCGTTTTTCCAGGGCGGCGGCCGCGTCGGCGAGCCCCTGCAGCAGGAAGGCGTAGTGCCGGGCATTGGCCTCGGGGAAGCCATTGGCACCGTCGAGCAGGCCGAAGCAGACGAGGAGCGGGAGTTCGAGGCGGTTGGCCTCCTCGATCGCGAGTTCCAGCGCCGGATTGAACGGGACGCGCATGGCCTGCTGCATCAGGTACAGGACGTAATCGGCGCCCTCGGACGGCTTCACGTCGTTCAGCACCCGGATGCGGGCCGGTTGGATCGCCATCGCTCGAAAATGCCCCGTCTCGGCTGCTTCGGTTCGGTCCGTCTCCGCCGAGGCCGCCGGTCGCGGCGATTCGGGCCTCGCCTTCCGTTTCGCGGGTCCGACGTCCCGTCGGGGCGGGGAATGCATCAGCGTCAAAAACGTTGCATCGGGCGCGGCCCGACGTGCCCTTCGTCGCTGGCTGCGGATCAGAAATCGCCAACCCGTTCAGGGATCTGTCGTGTACGAAAACAATGGGCGCGACTCAATCTACTGCATAGATGGCCGCGATCCATTGCGTCCCCGGCTCGAACCCGTCTGCGGCATTTGAGTGACAGACATCGACCGACGTGTGCCTCCACACGCGCAAACGTGATCATTGCCGACCAAGCGACTTGCAAAATCCAGGGCGAAGATCATTTTGTGCATTGCGGGAACGCAGACGGCGTCTGCCTCCCGCTGCCCTCCTTGGGCGTTTCCTCCCTAGACTTCGGGCCGCCCTCACGGGCGGCTTTTTTTTGTCTTGAGTTCAGGTCCGATCATCCGCGGGCGCGGGCACGGATCATGAAGTTGTCGTAGGTGTACTCGGCCACTTGGAACCAGAGGTATTCCTCGTTCCGGAAGGTCTTCATTGCGTCGTAGATCCGCTTGAAGTCCGGGTTCTTGGCCGAGAGGTCGGCGTAGACCTCGTTCGACGCCTTCAAGGCTGCCTCCATCACATCCTGCGGGAAGGGGCGGAGCTGCGCGCCGCCCGAGACGAGCCGGCGCAGGGCCTGCGGGTTGCGCGCGTCGTAGCGAGCCTGGACGTCGGCATTCACCTGCGCGGCCGCCGCCTGCAGGAGGGCGCGGTAGGATTTGGGAAGGCCCTTCCAGGCGTCGGCGTTGATCCAGAAGTGCAGGAGGGCGCCACCCTC
Source organism: Methylorubrum sp. Q1 (assembly GCF_004683995.1). Taxonomy (NCBI): domain Bacteria; kingdom Pseudomonadati; phylum Pseudomonadota; class Alphaproteobacteria; order Hyphomicrobiales; family Methylobacteriaceae; genus Methylorubrum; species Methylorubrum sp. Q1. Next base: position 3,040 of record NZ_SRHQ01000001.1, on the reverse strand, counting down.
CCAGAAGCCGGGATAGTGGTAGATCGGCGCGATCTTCTGGAGACCGAGCTTCTCGTCGTCGTGCGGGCCGATCCATTCGGCCGCATCGAGCGCCTTGCTCTCCAGCGCGGCGTAGATCTCCGGCCCCGGCGTTGCCTGCACGGCCGCCCCGAGCTTGGCCAGCACCGTGGCGCCGAGCCCGCCGATGCGCAGCTTGAGCCCCTGGAGGTCGCCGACCGTCTTGATCTCCTTGCGGAACCAGCCGCCCATCTGCGCCCCGGTATTGCCGCCGGGCAGCGCCACCAATCCGTTCTTGGCAAAGATCTCGGCGAACAGCTCCGCCGCGCCGCCCTGGAGCCACCACGCGTTCTGGCCGCGGGCATTGAGCCCGAACGGCATCGCGGTGGCGAGGGCAAAGGCGGCGTTCTTCGCCATGCCGAAGCTGGCCGGGGCGTGGCCCATCTCGGTCTTGCCGCTTCCGACCGCGTCGAGCAGCCCCTCGGCGGGGACCGACTCGCCCGCGGCCGAGACCTGGATCTGGAAGCGCCCGTCGGTCGCCTCGGCCACTGCTTTGGCGAGGCTCTCGCAGGCACCGAACAGGATGTCGAGGTTGCGCGCATAGCCCGAGGTGAGGCGCCAGCGCAGCTCCGGCGTCGGTTGCTGAGCCTGGGCCGGGCTCGCCAGCGATCCGGCGGCGCTCAATCCGGCGCCGAGGCCGGCGGTCAACAGGGCACGGCGCTGGACGGACTCTGGCACGGACTTCGGCAGGGGCTTTTCCATGGATCTCCCGGCTCGTCCCGATCGCTCGACCGCCCTTCCGCGGGCCGACCGTTGCCATACACGTGAAGCCGGCCATCCGGAAACCGGGGCACGCCCCGTCGCATCGCGCGGCGCGGCGTGATAGCAGGCTCGGCGTGAACACCGAAAAGCTCCACCTCCACACCGTCTGCGGCCTCGACGAACTCGTCGAGCATCAGACCCGAGGCGTCAGCCACGTCCTGTCGATCCTCGATCCCGACCGGGCGGACCCGGAGGCGTTCAGCGCCTACGGGATCCATCGGCGCACCATCCTACGCTTCCACGACGCCATCGAGCCGGCGCCGGGCGTCGTCTTGCCGGAGCGCGAGGACGTCGAGAAGATCCTCGCCTTCGGCCGCGACGCCATTGCCGATGGCGGCGAGATCCATATCCTCGTCCACTGCCATGTCGGCATCTCGCGCTCGACCGCGGCGCTCGCGACCCTGTTCGCCGAGGCCGAGCCCGATACGCCGGCGCAAGACCTGATCGCCCGCCTCCACGCCCAGCGGGAGAAGGCGTGGCCGAACGCGCGCATGATCGCGTTTGCCGACGAGATGCTCGGTCGGCAGGGCAGCCTCAGCGAGGCGGTGCGGCGCCTGCATGCACTGCAACTGCGCAAGCGCCCGCATCTCGATCAGGTGATGCGCGACCTCGGCCGTGGCGCCGAGGTGGATGCGGCCCTGCGGGACTAAAGCATCATCCTGGATGCCTGATTCGGGACGATGCTTGAGGCTGTTGTTTTCGCATCATGTTTTTTCCGAAAGCCGACAACCACCTTTCGGGATGATGCTTTAACGTTCCGCCTCAGTTCGATTTGGCCGGCGTGAAGTTGCCGTCGCGCCAGACGTAGAGCACGTAGCCCTGGGCGGTGATGTCGCCCTTGGCGTCGAAGCCGACGGGGCCGAGCACGAGATCGAAGCGCTCGCCGTGCAGGGCCTTGGCGATCGGCGCGGGCTCCGTGCTGTGGGCGAAGTTGCCGGCCTCCACCAGCGCCTGGAGCGCGGCATAGCCGTAGATCATCGAGCCGTCCGCCTCGACGCCTTGCGCCTTGAACTCGGCCACCACGCCCTGCGCCTCCGGCTTGCGGCTCGGATCGAGATAGAAGGTCATCAGCACGCCGTTGCTGGCAGGGCCGGCAATCTTGGCGAAGTCCGGCGTGGCGATGGCCGAGGTGCCGAACCATTGCGGGCGAAAGCCCCGTTCGGCCGAGATGCGGACCAGCCGGCCCATCTCCTGCGCGTCGCCGCCGTAATAGACCACGTCGATATTCGCGGCCTTCAGCCGGTCGGCGAGGGCCACGTCGTCGGCATCGCTCGGCTGGAAGGCCGTCGCCATCGCTTCGTTGACGCCGATGCGGTTGAGGTTGTCCTTCGTCGCCGCCGCGAGGGTGCGCGAGGCCGGCGAGAGGTCGTTGAGGATGGCGATCCTCCGGTCGCGGAACCGCTCGGCGAGGATCGCGGCCGAGAGCTTGGCCTGGTCGTCGTCTCGGCCGCAGACCCGGAAGATCGTCGGCAGGCCGCGGTCGGTCAGCTTGGCGGCGACCGAGGCCGCGGTGATCATCACGATTCCGTTGGCGGCGTAGACATCGGAGGCCGCAAGCGACGCATTCGAGCAAACATGGCCGACGACGAGCCGTACGCCCGAGTTCACATAGTGGTTGGCCACGGCTACGGCCTGATTCGAATCGCAGGAATCGTCCTGTACGTCGAGCACGATGGGCTCGCCGTCGATGCCGCCCTTCGCGTTGGCATCCCGCGCCGCCGCCTCGACCCCGCGCAGCACCTGCGCGCCGACGGTGACGTAGGGGCCGGTGCGCGGCACCGCCACGCCGACCTTGACCTCCGCCATGGCCGGAACAGCCGAGAGCAGGAGCCCGGCCAGGAGCGCGAGCGAGGCCGAACCGAGGGCGAGGGGGCGTCGGACCGTCATGGCGCCTCTTTCCCAGCCCGCTGCCCCTTTGCCAAGGTCTGCCGGTCCGGACCGTTGTCGTCTGTCAGGACGGCCATCCTGTGCCGGCTCCCGTTTCGGGACCGGCACGGCCGCGTATCCGACATCACCTTCGCTGCATGGAATGACGCGGGCCGAGCCTTTGGCAAGTCGCCATCTCGACGAAACGGGGCGGACTTTCGCGGGGGAGGGGACGTGCAAGGCCCGTCCGCACCCACACGCCATCCGGACGATGCGCTAGGATTTCGTTCTTGCATCGTCATTTTCCGAAAGCCGGTGGCCACCTTTCGGGACGATGCTCTACCGGGTCACGGTA